>NZ_CP087176.1:5848420-6150048 GCF_024748695.1 Pseudomonas sp. B21-040
CGCCCAGCAACTGGCCATGTTCGGCCTGCAACCTGCCGCGTAATCGATGCCCCCAAAGGAAAATGCCGCCCCTATGAATTCCAGCTCCGAACACGCCCGCCTGCTGCGGCTGGCGACCCGTGCCTCGGTGGCGGTGGCCTGTACGCTGATCGTCGCCAAAGGCATCGCCTGGTGGTTGAGCGGTTCGGTGAGCATGCTCGCCGGATTGACCGACTCGACGCTCGACGGCGTCACCTCGCTGCTCAACTTGCTGGCGGTGCATTACGCCTTGCGCCCGGCCGATGACGATCACCGTTACGGGCATGGCAAGGCCGAGTCGCTGGCGGGCATGGCTCAGGCGCTGTTCATTGGCGGCAGTGCGGTGCTGATCGCCCTGCAGGCCTTTGATCGGCTCCAGCATCCCGTACCGGTGGAAGCGCCGTGGATCAGCATCGGGGTGATCGTGTTTTCCCTGGTGCTGACGCTGGCATTGCTGATGCTTCAACACCGGGTGGTCAAGGCGACGGGCTCCAACGCGGTGCGTGCGGACTCGCTGCATTACCGTTCGGATCTGCTGCTCAACGGCAGCATTCTGGTGGCACTGGTGCTGGCCGGGTTTGGCTGGCATCAGCTGGATGCGTGGTTTGGCCTGGGCATTGCCATCTACATTCTGTGGAGCGCGATTCAGATCGCACGGGAAAGTTTTACGGTGTTGATGGATGAAGAACTGCCGCCCGAAGTCAGCCAGCACATGCTCGAACTGGCCTGCAGTGTGCCGGGGGTTTTAGGGGCGCATGACCTGCGCACGCGGATTTCCGGCAACCAGTGGTTCGTGCAATTGCACCTGGAGTTGCCGGGAAGTTTGACGCTGTCTGTCGCCCACGGCATCAGCGACCAGGCGGCCGATGCGATTCATGCCGCCTACCCGAAAGCCGAAGTGCTGGTGCACGCCGACCCGCAGGAAGTGGTGCTGGCCGCCAAGGCTCAGAACGTGACCTGATAACCGCGACTGCCGAGGCAATTGCCCTCGGCTTGTCGGTAGGCCTGGACCACCGCTGAGTCCGGTTGGTAGGTAGCGGTTCGCGGGTCGAAGCCACTCTGCTGCACCGCGTATTGGTAGCACTCGTAACCGTCTCGACTGATCTGCTCCGGCGACTGCCCGTTGGCCGGATACGCCTCCACGTCATAACTATTGCTGGCCGGTTGTTGCGCTTGCGGGCCTCCAACCGGAGGCTCGACCACCATGTAATCCTGAGTGCTCTCCTGATAGGCGTAATACGAGCCGGCCGCCAGAAACAGCATCGACCCGCCAATCAAGACTTGCTCGGCATAGTCAGGCAAATAGCTGACACGAATCCCGCGCGGCGGTTGCACCACGACATAGTGCGGCCCCAGCGGGCGATACCAGTAACCGCCGGAATAGAAGTAATCCATGCCACGGTAAGGCACGCGGTATTCGCGGTCTGGAAAGCGATCAATTTCCTGACCCGGACGGTATCGCGGCCCTGGTCCCCAGCCATTGCCATGCCCCGGCGGACGACCGCCCTGCCAGTGATTGTCATTGGTCGGCGCACCGGTGTAACCATTCCAGTGCTGGTTGTAATCGTTACGCCGAGGCACATCCTGATAGTAACCACGCTGCGGTGGCTGGGTCTGGCGCACGGTGTCGGGGCGGCTGTGGATCGGCGGGTCAATCGGCAGGTCATTCGCTGGCAATTGCGGCGGCGGTGGCGGCGAGCGAACCCGGCTGTTGAAGTCCGGCGCAGGATGGTTCTGATTTTCCCGCTGGCCGTTATTTTGACCCTGACCGTTGTGCTCGAACTGGCGGCTGTTGTCGCCACGAATGATGTCGTTGTTCTGCGGGTGCGGCTGATTGTTACCGCCATGCCCCTGACCGTTGCCCTGATGACCGCCGCCCTCATGCTGCCCGCCTTCGGGACCACGGTTTTGTTGATCATCGGCCAGTGATTGCGCAGTGACTCCGACACACAACAAACCAACACCGGCCAAACGCCAGATGCGCGACTTCATGCTTTTCCTCACTACGGGTTAGGGCCTGTACGTAAGACTGGGAAAGTTCAGGCCGGTTCTGAAACAGGTTATCAGTCGCGAAACTTATTTATTGAGGGCTGTGCAGAAATCGCAGGCAAAAGAAAAGGGAGACCCGTCGGCCTCCCTTTGAGAACTTCGTCCGTGCTCGACGCTTATGACGTCGGCTCACCTCACCCCGTCTTCTGGACAGTGTGCAGCTCGGGGGCCGGCACATCCCCGGTGGGGGTGGCGGCCGCGGCTGGCCTGATTGGGCGAGCCGCTGTGGACTGTTTGTCCGAGCAGTGATTCTGGTGATAAGAATAGGCCTGGGGCGCCGGCAGAGGATTGCGAAGATTGCTCAAATAAACATCACTTGCGCAATTTTTAACCTTGGATAGATAATCTGCCGCAATAGTTACGACAAAGGCCTCATTGATGAGCAAACTCGACCGATACGACTTGAGCATTTTGGCGGAATTGCAGCGTGATGCGCGCATCTCCAACCAGGAGCTGGCCGAACGCATCGGCTTGTCCCCCTCGCCTTGCTCGCGCCGGGTCAAGCAACTGGAGGACGACGGCTACATCACCCGCCAGGTCGCCCTGCTGGACCGTAAAATGCTCGGCTTGAGCCTGACGGCTTACGTGCTGATCGGCATGGACCGGCACACCCCGGAACGCTTCGAGAACTTCGAAGCGGCGATTCGTACATTGCCGCAAGTGCTGGAATGCAGCCTGGTGACCGGGATGGACGCCGACTATCAGCTCAAGGTGGTGGTGCCGGACATGGATCACTATCAGAAGTTACTGCTGGGGCACCTGACCCGGATTGAAGGGGTCACCAGCGTTCGTTCGAGCTTTGTGCTGAACCAGGTACTCAACAGCACTGAATTGCCCCTGACTCATCTGCGTAACTGAAGACGCTATCGCGAGCAAGCTTTGCTCCTACAGATCTGGTGCGGATTCGTGGCAGATGCAAACCCGTAGGAGCATGGCTTGCCCGCGATGGGGCCGGCACAGGCGACGAATAGCTGCGACACACCGCCGCAGGTCAATACTGTACGCAGCCAGCGAGGCGTATACTCCCCGCGCCCTTTTAGCCCCGCCCGCGCTGGAGATGTTCGATGGATCCTGCAGTATTTGAAGAGTGGATGATGACTGGCCTTGTCAGCATTCTGATCATTTTCATGGGTTTCATCGTCTGGGATCTGGCGAAGAAGTCCAAGGCCGGGCGCTTTGGCTCGTTCATTCTGTTCTTTGTACTGGGTCTGGGCGTGGCCGCGTTCGTGATCAAAAGCGTGGTGATCGGCCTGATTGAATCCGGCACGTTATAAACGCGCCGGCACTTCCTTCCACTGGCCCTGATCGAGCCCTTCGATCGTCCAGTCGCCAATTCTGACCCGCACCAGACGCAATGTCGGCAAGCCGACCGCTGCCGTCATGCGCCGCACCTGACGATTGCGCCCTTCACGAATCACCAGCTCCAGCCAGCTTGTCGGCACACTCTTGCGAAAGCGCACCGGCGGGTTGCGTGGCCACAGCTCCGGTTCTTCCAGTTGCCGCGCCTCGGCCGGCAAAGTCATCCCGTCGTTAAGTTCGACGCCGTCACGCAAACGCTGCAACTGCTCGGCACTCGGCTCGCCTTCTACCTGCACCCAATACGTCTTGGCCAGTTTGTGTTTCGGATCGGCAATACGGGCTTGCAACTGACCGTCGTTGGTCAGCAGCAACAAGCCTTCGCTGTCGCGGTCCAGGCGTCCGGCCGGGTAAATCCCCGGGATCTCGATGTAATCCTTGAGCGTCGCCCGCCCTTCGCCGTCGCTGAATTGCGTCAGCACATCAAACGGTTTGTTGAACAGGATCAGCTTCGGCTCGGCCGGCGGCGCCTTGGCGACACGGCGCGGGGCTGAGGAAGGAGTATTCGCGCCAGGACGGCGAGGTGCGGGACGTTGTGGACGAGGCATGGGGAAAGGAACATCTAACGGTCAGGGCTGCTAATGCTAGTGCCCTGACCGCCAAATGACCATGACAACCGTTAGCGGAACGGCGGCTCGTCGAAGCTGCGCAGCTTGCGCGAGTGCAGCGAGTTGAGCTCGGTACGCAGCAGATCCACCGCTTCGATGCCGATCTTCAAGTGCTGGCTGACCGCACGTTCATAGAAGGCGTTGGCCGAGCCCGGCAACTTGATTTCGCTGTGCAGCGGCTTGTCCGAGACGCAGAGCAACGTGCCATACGGCACCCGCAAGCGATAACCCTGGGCAGCGATAGTGCCACTTTCCATGTCCACCGCCACGGCGCGAGACAGGTTGATCAACGGACGCTCCTGAGCCCAGCGCAGCTCCCAGTTACGGTCGTCGTAAGTCAGTACGGTGCCAGTGCGCAGGCGTTTCTTCAGCTCGTCACCTTTCTCGCCGGTGATGTTGGCCGCCGCTTGCTGCAATGCCATCTGCACTTCCGCCAGCGCCGGTATCGGAATGTTCGGTGGCACGACCCGGTCGAGAATCCCGTCGCGGCGCATGTACGCGTGAGCCAGCACGTAGTCGCCAATGGTCTGCGACTGACGCAAGCCGCCGCAGTGACCGATCATCAGCCAGCAATGCGGACGCAGCACCGCCAAGTGGTCGGTGATGTTCTTGGCGTTGGACGGGCCGACGCCGATATTCACCAGCGTCACGCCATGGCCATCGCTGGCGATCAGGTGATAGGCCGGCATCTGGTAACGGTGCCACACCACACCGGCGGCAATCGCCGATGCTTCGCCGTGGTCCATGCTCTTTTCGATGATCACGTTGCCCGGCAAGATCATGCGCACAAAACGCGGGTCGCTGCGCAATTGCTCCAGGCCATGGACGATGAACTGGTCAACATAGCGGTGGTAGTTGGTCAGCAGGATCCAGGGTTGCACATGACGCCAATCACTGCCGGTGTAATGCACCAGGCGGCGCAGGGAGAAGTCCACCCGCGCGGCGTCGAACAGCGCCAGCGGCAGCGGGTCGGTGTTTTCCCAATCGTACAAGCCATCGGCAATGCCGTCGGTGGCAGCGGACAGGTCGGTACTCGGGAACACCCGCGCCAGCACGGCAGCGGTCACGCCGGAACCGGCCAGCTCATCGCCCTGCTCGACCACGTACGGGTAAGGAATGTTTTGCTGGCTGATACCGACTTCCACGGTCACGGTGAAGTCGTGCATCAACGGCACCAGCTGTTCCAGCAGGTATTTGCGGAAGGCGGCCGGATGGGTGACGGTGACGCTGTAGGTTCCGGGCAGTTGAACCTTGGCGTAGGCGCGCGTGGTCTGCGGGACTTCGCCCTGGCAGTGATAAGTCAGACGCAGTTCGGGATAACGGAACATCGCACGCTGCTCGGCGTCCGGCTCGACACGATCCTTCAGGTATCGCTTGAGCGCCTGATTCAACGCGGTGGTTGCACGATTGTGCAAGAGCGCAAGCCGGTCCACGGCTTGCTCGGCGGTTTGAACGATAATAAAAGCTTCGGTCACGATCAGCATCCTGTGTTCTGACTTGCAGACCTTCATCTTGCCTGCATCGTCGCTTCACGGGAACAGTCGTGTTTGGGCAATACATCAATAGTCAGGCACAGGCAGAACCTGTGGGAGCGGGCTTGCCCGCGATAGCGGTGTGTCAGACACCATTAATGTTGAATGTCAGACCGCATTCGCGGGCAAGCCCGCTCCCACAGGGTTTTGCAACGGTCAAAAACCCTGCGGGGTCGACCGGGCGACGATTGCTTCCACATCCAGCCCACGTGGCAACGCGCCATACACCCGACCGGCCGAACCGAGCCGGCTGACGATAAACGCATCACTGACCGCCGCATTGCCCGCCTCCAGCAACAGCTTGGCCTGAAGCCCCAAGGCAATGTCTTCGGTGAACTGGCGGGCGCGGTATTGAATGTCGCTGGTGTCTTTGAACTGCGCCTGCAATTGCTGGATGTGCGCGGCCAAGCGTTTATCGCCATGACCGTCGCCCAGTTCACTGAACAGCACATCAAGCACACCCGGTTCTTTGGACAAGGCTCGCAGCACATCCAGGCACTGCACGTTGCCGGAACCTTCCCACGTCGAATTGACCGGCGCCTCTCGGTACAGACGCGGCAGGATGCTTTCTTCGACATAGCCAGCGCCGCCCATGCATTCGGCCGCTTCGTTGATCATGGCGGGCGCGCGTTTGCAGATCCAGTACTTGCCCACCGCGGTAACCAGCCGGGCGAATTTGGCTTCGTGGCTATCGTCCAGATGGTCCAGTGCCTTGCCCATGCGCAGGCTCAAAGCCAGGGCGGCTTCACTTTCCAGCGCCAGATCGGCCAGCACGTTTTGCATCAAGGGTTGTTCACTGAGCACCTTGCCACCGACTGTACGGTGGGCGCAGTGGTGACTGGCCTGGGTCAGGGCCTGGCGCATCAGTGCGCTGGAACCGACCATGCAATCGAAGCGGGTCATGGCCACCATTTCAATGATGGTCGGAACACCCCGCCCTTCTTCGCCGACCATCCAGGCCAGCGCCCCGCGAAATTCCACTTCGCTGGAGGCGTTGGAGCAGTTGCCCAATTTGTTCTTCAAGCGCTGGATGTAGAACTGATTGCGCGTATCGTCCGGCCGGTGGCGCGGCAGCAGGAAACAGGTCAGGCCCTTGTCCGTTTGCGCCAGGGTCAGGAAGGCATCGCACATCGGTGCCGAGCAGAACCACTTGTGCCCCACCAACTCGTAAGCCTGCCCCGGACCACTGGCGCCCACCGGATAGGCCTTGGTGGTGTTGGCGCGCACGTCGGTGCCGCCCTGCTTTTCGGTCATGGCCATGCCGATGGTCACACCGGCCTTGTGCGCCATGCCAACGTTGCGCGGGTCATATTCGGTGGCGAGGATTTTCGGCAGCCATTGATCGGCCAGATCCGGTTGCAGGCGCATCGCCGGAACGCTGGCGAAGGTCATGGTCAAAGGGCAGCCACTGCCGGCTTCGGCCTGGCTGTGCAGATAACTCATGGACGCACGGGCCACATGCGCCCCTGTCTGCGGATGCGCCCAGGGCAACGAGGTCAGCCCGTGTTCGACGGCGGTGCGCATCAATTGGTGATAGGCCGGGTGGAATTCCACCAGGTCGATGCGATGACCATAACGGTCATGACTGACGAACACCGGTTTGTTCTGATTGGCCAGGAACCCGGCGTCCATCAGTGGCCCGCCCGCCAAGGCGCCATAGGCGTCGATCCGCGATTCGGCCCAACCGGCCCCGAAACGCCGCGACCATTCCTGCAGCGGAAGGTCGATGCGATAGAGGTTGGTACCGTCCAGCGACGGTGGCTGGTTGGTGACTTCGTGGGTTTCAGCGAACTGATGCAGGTTCATGACGGGGGCTCCTTTGGGTCAGCCAAGGGGTTCAGTTAAGCACTGCCCCGAGGCTGAACAAAGTGGCATATCCGCCTAACTGTCGGCGCTTTCGCCCTGCCTTGGACACAGCACCCGACGATAGAGCGCGGCCTGCAAGTCCTCGAATTTCACCGGTTTATTCAGGTAGTCGATCATGTCACCGGTCGGGCAGCGTTCACGATCAACACTCAGCGCCACCACGAACACCGGCAAATGAGCACAGCCCGGCAAGGCGCGGATCTGGCAGCACAGGGAGATACCGTCCAGCGGTGGCAACTGACAATCGACCAGCACCGCATCAAAGGTTTCAAGCTGCAACTGGTCGAGGGCGGCCAGACCGTTGTCGGCCGAACGCACCCGGAACCCGAGCTTGAGCAACATGCCGCGCATCACCAACTGATTGACGCTGTTGTCATCCACCAGCAACACGTTGCAATCCTTTGGCAAGCGCAACCCCGGGACCTCGCGATTCATCGACGGTAAGGCCGGGCGTTCCACGACAGTCACTTCTACGTCGACATCCAGCTGGAAACGACTGCCACTGCCGGGTTCGGAGCGGTGAGTCAGGCGCCCACCGAGCAATTCGACCAGTTGCCGACAAATCGCCAACCCTACGCCCAAACCGCCATATTCGCGGGTCATCGAACCGTCGAGCTGGAAGAAACGCTGGTACATGGTCGCCTCTCCCAGATCGGTAAAACCGATGCCTGTGTCGATCACTGCAAACGACAACGACAGGCGTCCGTTTTCCACCGGCTTGCCCGTCACCCGTAGCGCCAGCCCGCCGACCCGGGTGAACTTGATTGCGTTGTCCAGCAGGCATTCCAGGCATTGCGCCAGCTTTGCGCTGTCGCCGTGCAGGCGATCCGGCAGTCCGGGCGTGACGTCGACTTTGAAATCCAGCGACTTGCTCGATGCGTTGCCCTCGAACTGCGCCCGCAAGCCATCGACCACACCCCGCAAGCTGAACGCCGCCGGGGTGGCCTTGAGCTTGCCGGCCTGCAATTCGGTCAGCGTCAGGATGCCGTTGACCATGCGCATCATGTCCCGCGCCGAACCGGCAGCGGTTTGCTGGTATTGCTCCAGCTCAGGGTCCATCTCGACGGTCTGCATCAACTCCAGCGAACCGATCACGCCGTTCATGGGGGTGCGCAATTCGTGGGTCAAGGTGGCAAGGAATTCATCCTTGAGCTTGTTACTGTGAGCCAATTGCTGGTTCAACACTTCGAGCTTTTGCCCCGCATCAAACAGCGTTTGTGCTTGCTGCTCGCGCATGGCGTTGATGCGATCGGCCAAGGCCAGCGACAGCAGTGCGACTTCAATCGCCGAGCCGATCTGGCTTGAATACATGGTCAGGAACACGTTGGGCAGATAACCCAGCACCATCATCGTGTTGACGATGCCACCGAGCAAAAACGCCGACCAGGCAATGATGAAATACCGCGCCACACGCAGGCCGCGCAACCAGGCACACAGCCCGGCGGCAAAAATCACCACGGTGAAGGACAAGGCCAGGGCGGTGGCCAGGCGCAAGGCCAGGGCATAGCTGGCCATCAACGACAACCCGATCACCGTCGCGCTGAATGCAATCAAGGCCAGCAACAAGCGATCGAGCCAGCGACCATAGGACCCGGTCTGCAAGAAGCTTCGAGCAAACTGACTGCCGAACAGTCCGGCGCAGCCGATGAAGAACGGTGTTGCCGCGTTGGCCCACCAAGGATTGTCCGGCCAGAAATACTCCACGGCCGCGCCATTGACCGACAGTTGGTACAGACCGAACGAGGCGATGTAGAAGATGTAATAGAGATAGCTGGTGTCACGCACGCTCAGGTAGATGAACAGGTTGTAAACCAGCATCCCCAACAACACGCCGTAGATCAGCCCCAGCACATAAAGCCGCACGGGCTGCTCTTCGAGAAAAGCGGTGCTCGACCACAAGGTCACCGGTGCCTGGATGGAGCCTTCGCTTTGCAGGCGCAGGTACACCGTTTGTGCCTGGTCAGGTGTGAAGTTCAAATCGAACAGGTAGTTGTTCTGGCGGATCTCACGCGTGGCAAACGGCAAGGCATCGCCCGTCTGCCGGGCCAAGCGATAGTCACCGCCGGCATCGGGCAAGTACAGATCAAGGTGATCGAGCGGCGGATAGGCCAGTTCAAGAAGCCAGGTGCGTTGTACTGACGGGTTGGTCGGACGGTAATGCAGGTCGATTTTCAGCCAGAACACTGAACGCGAGTACCCGGCGTTAAGGGTGGCTTTATCGTGGGGTTTGAAGTTTCCAGCTGCAGCTTGCGCACGAACATCGGCGATGGTCGCCTGACCGCCCGCGTCTTCGTACACCTGCATGACTCGGCCCAGGGGAAGGCTCTGGGTAGATTCATCGAACTCGATGGCGCTCGCCATGAGGGGCAAGCAAAGCAGCAACATCAGCAAATAGCGCATTTAAGCCCCAGCGTGGCCTGTCCGGTTATCTCAGGAAGCCCCTCATTCCCTTTGAGTAGACGTAAAACCGGCATTACCTGTTATTGGTTTGGATCCACTCTAGCATAGCCGTTGATGGCCATTGAACACCATTGAATTTTTTTCGCAGAGGCTCTAGCACGGGCGTTCCAGCGACAAATTTTGCGCAAAACCAGCTTGATTGGTCAGGCTGTATCAATGCATCGGCCGTTTTACACATTCCTGTAGCAGCTGGCGAAGCCTGCGTCCGGCTGCGCAGCAGTCGTTAAACCTGAATTCGCGGTCTGTCTGATTGACCGCGTTGTCTGGGTTTACGACTGCTGCGCAGCCGGACGCAGGCTGCGCCAGCTGCTACAAGTCCGTCTCATGACTCGCTGGTCGACTGGTGGTAAGCTCGCGCACCATGAATATCTACAGCTCTCGCCCCGTTGTCCTCTGTCTCTCCGGCCACGATCCAAGTGGTGGCGCCGGCTTGCAGGCAGATATCGAAGCCTTGCTCGCGCAGGGTTGCCATGCGGCCCCGGCCGTCACCGCCCTGACCGTGCAAGACACGGTCAACGTCACTGACTTCCGCGTCCTCGACCGTGAGTGGGTGTTGGCCCAGGCCAATGCCGTGCTCAACGACTCCGAAGTCGCCGCCGTCAAACTGGGCATGCTCGGTTCCCTGGAGATGGTCGACACCGTGGTCGAACTGCTTCAGGCGCACCCGCACCTGCCGGTCGTCTGCGACCCGGTGCTGCGCGCCGGCGGTGGCGGACGACTGGGCAAGGACGAAGTCGGCTACGCCATGCGCGAACGCCTGCTGCCCCTGTCCATCATCGCCACCCCTAACCTTCCCGAAGCGCGCATCCTCGCCGAACTGCCAGAAGGCACGGCCGACGAATGCGCCGAAAAACTGTTGCCGTTCGTCAAACACCTGCTGATCACCGGCGGTCATGGCGACGAACACGAAATCCACAATCGCCTCTACAGCCGCGACGGCCACCGCGAAACCTTTACCTGCCAGCGCTTGCCCGGCAGCTATCACGGTTCCGGTTGCACGCTGGCCAGCGCGTTGGCCGGTCGTCTGGCCCTGGGTGAAAACCTCGCCAGCGCCGTGCAGACCGCGCTTAACTACACATGGCGAACCCTGCGTGATGCGGAGCAACTGGGCAAAGGCCAGTTCGTGCCGCGCCGCCTGCCTCTGGATTTCTGTTCGTAACTTTTGATGCGTAAAGCGCCGAGGCTTGTCCGATGAAACTACGTGGCCTGTACGCCATTACCGATAGCCAGTTGCTGGCCGGTAAATTTCTTTCGTACGTGGAGGCGGCGCTGGAAGGCGGCGTCACCTTGCTCCAGTACCGCGACAAAAGCAGTGACGAGGCCCGCCGATTGCGTGAAGCCGAAGCACTGCGCGATCTGTGCGATCGCTACAAGACCCAGTTGATCATCAACGACGACGCCGAACTCGCTGCCCGCCTGAACGTGGGTGTGCACCTGGGACAGACCGATGGTCCGCTGTCTCCGACCCGCGCCCTGCTCGGTTCCAAGGCAATCATCGGTTCGACCTGCCATGCGCAACTCGAACTGGCCGAACAAGCCGCCAAAGAAGGTGCGAGCTACGTCGCCTTCGGCCGCTTCTTCAATTCGAACACCAAACCCGGCGCACCCACTTGCAGCCTTGACTTGCTCGACCAGGCTCGCCGCACATTGCACCTGCCAATCTGCGCGATTGGCGGCATCACCCTGGAAAACGCCGCCCCGTTGGTGGCCCACGGGGTTGATCTACTGGCGGTAGTCCACGGCCTGTTCGGCGCCGAGAGTGCGGCTGAAGTGACACGCCGTGCCCGCGCCTTTAACGAACTACTTAAAATCTGATTTGAGAGCCCGACCATGTCTCGTTCCGAAACCCTGTTTGCCAATGCCCAGAAACACATTCCCGGTGGCGTGAACTCGCCTGTGCGCGCGTTCAAAAGCGTCGGCGGCACCCCGCTGTTCTTCAAACACGCTGAAGGCGCCTACGTTACCGACGAAGACGACAAGCGCTATGTGGATTACGTCGGCTCCTGGGGGCCGATGATTCTCGGCCATAGCCATCCGGACGTGCTGGACGCGGTGCGCAAACAACTGGCACACGGTTTGTCCTATGGCGCCCCGACCGCGATGGAAACCGAGATGGCAGACCTGGTCTGCTCGATCGTGCCGTCGATGGAAATGGTGCGTATGGTCAGCTCCGGCACCGAAGCGACCATGAGCGCGATCCGTCTGGCCCGTGGCTTCACCGGCCGCGACAGCATCATCAAGTTTGAAGGCTGCTACCACGGCCACTCCGACAGCCTGCTGGTCAAGGCCGGCTCTGGCGCGCTGACCCAAGGCGTACCGAGCTCGGCCGGCGTGCCGGCAGCCTTTGCCAAACACACCTTGACCCTGCCGTTCAACGACATCAACGCGGTAGAAACCATGCTCGCCGAAGTCGGCCAGGACGTGGCGTGCATCATCGTTGAGCCAGTGGCCGGCAACATGAACTGCGTACCGCCAGCGCCAGGCTTCCTCGAAGGCCTGCGGACACTGTGCGACAAGCACGGCGTAGTGCTGATTTTCGACGAAGTGATGACTGGTTTCCGCGTTGCCCTCGGCGGAGCCCAGGCTTACTACGGCGTAACGCCGGACCTGAGCACCTTCGGCAAAATCATCGGTGGCGGCATGCCCGTTGGCTGCTTCGGCGGCAAACGCGAAATCATGCAGCACATTGCGCCGCTGGGCCCGGTGTACCAGGCCGGCACGTTGTCGGGCAACCCGCTGGCCATGGCCGCCGGCCTGACCACTTTGCGCTTGATCAGCCGTCCGGGTTTCCACGCCGAACTGACCGACTACACCACGCGTCTGCTCGACGGCCTGCAACAACGCGCCGATGCCGCGGGCATTCCGTTCGTGACCACGCAAGCCGGTGGCATGTTCGGCCTGTATTTCAGTGGCGCCGACGATATCGTGACGTTCGATGACGTGATGGCGAGCGATGCCGCCCTGTTCGGCCGCTTCTTCCACTTGATGCTCGAAGGCGGGGTTTACCTGGCGCCGAGCGCGTTCGAAGCCGGCTTCACCTCGATCGCTCATGGCGAAACCGAGTTGAAACTGACACTGGACGCTGCCGAGCGTGCATTCGCCGCATTGAAATAACGTTTTGCTGCTGACGTTGGCGACTGCCGACGTCAGCTTTCACCTACATCCGCACTGTTATTCCGACGCTTGCGCTAATAATCCCCCGCAAATTGGGCGATATATTCCCCACGCAGCAGAAAAACGAGTAAAGACTTTGTAAGGTTGGCCCTGCTTATTTCATAATGCGCGCTTATTGGATCCCCTCGATGGGTCCGCGCGCCCTTCAGAGGTAAGTCGATTCTCATGAACCGCACCGGCCGCGCCCTTGCAATGGGCTGCCTGTTGCTCCTTCAGCCCCTGCTCGCGCTCGCACAAGCAGGCGGCAACTCGTTGTTAATCCCAGCGATGGGTCGCTGCACCCTCAATACTCAGCCGCAAGACCTGACGCAAGCGCTCGCCGCCTGCCAAAAAGCGTCGGATGAAGGGGATGCGCAAGCGCAATACGAGTTGGGTGAGTTCTACTACGAAGGCAAAAACGCGCCACGCGACCTCAATAAAGCCCTCAGCTATTTCGAAAAAGCCTCGCTGCAAGGCCATGCCCAGGCGCAATTCAAACTCGGCACCATGTTCTTCCATGGCGAAGGTGTGCCGGCCAATAACGTCCAGGCTTACATTCTGCTGAAAATGGCGGCGGTCAACGGCGCTGAAGAGGCGCTGGACACCGCCGACGAAGTCACTGAGAAAATGCCGCGCGAAGAGCTGGAAGTCGCCACCCAGGTACTGGGGCAAATTTTCCGTAAATACCTGATGGAATTGCAGAGCGCCGATGGGCGTACGCCGTTTTCGCCTCTTCCCTGATTTCTTTACCGACCTCTCTGACGCAATCGCGGGCAAGCCTTGCTCCTACAAGAGCAGTGGTGAACCTGTAGGAGCAAGGCTTGCCCGCGATTGTGTCACCTCGGTTTCAATGCCTACTTTTCAGGCATCGGCATCGGAAACGGCATGACATTGCCGACCGCGCCACGGGCTTCGCTGATTTTCGGCGTACCCAGACGCTCTACCTCATCGATGCGCACAATCGAATGCATCGGCACAAAGCTGCGCACAACGCCTTCAAACTGAGCCTTGAGCTTCTCTTCGCTCGGATCGACGACCACTTGCGTGCGCTCGCCAAAGACGAACTCTTCCACTTCCAGAAACCCCCACAGATCACTTTGGTAGATCTGCTTGGCATACATTTCGTACACCTGGCCCTGGTTGAGGAAAATCACCTTGTAGATTGGGGCTTCACGTTTGGTCATGGCGGGCGGGCAACACATCGGGGATAAAAATGAGGGCGCGAACTATAGCATAGCCACCGGACGCACAACGGTAGGAACCTTGGGACATGTTCCCTATAATGCGCGGTTCTTTGAATCACGTGATGACTGTATCCATGGCCAAGAAGCTTTACATCGAAACCCACGGTTGCCAGATGAACGAGTACGACAGCTCGCGCATGGTCGACTTGCTGGGTGAACACCAGGCCCTGGAAGTCACTGCTCGCGCTGAAGATGCCGACGTGATCCTGCTCAACACCTGCTCCATTCGCGAACGCGCCCAGGACCGGGTGTACTCCCAGCTCGGCCGCTGGCGTGAACTGAAACTCGCCAACCCTGAAATGGTGATCGCCGTCGGCGGTTGCGTGGCCAGTCAGGAAGGCGCCGCCATCCGCGATCGTGCCCCGTACGTCGACGTGGTGTTCGGCCCGCAAACCCTGCACCGCCTGCCGGAAATGATCGACGCTGCTCGCGCCACCAAACTGCCGCAAGTCGACGTCTCGTTCCCGGAAATCGAAAAATTCGACCATTTGCCAGAACCGCGCATCGACGGTCCGAGCGCCTATGTCTCGGTGATGGAAGGCTGCAGCAAGTACTGCACGTTCTGCGTGGTGCCGTACACCCGCGGTGAAGAAGTCAGCCGCCCGTTCGACGACGTGATTGCCGAGATCATCCACCTGGCCGAAAACGGCGTACGCGAAGTGACGCTGCTGGGTCAGAACGTCAACGGTTATCGCGGCACCACCCATGACGGTCGCCTGGCCGATCTGGCCGAGCTGATTCGTGTCGTGGCCGCTGTCGATGGCATCGACCGGATTCGCTACACCACGTCGCACCCGCTGGAGTTCTCCGACAGCCTGATCCAGGCCCACGCCGATGTGCCGGAACTGGTCAAACACCTGCACTTGCCGGTGCAGTCGGGTTCGGACCGGATTCTCGCGGCAATGAAACGGAACCACACCGCGCTGGAATACAAATCCAAACTGCGCAAGCTGCGGGCCGCCGTGCCGGGCATTTGCATCAGTTCGGACTTCATCGTCGGCTTCCCGGGCGAAACCGAGAAAGACTTCGAACAAACGATGAAGCTGATCGAAGACGTCGGCTTCGACTTTTCCTACTCGTTCGTCTACAGCCAGCGCCCGGGCACCCCAGCGGCCGACCTGGCCGACGAGACGCCGGAAGAGCTGAAAAAAGAGCGACTGAATGCCCTGCAACATCGCCTGAACCAGCAAGGTTTCGAGATCAGCCGACAAATGGTCGGTTCGGTCCAGCGGATTCTGGTCACCGACTATTCGAAAAAAGACCCCGGCGAGCTGCAAGGCCGGACCGAGAATAACCGTATCGTCAACTTCCGCTGCGACAATCCAACGCTGATCGGACAGTTCGCCGACGTGCACATTGACGCCGCACAACCGCACTCGCTGCGGGGCTCGCTGATCCAGTAACACTGCGCATCACTGTAGAAGCCGAGCTTGCTCGCGATGGCGCCAAGTCAGACAACTTAAAGGTTGAATGCCAGACAGCCATCGCGAGCAAGCTTTGCTCCTACGGGGCGGTGTTTGAAAATGGGATATTTAAGAGCTTTCGCACCCAAGCCACTGGCGTTATCCTTGATTTCATCTTAATTGCCCCAGGGCGGCTAAATACGACCTTGAACGCACCCATAGAACCGCATCGTTTCATCCTCGAGCCCTTTGAGGCTCGCCGCTTCGCCAATCTGTGCGGGCAATTCGACGAGCATTTGCGCTTGATCGAACAGCGCCTGACCATCGAGATCCGCAATCGCGGAAACCAGTTCGAATTGATCGGCGAGCCCAAACACACCACCTCCGCGGAAAACCTCCTGCGCCGCCTGTACCGGGAAACCAAAGGTACCGAGCTGTCGCCGGACATGGTTCACCTGTTCCTGCAGGAATCGGCCGTCGAAGAGCTGGATAACCACTCCCCTGCCGAACCCTCCGTCGCACTGCGCACCAAAAAAGGCATGATTCGCCCTCGTGGCTTGAATCAAGTGCGCTATGTGAAGGAAATTCTCGGTAACGACATCAATTTCGGCATTGGCCCTGCCGGTACCGGCAAGACCTACCTGGCCGTTGCCTGCGCGGTAGACGCGCTGGAGCGTGAACAGATTCGCCGCATCCTGCTGGTGCGCCCGGCGGTTGAGGCGGGCGAAAAGCTTGGCTTCCTGCCCGGCGACTTGTCGCAGAAGATCGACCCGTACCTGCGCCCGCTCTATGACGCGCTCTACGAAATGCTCGGCTTCGAACACGTCGCCAAGCTGATCGAGCGCCAGGTCATCGAAGTTGCGCCGCTGGCTTACATGCGCGGTCGCACGCTGAACAACAGTTTCATCATCCTCGACGAAAGCCAGAACACCACCGTCGAGCAGATGAAGATGTTCCTGACCCGTATCGGCTTTGGGTCCACCGCGGTCATCACCGGCGACATCACCCAGGTCGACTTGCCGAAAGGCACCAAGTCCGGGCTGCACCATGTGATCGAGGTGCTCAAAGACGTGCCGGGCATCAGCTTCACCCATTTCATGCCCAAGGACGTTGTGCGCCATCCACTGGTGCAGCGCATCGTCGAAGCCTACGAGCGCTTCGAAAATCGCGTGACCGAAGAAGCCCCGAAGGACAACCGCCGCGATGCTTGAGCTTGATCTGCAACTAGCGACACAAGCGTCTGCCCCCAGCGAAGCCGAGTTCCGCCAATGGTGCGAACTGGCCCTGCGCCAGCGCACTGCCGATTCGGAAATGACCATTCGCCTGGTCGATGAAGAAGAAGGCCGCGAACTGAATCACACCTGGCGGCAAAAGGATTACGCCACCAACGTGCTGTCGTTCCCCGCCGATGTGCCCGACGAGTTTCTGGACATCCCGTTGCTGGGCGATCTGGTGATCTGCGTGGCCGTGGTCGAGCGCGAAGCCGCCGAGCAAGGCAAGGCACTCAAGGCCCATTGGGCACATCTGGTCATTCACGGCTGCTTGCATCTGCTGGGTTACGACCATATAGATGACGACGAAGCCGAAGAAATGGAAGCACTGGAACGAACGTTGCTTGCAGAGTTGGGCTATCCCGACCCTTATGCGGACGACGAAACCGAAACATCCCCTATCGTTACAACAAAGGATTCAGAGTAATCGCTATGAGCGAAGATCGATCGAGCAACGGGCAGAAGTCTTGGCTGGGTAAGCTCACCCAGGCTTTTGCCCACGAGCCGAAAAACCGTCAGGAGCTGCTGGAGCTCCTGCGCGATGCACACCAGAACAAGTTGCTGGACAGCGAAGCGCTGGCCATCGTCGAGGGCGCCATCCAGGTTGCAGACCTGCAAGTACGGGACATCATGGTCCCGCGCTCGCAAATGGTCAGCATCAAGGCGACCCAGACACCTCGCGAGTTCCTGCCTGCCGTGGTTGACTCGGCCCACTCCCGCTACCCGGTGATCGGCGAAAGCCACGATGACGTGATGGGCGTGTTGCTGGCCAAGGACTTGCTGCCATTGATCCTCAGGGAGAACGGCGACAGCTTCAACATCAAGGACCTGCTGCGCCCGGCTACCTTCGTGCCCGAGTCCAAGCGTCTTAACGTGCTGCTGCGTGAGTTTCGCGCCAACCACAACCACATGGCCATCGTCATCGACGAGTACGGCGGCGTGGCTGGCCTGGTGACCATCGAAGACGTGCTGGAGCAAATCGTCGGCGACATCGAAGACGAGCACGACGTCGAAGAAGACAGCTACATCAAGCCGCTGCCCAGCGGTGACTTCCTGATCAAGGCCCTGACGCCGATCGAAAACTTCAACGAGTTCTTCGACAGTGAATTCTCCGACGATGAGTTTGATACCGTCGGTGGTTTGGTGATGAGCGCGTTCGGGCACTTGCCAAAGCGCAACGAAATCACTGAAATCGGCCCTTATCGTTTCCGCATCCTGAACGCCGACAGCCGTCGAATTCACTTGCTGCGCCTGACTCCAATTGCCCGTTAAGGACTGACATGCTCCGCGTAACCCGCCCCGGCTGGCCCGGTAACCTGCTGGCCGTGGCGGCCGGTGCACTCACCACCCTGGCGCTGGCGCCGTTCGACATCTGGCCATTGGCGTTGTTGGCAGTCGGTTTCTTCTATGCCGGTTTACGGGAACTGAACCCTCGTCAGGCGCTGGGCCGTGGCTGGTGTTTTGGTTTCGGCCTGTTTGGCGCCGGTACCAGCTGGATCTACTACAGCATTCACAACTTCGGCGGCGCTTCGGTATTGCTGGCCGGCTTGCTGATGCTGGCGTTCACCGCGGCGATTGCCTGGTTCTTTGCCCTGCCTGCCTGGATCTGGGCGCGCTGGCTGCGTCGCAACGAAGCGCCGCTGGCCGATGCCTTGGCCTTTGCGGCGTTGTGGGTCGGTCAGGAAGCGTTTCGCGGCTGGTTCCTCACCGGTTTCCCGTGGCTTTACTCCGGTTACAGCCAGCTTAATGGCCCGCTGGCCGGGCTCGCGCCACTGGGCGGGATGTGGCTGGTGTCGTTCACCCTTGCGTTGACGGCGGCACTGATTTACAACGCCTCGCGCCTGATCAAGACAGGTCGCAAAGGCTTCATCGCAGCCGGTGTGTTGCTGTTGATCGGCCCTTGGGCTGTCGGCATTGCGCTCAAAGGTCACGCCTGGACCAGCCCATCCGGTCCAGCGCTGAGCGTTGCGGCGATTCAAGGCAATATCGAACAAAGCATGAAGTGGGACCCGGCGCAGCTTAACGCGCAACTGGAGCTGTACCGCGACATGAGCTTTACCTCCAAACGCGTCGACCTGCTGATCTGGCCGGAAACCGCCGTTCCGGTGCTCAAGTCGTCCGCCGAAGGCTACCTGAACATGATGGGCGATTTCGCCGCCGATCGTAAATCCGCGCTGATTACCGGTGTGCCGGTGCGCATGGAAGTACGCCATGAGAAGCGCTTCTTCAACGGCATCACCGTGGTTGGCGAAGGTGATGGCACCTACCTCAAGCAGAAACTGGTGCCGTTCGGCGAATACGTGCCGTTGCAGGATGTGCTGCGCGGACTGATCGCGTTCTTCGACCTGCCTATGTCCGATTTCGCCCGAGGCCCCTCCGATCAGCCGATGCTGCAGGCCAAGGGTTATCAGATTGCGCCGTTCATCTGCTACGAAGTGGTCTACCCGGAATTCGCCGCCAGCCTCGCGGCTCGCAGCGATTTGTTGCTGACCATCAGCAATGACACCTGGTTCGGCACCTCCATCGGCCCGCTGCAACATTTGCAGATGGCGCAGATGCGCGCGCTTGAGGCGGGCCGCTGGATGATCCGCGCCACCAACAATGGCGTGTCCGGCCTGATCAACCCGTTTGGCCAGATTACTGCGCAGATCCCACAGTTCGAACGCGGCATCCTGTACGGCGAAGTCGTACCGATGCACAACCTGACGCCGTACCTGCAATGGCGCTCGTGGCCGCTGATCATTGTTTGCGTGCTGTTGTTTGGCTGGGCGTTGGTTGCCAGCCGGATGGCGAAAACCGTTTAAGTATTGCGGCGCCTGAAAAATTCGCAGCCTCGTTGCACTCGACAGCTCCTACAGAGAACGCAATCCCCTGTAAGAGCTGTCGAGTGAAACGAGGCTGCGATCTTTTGATCTTCAGCGGTAAAACATCGAATACCCGACCTGCCCCACCGCCTCGTTCAGCAATTGACCGGATTGCCAGATCGACTTGAATTCCGGCATCCAGCCACCCAGCGGTCGCGCATTGTCCACGCCTAAAAAGCCCACCGGCGCGGGCACCACTTCAAATCCTGCCTTCTGGAAACTCCAGACAGATCGCGGCATGTGCCAGGCATGGGTCACGACCACCACCCGCTTGATCCCTTGGGGCAATAACACCTCGGCACTGAACTGCGCGTTCTCCCACGTCGTGCGGCTGCGTCCTTCCTGCCAGCGCACCGACACGCCGAAATCATCCAGCAGCGAGTCCGCCATCATCTTCGCTTCAGTCGGCGGCGTGCCGTAGTGCAGGCCACCACTGGTCAGAATCGGCAAACCGGACGCCTTGGCCAGCCGCGCGGCATAACGCTCACGCTCGAGGCCAATGCCGGTTGGCTGGTCAGTCCCCCAGGCAATATCGCCACGTTCACGTCCAGAGCCCAACACCACAATCGCGTCCGCGCGCTGCGCCAGGGTCGCCCATTCGTCGAACGCCAACGGTGGGTTTCGCTCCAGCGCCCTGGCACTCCACTCCACCATCACCGGCAAGCTCATCAGCCAGAAGCCGCCGGCCCCCAATACGAAGCAGGCAGCCGCAAGCCTTGGCCTTGAGCGGCGCAACCACCACGCAAGAACCAGCAACAGCAAAAGAATGCCGGGAGGCAACAAAAGTTGTTTCACAAAATAACGAAAAGGCATCGAGCATCTCCTGAGATGCCCGAAGCCTAAGTGGGTTGACGCAATGCGACAAGAAATGCGCGAAGACTATGCTTTAAAAAACCACGTTTCATGGCGTGGAGCCGTTACTTGAATTGCAGGGACCGGGCCTTTACCGCGTCCTTGCCCGGGACTTTATCCTTGAGCCAGATGATTTTGGCCGAACGTGGTGCGTCGAGTTGCTTCACTGCTGCTGACAAGCATCCGTGTGTTTCACGTTCACTGCGATCCAGATAGGCTTTGACCAATTCAAACTCTGCGGGGCTAAGGCCGCGCAACTCCAGCTCCAAGGGACGCTCATCGCGCAGCCGGCCTGCAGTTTTTGCAGCATCCAGGGCCATTCCCAGACGATCGATCAGTCGTTCGTACAACTCCGGTTTTGTGACTTTTTGCTGTGACTCAACCATCCCTCACCTCATTGGAAGATAAGACCTACTCCCCATTTAGAGCTTAGCTTCCATGGACAAACCGGCTGAACGCCGCGACCAACGGCCCTCGCAGCTGTTTTTGAAGGACGCACGGCAGTAATCAGGGTTTCCCTCGGTAGAGCGCGGTCATGTATGCTACGGCGCTTCCTGTAACTCCACTTCCAGCTCGTCTGGGCACCGAAACGCCGATTTGGCGTGTTCACCGTCCAGCGTTGCATTGAAGAGGATTAGGCCACCCCTATTCAGTTCAAAAGTAGCCATGCACGAACAATATCAGCCCCGTGAAATCGAAGTCGCCGCCCAGTCATTCTGGGACGAGCAAAAGTCCTTTGAAGTCAGTGAACAGCCAGGCAAGGAGACTTTCTACTGCCTGTCGATGTTCCCTTACCCCAGCGGCAAACTACACATGGGGCACGTGCGCAACTACACCATCGGCGACGTGATCTCCCGCTACCAGCGCATGCAAGGCAAAAACGTTCTGCAACCCATGGGTTGGGACGCCTTCGGCATGCCGGCGGAAAACGCCGCGATGAAGAACAACGTAGCGCCCGCCAAGTGGACCTACGAAAACATCGCCTACATGAAAAGCCAGCTGCGCAGCCTGGGCCTGGCAGTGGACTGGTCGCGCGAAGTGACCACCTGCAAGCCCGATTACTACCGCTGGGAACAATGGCTGTTCACTCGCCTGTTCGAAAAAGGCGTGATTTACAAGAAAAGCGGCACCGTGAACTGGGACCCGGTCGACCAGACCGTTCTGGCTAACGAGCAGGTGATCGACGGTCGCGGCTGGCGTTCCGGCGCGCTGATCGAAAAGCGCGAAATCCCGATGTACTACTTCAAGATCACCGCTTACGCGGATGAGCTGCTGGAAAGCCTCGACGACCTTCCGGGCTGGCCTGAACAGGTCAAGACCATGCAGCGCAACTGGATCGGCAAATCGCGCGGCATGGAAGTGCAGTTCCCGTACAACGTCGATTCCATCGGCGAAACCGGCGCGCTGAAAGTCTTCACCACCCGTCCGGACACCCTGATGGGCGCGACTTACGTTGCCGTGGCTGCCGAACACCACCTGGCGACCCTGGCCGCACAGAACAACCCTGAGCTGCAAGCGTTCATCGCTGAATGCAAGGGCGGCAGCGTGGCTGAAGCCGACGTCGCCACTCAAGAGAAAAAAGGCCTGCCGACCTCGCTTTTCGTCGAGCACCCGCTGACCGGTGAAAAACTGCCGGTGTGGGTCGCCAACTATGTGCTGATGCACTACGGCGATGGCGCGGTCATGGCTGTGCCGGCCCACGACGAACGTGATTTCGAGTTCGCTACCAAGTACAACCTGCCGATCAAGTCCGTGGTGCGCACAAGCTCTGGCGACACCCACCCTGCCCCATGGCAAGACGCCTATGGCGAGCACGGCACGCTGATCAACTCCGGCGAGTTCGACGGTCTGGACTTCGCAGGCGCGTTCGACGCCATTGAAGTGGCGCTGATCAAGAAAACCCTCGGCGCCTCACGCACCCAGTTCCGCCTGCGCGACTGGGGCATCAGCCGCCAGCGCTACTGGGGCTGCCCGATCCCGATCATCCACTGCAACACTTGCGGTGATGTGCCGGTGCCGGAAGACCAGTTGCCTGTGGTACTGCCGGAAGACGTCGTGCCGGACGGCGCGGGTTCGCCACTGGCGCGCATGCCCGAGTTCTACGAGTGCAGCTGCCCGAAATGCGGCCAGCCTGCCAAGCGTGAAACCGACACCATGGACACCTTCGTCGAGTCCTCGTGGTACTACGCCCGTTACGCCTCGCCGCACTATGAAGGTGGCCTGGTAGAAAAAACCGCGGCTGACCACTGGCTGCCGGTGGATCAGTACATCGGCGGTATCGAGCACGCGATTCTTCACCTGCTCTACGCACGCTTCTTCCACAAGCTGATGCGCGACGAAGGCCTGGTGAGCTCCAACGAGCCGTTCAAGAACCTGCTGACCCAGGGCATGGTGATCGCCGAGACTTACTATCGTCGCGAAGCCAACGGCGCTTACACCTGGTTCAACCCGGCGGACGTCGAACTTGAGCGTGACAGCAAGGCCAAGGTTATCAGCGCCAAGTTAAAAGCTGACGGCTTGCCGGTGGAAATCGGCGGCACCGAGAAGATGGCCAAGTCGAAGAACAACGGCGTCGACCCACAGTCGATGATCGACCAGTTCGGCGCAGACACCTGCCGCCTGTTCATGATGTTCGCCTCGCCACCCGACATGAGTGCGGAATGGTCTGACTCCGGCGTCGAAGGTTCGCACCGTTTCCTCAAGCGCGTCTGGCGTCTGGCTCAAGCACACGTCACCCAGGGCCTGCCGGGCAAGCTGGACATCGCCGCCCTGAACGACGAGCAGAAAGCCGTTCGCCGCTCGATCCACCTGGCTATCAAGCAAGCGAGCCAGGACGTCGGCCAGAATCACAAATTCAACACCGCCATCGCCCAGGTGATGACGCTGATGAACGTGCTGGAAAAGGCTGCACAAGCCACCGAACAGGATCGCGCTCTGATTCACGAAGGTCTGGAAACCGTGACGCTGCTGCTGGCTCCAATCACGCCGCACATCAGCCACGAGCTGTGGAATCAACTGGGCCACGCTGCCCCTGTGATCGACGCCGGCTGGCCGGCGGTGGATGACAGCGCGTTGGTACAAGACAGCTTGCAGCTGGTGATTCAGGTCAACGGCAAGCTGCGTGGCCACATCGAAATGCCGGCCAGTGCCACCCGCGAAGAAGTCGAAGCCGCTGCACGAGCCAATGAAAACGTGCTGCGTTTTGTCGACGGCCTGACTATTCGCAAAGTGATCGTCGTGCCCGGGAAACTGGTCAACATCGTCGCCAGCTAATTGGATCAGGCGCCGGGCCATGCCCGGCGCCGAGTAAAACCTTTCGGGCCGCAAGATCGGCCCACATGGTTTCAAGGGGAGCAACAAAATGATCAAACGCAATCTGCTGGTGATGGGCCTTGCGGTCCTGTTGAGCGCCTGCGGTTTCCAGCTGCGCGGCACCGGCACCACTGAACTGGCGATCAAGGAGCTCGACGTGAGCGCCCGCAATGCCTACGGCCAAACCGTGGTGCAACTGCGTCAGCTGCTGGAAAGCAGCGGCGTCAAGGTCTACATCGGCGCGCCTTACAAATTGGTGCTGACCGACGAGCAGGAAAGCCAGCGCATTCTCAGCTACGCAGGTGCCGGCCGTACTGGCGAGTATGAAATAACCACCGTCCTGAACTACGACATTCGTGGCGCACATGACATGCCACTGTTGAGCGATAAAATCCAGGTACAAAAGATCTTTTTGCACGACGGCAACAACCTGGTGGGTTCCGATCAGGAAGCCTCCTCAGCCCGTGTAGAAACCCGTCGCGAACTGATTCAACGCATGATGCTGCGCCTGCAGCAGATCACGCCAACCCAGCTGGATCAGTTGCAACAGACTGCCGAAGCCAAGGCCAAGGCCGAAGCACAGGCGCTGGAAGCCGCTCAGAAGGCTGAAGCGAATACTCCGCGCCAGTCGCCTGTCCAGATCCCGCAACAGTAAGACTTTCGGGGCGCTCCGGCGCCCCGTTGGCCCTCTCTTATGAAACTTGCCCCCGCCCAACTCGGTAAACACCTGCAAGGTGCCCTCGCGCCCGTCTACATCATCAGCGGCGATGACCCGTTGCTGTGTCAGGAAGCGGCCGATGCCATTCGTGCAGCCGCCCGCCAGCAAGGCTTTGACGAACGTCAGGTCTTTGCCGCCGACGCCAGTTTCGACTGGGGTACGTTGTTGCAAGCCGGTGCAAGCATGTCGTTGTTCGCCGAAAAGCGCTTGCTGGAACTGCGCCTGCCCTCCGGTAAACCCGGTGACAAAGGCGCCGCCGCGTTCATCGAGTACTGCTCTCGCCCGGCCGAAGACACGATATTGCTGATCAGCTTGCCCAAGCTCGATGGCAGTGCGCAGAAGACCAAGTGGGGCAAGGCGCTGGTCGAAGGCCAGCACACGCAGTTCGTGCAAATCTGGCCGGTGGATGCCAATCAGTTGCCAAGCTGGATTCGCCAGCGCCTGTCTCAGGCCGGGTTGTCGGCCAACCAGGACGCGGTCGAATTGATTGCCGCCCGCGTCGAGGGCAACCTGCTTGCCGCCGCGCAGGAAATCGAAAAGCTGAAATTGATGGCCGAAGGTGGGCAGATCACCGTCGAAACCGTACAGGCCGCCGTGGCCGACAGTGCGCGGTTCGACGTATTCGGCCTGACCGACGCGATCCTCAATGGCGAAGCGGCCCACGCCTTGCGCATGCTCGAAGGGCTGCGCGGTGAGGGTGTCGAACCTCCGGTGATTCTCTGGGCGCTGGCCCGGGAACTGCGCCTGCTGGCCAACCTGTCACTGCAATACAGCCAGGGTGTGCCACTGGACAAAGCCTTCAGCCAGGCTCGACCGCCCATCTGGGACAAACGCAAACCGCTGATGAGCAAGGCCCTGCAACGTTATTCGGCGCAACGCTGGGCGCAGCTGCTGCTGGAGGCCCAGCGCATCGATGCGCAAATCAAAGGCCAAGCAGCGGGTTCGCCATGGATGAGCCTCAGTCGACTGTCTTTGTTGATGGCCGGCCAACGCCTGACCTTACCCGCCGAATAAACACGCCCTTGTAGCAGCTGGCGAAGCCTGCGTCCGGCTGCGCAGCAGTCGTAAACTCTGAATCCACTATCATCCTGAAGAAACTCATTGCTTGATTTGGCGACTGCTGCGCAGCCGGACGCAGGCTTCGCCAGCTGCTACAGGTTCTGTGATCAGCGAAAGGTCCTACACGTCCCGGGGACTAGACAGAACCCCAACTTCGGCCGATGATTTGCCCCGCAAAACCCACTCACTTGCGAGAAATCATCATGAGCAAAAAGCCATCAAAGCATGGCCCCAACAAGGCCAAATCCATCATCGCCCAGCCACTGTTCCGCAGCCGTCAGGAACGAGCCGGCAAGGGCAAAGGCAGCTACCGCCGCGAAGCCTTCCAGTCTAATAGCTGGGAGGCTTCTTACTTTCTGGCTGCTTAAAGCAGAACACCCCTTCTACATGTTAAGGTCTGCACCTGAATCGATTGCCCTGGACCTGTGCATGCCCCTTTGTCTTTCCCGTCGTTGGCCCGTTCGCCAATTGATCGCTGCCTCCAGCCTCATTTTGCTTGTCGCCTGCGCGGAAAAACCAACCGCCGCCGACGCCCAACCGCTGCAATCCCAGCCTGTCGCGACAGCCCCAGCGGTCATTCCGCCCGTGGTGCCGACCGGTGAAAACCTCGATATCCAGCCCACCCAGACGTTCGCCGAATGGCAGGCGGGATTCCGTAAAGACGCGCTGGCCGCCGGTATCCGCGCCGATCTGTTCGACCGCGCCTTTGCCGATGTCAGCTTCGACCCGAGCGTGATCCGGGCCGACCGCAGCCAACCGGAGTTTTCCCGCCCGGTATGGGAATACCTCGACGGCGCCCTTTCTCCGCTGCGAGTACGTAAAGGCCAAGCGCTGATCAGCGAAAACGCGGCCATCCTGCAAAGCATCGAACAGCGCTATGGCGTCGACCGCCAGGCACTGGTGTCGGTGTGGGGCATGGAGAGTAACTTCGGTCAGTTCCAGGGCAGCAAGTCGGTCATCAACTCCCTGGCGACGCTGGCGTATGAAGGCCGACGCCCGGGCTTTGCCCACGATCAACTGATCGCCGCCCTGCAAATCCTGCAACAGGGCGATATAACCCCCGAGAAAATGCTCGGTTCCTGGGCCGGCGCCATGGGTCAGACCCAGTTCATCCCGACGACTTACAACACCCACGCGGTCGACTTCGATGGTGACGGGCGCCGTGACATCTGGAACAGCCCCGCCGACGCCCTCGCTTCGACCGCGCATTACCTGCAAAGCTCCGGCTGGCAGAAAGGCCAGCCATGGGGCTTCGAAGTGCAACTGCCAGGCAGTTTCAACTACGTTCTGGCCGATGGCACGATTCGCAAAAGTGTCGCCGAGTGGATGCAACTGGGGGTTTCGCTGCCCGCTGGCGCTCGGGTCCCGCCAGGCTCTGAACACCTTTCTGCGGCCCTGCTGCTGCCGGCCGGTTATCGTGGCCCGGCATTTCTGGTGCTCGACAACTTCCGCGCGATTCTCAAGTACAACAACTCGTCGTCCTATGCGTTGGCGGTGAGTCTGTTGTCCGAACGCTTCAATGGTGCGGGGCTGATCAGCGGCACTTGGCCGAAAGATGATTTGCCATTGAGCCGTACCGAGCGCATGGAACTGCAAAGCCTGCTGAGTGCCCAGAACTACGATGCGGGCACCCCTGACGGGATTATCGGCGCCAACACCCGCAAGGCAATCCGCAGCGCCCAGCAGTCGTTTGGCTGGCCGGCGGACGGGTATCCGACGCACAAGTTGCTGGAAGGGTTGCGTAACCGCTAGTCAGCCGTATGGCGACTGCCGCCTTCGCGAGCAAGCTCGCACATTGGATTTGTGAACGACACAAAACCTGTGGGAGCTTGCTCGCGATGACTGACCATCAGGCGACGAAACTCTAGCGCCTGACCACCACATCCTGCTCCAACACCAACACCCTGTTCCCCGCATCCAGCTTGACCAACGCCCCCATCGGCAGCGTCAGGTTCGGGTCGCAATGCCCACTGCGCCATCCGGCCAGCACGGGTATCCGCAACGGCTCGAACGTCTGCTTGAGCAACCGCTCCAGCGCCGCCGGCTCGACCCCCGCGATATCTCCCACCAGCACCCCGCGCAGCTTGCCCAGCGTTCCGGCCAGACGCAGATGGGTCAGTAGCCGGTCGATGCGATACAACGGCTCGTTGATGTCCTCGATCAACAGGATGACGCCCTCGGCCTCCAGCTCGTAAGGCGTGCCCATGGTCGCGGCGATCATCGACAGGTTGCCCCCCAGCAAGCGCCCATGCGCGACGCCGGGTTCGATAGTGGTCAACGGGTAAGCCGCCGGATGAGCCAACACGCTGCCGGCCTTCACCTGCCCACGGAGCATGTTGAAAAACGAAGACTCGGTCGGTTTTCGCTTGTCGCCCAACAAGTCGGCATTGAGCAGCGGACCATGAAAGGTCACGAAACCGGCATAACGGCTGATCGCCACGTGCAGCGCCGTGATGTCGCTGTAGCCGATGAACGGCTTGGCGTTGTTTTGCAGCAGTTCGAAATCTATGCGGTCGAGCAAACGCGGTGTGCCGTAACCACCCCGCAGGCAGATGATCGCGTCGACCTCGGTGTCGGCGAATGCCGCGTGCAAATCATTGAGCCGCACTTCGTCACTGCCGGCCAGGTAACCGTCCTTTTCATACACCCCGGGATACACCCGCAACGCATAACCGCGAGCGTGCATCCAGGCAATGGCTTTGTCAGTGTCCAGCCCGGCGGGACCTGCTGGTGCAATGACGCCGATCAGCCCTTGCGACGGCAACGCCGGAACAGGTTTATGTGGATACAGCGTATGGGTCGGTCGAACGGTCATCCATGAATCTCCCTGCGTGAACACTTCAGCACACAGTAGTCAGGTACGGGGACAAACAGAAGAGGGTCAGTCGCCCGCAGGTTGCAGGAAAAAACGCTGGCTGGCGTAGGCCAGGCAAAAAAACGCCCGCAAAGCCTGGAAAGCCATGCGGGCGTCTTTTATGTCATCGCCAAATTACAGGGACGACATCAGCTCGGCTTTAACCAGCTTCGCCTGCTCGTCGGCGTGGTACGACGAACGTACCAGCGGGCCGGAAGCGACGTTCTTGAAGCCCATCTTGTAACCTTCCTCGGCGAACCAGGCGAAAGTGTCCGGGTGCACGAAACGCTGCACCGGCAAGTGGCTGCGAGACGGTTGCAGGTATTGGCCCAGCGTCAGCATGTCGATGTCGTGCTCGCGCATGCGCTTCATGACTTCGATGACTTCTTCGTCGGTTTCGCCCAGGCCCAGCATCAAGCCGGACTTGGTTGGAATGTGCGGCATCATTTGCTTGAAACGCTGCAGCAGGGTCAGCGACCACTGGTAATCCGAACCCGGACGCGCTGCTTTGTACAAACGCGGCACGGTTTCCAGGTTGTGGTTGAACACATCCGGTGGCTCGGCCGCGGTGATTTCCAGCGCCACGTCCATACGGCCACGGTAATCCGGGACCAGGGTTTCGAGCTGCACGTTCGGCGACAGTTTGCGGATCTCGCGGATGCAGTCGGCAAAGTGCTGGGCACCGCCGTCACGCAGGTCGTCGCGGTCAACCGAGGTGATCACCACGTACTTCAATTTCAGGTCGGCGATGGCGATGGCCAGGCTTTCCGGCTCGTTCACGTCCAGAGGTTTCGGACGGCCGTGGCCGACGTCGCAGAACGGGCAGCGACGGGTGCAGATGTCGCCCATGATCATGAACGTCGCGGTACCGCCGGAGAAGCACTCGCCCAGGTTCGGGCAGGACGCTTCTTCGCACACGCTGTGCAGCTTGTGTTTACGCAACAGGGCCTTGATGCGGTCGACTTCCGGGGAAACCGGGATGCGTACACGAATCCAGTCGGGTTTCTTTGGCAGTTCGGTGGTCGGAATGATCTTCACCGGGATACGTGCAACCTTCTCGGCGCCGCGCAGCTTGACGCCGGCTTCAACCTTGGCACGCGGGGCCGGACGCTCGGTGACATCAAGCGTCGGGATCATGGTTTGCACTGCATCAGTAGTCATATCAGTCGATTCCGCCCGTTAGGGTCGTCTGCTCAGCATAGTCGAGGTGTTTGACGAGCTGCGCGCGCAGCCGGGCACTTACCTCGGCAAATTCAATCGATCCTGCGTGATCGCTCAGCTGGGTCATCGCCAGCCCGGCGTAGCCGCAGGGATTAATCCGTCGAAACGGTTCCAGGTTCATGTCCACGTTCAGGGCCAGGCCATGAAAGGAACAACCGTGGCGGATCCGCAGACCCAGAGATGCGATTTTCGCCCCGTTGACGTAGACACCCGGTGCGTCCGGCTTGGCGGCGGCAGTAACGCCGTAGCTGGCCAGTAACTCGATCAGGCATTGCTCCATGCGGCTGACCAGGTCACGCACGCCAAACCCCAGCTTGCGTACGTCCAGTAGCAGATAGGCCACCAGTTGGCCAGGGCCGTGATAGGTCACCTGACCGCCCCGATCGACCTGCACCACCGGAATATCCCCGGGAAGCAGCAGATGCTCAGCCTTGCCAGCCTGCCCCTGGGTGAACACCGGCGGGTGCTCGACCAGCCAGATCTCGTCGGCGGCATCGGTGCCGCGTTCGTTGGTGAAGCGTTGCATGGCATGCCAGACCGGCTCGTAAGCCATCTGGCCGAGCTCACGAAAGCCCAGCGTGCCAGACATCACAGCACCATGTGCACGAAGCCGGTCGCCCGCAGATAGCTGTTGATGTTGTACAGCTGGTCCTGGTCGGTCGCGACGATGTGCAACTGAATGGTGGTGTATTTGCCGTTGCTGCTTTGACGCTCATCGACACGCTCATCGTTGATGGTCGCGTATTTCTTGACGATTTCAATGATCTTGTCTTTGTTGCCGACGCCCGTATCGCAGATCACCTTAACCGGATAATCAACTTGGGGAAATTCGATCTTTGGTGCCTTTACTTCGGTATCGGTCATGGCGTAACGGCCTCGTAAGCGTAAGCCGTGGCGACAGCAAAACCCCGCGCCGGATCAGCACGGGGCCTTGCAGGAGCACACTATCAGTTGAACATGCTGTAGAAGAATAGACGGATGCTATCCCACATGCGGCGGAAGATACCACCCTCCTCGACCGCGTCCAGAGCGATCAGATCGGCGCTGTGCACCACCTTGTCGTCCAGTTTCACTTCGACTTTACCGATCACGTCGCCCTTGGCGATTGGCGCAACCAGTTGCGGGTTCATGGTCATGCTGGCAGCAAGCTTTTTCAGCTGGCCTTTTGGCAGGGTCATGGTCAGGTCTTCAGCCAGGCCGGCCTTGACTTGATTGGTCGCGCCTTTCCAGACAGGGGCTTGAGCCAGCTCGGCGCCTTTCTGATAGAAGGTCTGGGTTTCGAAGAAGCGGAAACCGTAAGTCAGCAGCTTCTGGGTTTCGGCGGCACGAGCCACTTCGCTGTTGGTGCCGAACACCACCGCGATCAGGCGCATGCCATCACGTACGGCCGAAGACACCATGCAGTAGCCGGCTTCATCGGTGTGGCCGGTTTTCAGACCGTCGACGGTCTTGTCGCGCCACAGCAGCAGGTTGCGGTTAGGTTGCTTGATGCCGTTCCAGAAGAACTCTTTCTGCGAGTAGATCGCGTAGTGAGCCGGGTCTTCGTGAATGATTGCGCGAGCCAGCACCGCCATGTCATGAGCCGACGAGTAGTGCTCCGGGTTCGGTAGACCAGTCGGGTTCATGAAGTGGGTGTTGGTCATGCCCAGGTCGGCCACGGTTTTGTTCATCACGTCAGCGAATGCATCTTCGCTGCCGGCGATGTGCTCGGAGAGCGCAACACTGGCGTCGTTACCCGACTGAATGATGATGCCGTGCAGCAGGTCGCTGACAGTAACCTGCGAACCCACCTTGATGAACATCCGCGAACCGCCGGTACGCCAGGCGTTTTCGCTGACGGTCACCGGGTCGTTTTCGCCGATCTGGCCACGACGGATTTCCAGGGTCGCGATGTACGCGGTCATCAGCTTGGTCAGGCTGGCCGGTGGCAGACGCTGGTCACCGTTGTTCTCGACCAGCACGTTGCCGCTGCTGGCATCCATGAGCACATAGGCCTTGGCGGCCAGTTGTGGTGGCGACGGCATCACCTCGACCGCGAAAGCGGCAGGTGAGAGAAGCAGCGGGACTAGCAGGAACAGGCGTTTGGCAAAGGTGGTGATGTTCATCCGTCTCTCGAAATCGCTAATGGAAACTTGCCCAGGGGCAAAACTAATCAAATAACCTTCTAACGGGTTATCGCGTGTTCAGTTGCTCACTCTGTAACCCTTGCCGGGCTTTTGTTCTGTATCGAGCCAACAACCTGGTTCACCCCCCAAAACCGCAGATGAACCGTCAATCAAGTCCTACGTTTACTCTGTTACCACACTTGGCGAACCGAGGTTGGCCATGCGCACACTGTTCTGCACTTGCTGGATTTCACCCGGAGAACCGATCGGCCCCAGGCGCACCCGATGCAGTGTCTGTTGGTTGCGCACTATCGAGCTGATGAACACCGGAGCGCTCACCATCCCGCTGAGCTTCGATCTCAGGAGTTCTGCAGCGTCCGGGTTGGCGAACGCGCCCACCTGCAGATACTGGCCAGAGGCTGGTACAGAAGCGTTTTTTTTTGCATCAAGCTGAACGGGCACGACGGCCGCGGCGTGTTGCTGCGGTGGCGGCGTCCATTGCTCGACGGTGCCGGCCGAGGCCGTAATCACCGGGGCGCTATTTTGCGCGACTTGCGGCTCGTTGAGCATCAAAGGCGCCGGACGGCCTTTTTGTGCCCACCACTGTTGCGGGTCGATACCCTCGACCTTGACCCGCGCGGTGCCGATTTCGGCGTAACCGAGTTTTTTGGCAGCGGCATAGGACAAGTCGATGATGCGGTCCGAATAGAACGGCCCACGGTCGTTGACCCGCAGGATCACGCTCTTGTTGTTGTCCAGGTTGGTCACCCGAACGTAACTTGGCAGTGGCAATGTCTTGTGTGCGGCACTCATGCCGTACAGGTCATACACCTCGCCATTGGCGGTGTTCTGACCGTGAAACTTGGTGCCATACCAGGACGCCGTGCCCGAGGCGACGTAGGTCTTGGATTCTTGCAGCGGGAAATAGGTCTTGCCCAGCACCGTGTACGGGTTGGCCTTGTAAGGACCGCTGTGCAGGGTCGGCGTGGCATCCGGGATGCGCGATACGTCGACATCCCACCACGGCGCGCCATCTTTGTGGGCGCGGTTGATGTCCAGCCCCGGCGTAGCGCGCACGGCAGTGGACGAGGATTTCTGAGCCGGCGCGCGACTGGTCGAGCAACTGGCAAGCAGCACCGCCAATGCGGCGAAAGCCATGAGCTTGAGGGGTTTATCCATAGGCGATGCCCGCATTACTTGACGCCCCGTGCTTGGACCAGTTGCTCAGACAGTTGATGTACGGCCATGGCGTACATCACGCTGCGGTTATAACGCGTGATTGCGTAAAAATTCTTCAGGCCCATCCAGTACTCGGGGCCATTGTCACCTTCAAGGCGGAAAGCCGTGACCGGCATATCATCGCGCAGCGCATCATGACTTGACCACCCTAGAGCCCGCAACTCCCCTGCGGTTTTAGTCGGCTCGATGCCCGTGGTCAACCCTTCGTCCACCTGCTCGCCTCGTACATCGGCGCGGCTGACCACCGGTTCGCCGGCAACCCAGCCGTGAAGCTTGAAGTAACTGGCGACGCTACCAATGGCATCGTCCGGATTGGTCCAGATATTAATGTGACCATCACCGTCGAAATCCACCGCATACGCGCGAAAACTGCTCGGCATGAACTGCGGCAAGCCCATGGCGCCTGCGTAGGAACCTTTGAGGGTCAACGGATCGACCTGTTCTTCACGGGCCAGCAGCAAGAACTCACGCAATTCCTTGCGGAAGAATTCGGCACGGGGAGGATAGTCGAAACCCAATGTCGATAACGCGTCGATCACCCGGTAATTACCGGTATTACGGCCGAAAAAGGTTTCAACTCCGATGATCGAGACAATCACCTGGGCCGGCACACCATATTCCTGCTCGGCACGCGCCAGCACTGCTTCGTGCTGACGCCAGAAGTCCACACCACGGGCAATGCGCGCGTCGGTGATGAACATTGGACGGTATTCGTTCCATTGCTTGACCCGTTCGGCGGGCTTGGAGATCGCATCCAGGATCGACTGCTTGCGTTCGGCTTCGCGGAACACGCCCATCAGCTGTTCGCCAGCGAAACCGTAGTCGCGGGTCATTTCACCGACGAATTCGGCCACCTGGGGTGAACCTTCGTAATCGCCGGCCAACGCGTCCTGCGTTATGCCAAGGATGCTTACCAGGCCGACCCATGGCGCGTATCGAGTCGCCCAGCCACGCATTACTTGCATTGAAATCTTCACCTTATTCAAACCTGTGCGATCCACTTACGATGGGTATGGATCGACATCAAAACCCCAAACGCTGACAGCAGCGTCACCAGCGAAGTTCCACCGTAGCTAATGAACGGCAACGGCACCCCCACCACCGGCAACAGGCCACTGACCATACCGATGTTGACGAAAACATAAACAAAAAACGTCATGGTCAAACTGCCCGCAAGCAATTTTCCGAACAATGTCTGGGCCTGGGCGGTGATCACCAACCCGCGACCGATCAGCAGCAGGTAAATCAGCAGCAGCGCACAAATGCCGACCAGCCCGAACTCTTCACCCATGACCGCAATGATGAAGTCGGTGTGGCTTTCCGGCAGGAAGTCCAGGTGCGACTGGGTGCCCAGCAGCCAGCCCTTGCCAAACACGCCACCCGAACCGATGGCAGCTTTGGACTGAATGATGTTCCAGCCAGTGCCCAGCGGATCGCTCTCAGGGTCAAGGAAGGTCAGGATTCGCTGCTTCTGGTAGTCGTGCATGATGAAAAACCACATCGCCACGGCCACCGGTACGGCCGCCGCCAGCACGCTGATGATCCAGCGCCATTTCAAACCACCCATAAACAGAACGAACGCACCGCCTGCCAGGATCAGCAGCGAGGTACCAAGGTCCGGCTGACGCACGATCAGGATGAACGGCAAACCAATCAGAAACAGACTGACCGCTACGTGCTTGAGCTGCGGCGGCAAGGTGCGCTTGGACAAATACCAGGCGATGGTGGCCGGCATCAGGATTTTCATGAATTCCGACGGCTGGAAGCGAATCACGCCGGGAATGTTGATCCAGCGCGTGGCCCCCATGGCGTTATGGCCCATGACGTCCACCACCACCAGCAAGAGCACACCCAGCACGTAACCGACCGGCACCCAACGCGCCATGAAGCGCGGCTCGAACTGCGCGATGACGATCATCGACACCAGGCCGATGCCGAACGAAGTGGCTTGCTTGGCCAGCAGGTCCCAGCTTTTTCCGCTGGCCGAATACAGCACGAACAGACTGCCGGCGGCGAGGGTCAGCAGCAGAATCAACAAAGGGCCATCGATGTGCAGGCGCTGCAACAGCGTCGCACGGCGACGCATCACATCCTCGCTGGAGAGCATGCGGTCGAAATTATTCTTCACGGGCCGTAGCCTCCGCACTGATAGGGCTGGCGTACTCGGCTTTGAGATGGCCGTCCTGGTCCAGGAGCCAGGCATCCATGACTTGACGCACTACAGGCGCGGCGACCCCGGAACCGGACTCGCCGTTCTCGACCATGACCGACACCACGATTTGCGGGTTGTCGGCCGGCGCAAAGCCGACAAACAAGGCGTGGTCACGGTGGCGTTCTTGCACTTTGGAGCGGTCGTACTTCTCGCCCTGCTTGATCGCGACCACCTGGGCCGTACCACTTTTGCCGGCGATCCGGTATTGCGCGCCGATCGAGGCCTTGCGCGCCGTACCGCGAGCGCCGTGCATCACTTGCTGCATACCGTGGTTGACCTTGGTCCAGTCGGACGGATCGCGCAGGACGATGTCCGGCATCGGGTTTTCATCCTTGGGCTTCACGCCCTCAACCGTCTTGGCCAGGTGCGGCCGGTTCCACACGCCTTTGTTGGCCACCAGCGCAGTGGCCTGGGCCAGCTGCAATGGCGTGGATTGCATGTAGCCCTGCCCGATCCCCAGAATCAGGGTTTCACCCGGGAACCACGCCTGGCGCCGGGTCGCACGTTTCCATTCACGGGACGGCATCAGGCCCGGCGACTCTTCGAACATGTCCAGCGAGACCTTTTGGCCAATGCCGAATTTGCCCAGGTACGACGACAACCGGTCGATCCCCAGCTTGTGGGCCAGATCATAGAAGTAGGTGTCGTTGGACCGCATGATTGCCGTGTCCAGATCCACGTAACCATCACCCGTACGGTTCCAGTTACGGTATTTGTGATCGTAGTTGGGCAGCATGTAGTAACCGGGGTCGAAGACTCGGGTCGACGCGGTGACCACCCCCGAATCCAGACCGGCAATCGCCACCGCCGGCTTGATGGTCGAACCCGGCGGGTACAGGCCGCGCAACACGCGGTTGAACAGCGGCCGGTCGATGGAGTCGCGCAGCTCGGAATAGGCCTTGGAGCTGATGCCGGTGACGAACAGGTTCGGATCGAAACTCGGCTGACTGACCATCGCCAGCACTTCACCGGTTTTTGGGTCCAGTGCCACGACGGCACCACGACGTCCGCCAAGTGCGGTCTCGGCGGCTTCCTGCAATTTGATGTCCAGGCTCAGGACGATGTCCTTGCCAGGAATCGGATCGGTACGCTTGAGCACGCGCAATACGCGGCCCCGAGCGTTGGTTTCGACTTCCTCGTAACCGACCTGACCGTGCAGCTCGGGTTCGTAGAAGCGTTCGATGCCGGTTTTGCCAATTTGATGGGTGCCGCTGTAACTCACCGGATCCAGAGACTTGAGCTCTTTCTCGTTGATCCGCCCCATATAACCTACCGAGTGCGCAAAATGCGCACCCTGCGGATAGTGACGAACCAGCTGCGCGACCACTTCCACGCCCGGCAGACGGAACTGATTCACCGCGATACGGGCGATCTGTTCTTCGGTCAGCTCGAACAGGATCGGTACTGGCTCGAACGGCCGGCGCCCCTGCCGCATGCGCTTCTCGAAAATCATCCGATCCTCTGGAGTCAACTCCAGCACCTGGACGATCACGTCGAGCACTTGTTGCCATTCACCAGAGCGTTCGCGGGTCATGCTCAGGCTGAAGCTGGGTCGGTTGTCGGCGATTACCACGCCATTGCGGTCGAAGATCAACCCGCGCGTGGGCGGAATCGGCTGCACATGGACGCGGTTGTTTTCCGAGAGGGTCGAGTGGTACTCGTACTGGATCACCTGAAGGAAATACAGCCGCGCAATCAGTACGCAGATCAGCGTTACGACCGCAATTGCCCCGAACACGACGCGACCACGCACCAGACGGGCGTCTTTTTCGTGGTCCTTGATGCGAATCGGCTGAGACATGAGGGCAGAACTACTTGTGGTATGGGTGGCCGGACAGGACTGTCCAGGCACGGTACAGCTGTTCGCCGATCAGAATTCGCACCAATGGGTGCGGCAACGTCAACGGCGACAATGACCAGCGCTGATCGGCTCGGGCACAGACTTCCGGCGCCAGCCCTTCGGGGCCGCCGACCATGAAGTTGACCGTGCGCGAGTCCAGGCGCCAGCGATCGAGTTCGACCGCCAGCTGCTCAGTGCTCCAGGGTTTGCCGTGGACTTCGAGAGTGACAATACGCTCGTTCGGCCCGACTTTGGCCAGCATGGCTTCGCCTTCCTGACGGATGAAGCGCGCCACGTCGGCGTTCTTGCCACGGGTATTGAGCGGTATTTCCACCAGTTCCAGCGCCAGCTCGGACGGAAGACGCTTGGCATATTCATGCCAGCCTTCTTCCACCCACTTGGGCATCCGTGAACCGACGGCGATCAGTCGCAGTCGCACAGCGGGCCCTTATTGCTGGTCTTTGTTGAGCTTGATGAAATGCTCGTGGGTGTTTTCCGGGCTGTGGTGGGCCGCGTTCAGAGCACGGCTCTGCTCTGCGCCGGACCACAGACGCTCCAGGTCGTAGAACTGGCGAGCCGAGGCGGTCATCATGTGAACGATGACATCGTCCATGTCCAGCAGGACCCAGTCGCTGTCGCCCTTGCCTTCTTCACCCAGCGGCTTGACACCCTGAGCCTTGACCGCTTCGCGGACCTTGTCCAGCATCGCGCCGATCTGGCGGTTGGAGGTACCGGTAGCGATGATCATGAAGTCAGTGATGCTCTGCTTTTCACGAACGTCGATCGCCTGAATGTCCTGGGCCTTGACGTCTTCCAGGGCCGCTACGGCAACCTTGACCAGCTCTTCGCCAGCGAGTGGTGCGCCGGTTGGAACTACTTCTGGCAGCGGGGCGCTCTTGAATGTGCCTTTGCGCTTTACTTTAGCTACGTCTTTGTCAGTCATATAAAACTCGTTTTGCTCGTATGTTCGGGGGCTTCGATACACGTGGTCACGTGCCTTGAAGCGCGCCTCTTTTCAGTTCGACGCACGGTAAAGTCCGTGCGCATCGATGTAGGCCAGGACCGCGTCGGGCACCAGGAAACGTACCGACTTACCGCTGGCCAGCAGTTGACGGATCTGGGTGGCGGATACCGCGAGCGGTGTCTGCCAGACGAATGCAATCTGTCCGCTCGGCCCATTGAGGGCCAGCGGGTCGCTCACCGAGCGCGCTGCCAGCAGGTTGCGCAAGGCATCCGGCGGTTCGCTGTCGGCATCCGGGCGTTGCAGCACCAGGATGTGGCAATGCTGGAGCAACTCTTCCCAGCGGTGCCAAGTGGGCAGGCCGCAAAATGCGTCCCAGCCCAGAAGTAGAAATACCTGGTCCTGCGCGGCCAGTTCGGCACGCATCAATTCCAGGGTATCGATAGTGTAGGACGGTTTGTCCCGCTGCAATTCGCGGGCGTCCACCACCAACGGCGCCACACCGGCCACCGCGCACTCGACCATCGCCAGACGGTCTTTTGCCGACACTTGCGGCGTATCACGATGCGGAGGCCTGGCACTGGGTGTCAGACGCAACTCATCGAGCGCCAGCGACTCGGCGACTTCCAGCGCACTGCGCAAATGGCCGATGTGCACCGGGTCGAACGTGCCGCCCAGCATGCCAATGCGCCGAGGTTGAGGCGTGTCGGCGGTGGCTGGGGTTGTCGGGGCGAGGTCGCTCAAGTCAGACCGACGCCTGGCCGCGCAACTGGCCATCACCGACCACGATGTACTTCTCGCACGTCAAACCTTCGAGGCCCACCGGGCCGCGGGCGTGCAGCTTATCAGTAGAAATGCCAATCTCGGCACCCAATCCGTATTCAAAGCCATCGGCGAAGCATGTCGGCGTGTTGATCATGACCGACGATGAATCGACTTGCGCCACAAAACGCCGGGTATCAGCGAGGTTTTCGCTGACGATCGAGTCGGTGTGATGGGAGCCGTACCGATTGATGTGGTCGATGGCCTGATCGAGGCCGTCGACCACGCGGATCGACAGAATCGGTGCCAGGTATTCGGTGGTCCAGTCGTCTTCGGTCGCCGCCGCAGCATCGATAATCGCCCGCGTGCGCTCGCAACCGCGCAGCTCGACGCCTTTTTCGCGGAACTGGGCAGCCATCGATGGCAGGAAATCTTTGGCAACGCTTTGATCGACCAATAGCGTTTCCATCGCGCCGCAAATGCCATAACGGTAGGTCTTGGCGTTGAACGCAATGCGCTGGGCTTTCGCCAGATCGGCGTGAGGGCTGACGTAGACGTGACAAATACCATCCAGGTGCTTGATGACAGGCACGCGGGCGTCACGACTGACGCGCTCGATCAGGCCACGGCCACCACGGGGCACGATGACATCGACGTATTCCGGCATGGTAATCAGCGCGCCAACGGCGGCACGATCGGTGGTTTCGACCACTTGCACCACAGCGCCAGGCAGTTCGGCTTCAGCCAGGCCGCGCTGGATGCAGGCGGCGATGGCGCGATTGGAGTGGATCGCCTCGGAACCGCCACGCAGGATGGTTGCATTGCCGGATTTGAGGCACAGGCTGGCGGCATCGATGGTCACGTTGGGACGGGATTCGTAGATGATCCCGATCACGCCCAGCGGCACGCGCATTTTTCCAACCTGGATGCCCGACGGACGGAAACTCATGTCGCGGATCGCGCCTACCGGGTCCGGCAATGCAGCTACCTGGCGCAAACCGACGATCATGCCGTCGATGCGTTCCGGGGTCAGCGCCAGACGCTCCAGCAGGGCCGGTTCAAGACCATTGGCCCGACCAGCGGCCAAATCCAGTTCATTGGCCGCCGTCAACTCGGCGCGTGCAGCGTCCAGCGCATCAGCGGCGGCTTGCAAGGCGCGGTTTTTCTGCGCGGTGCTGGCACAGCCGATGACGCGAGCGGCTTCGCGAGCAGCGCGGCCCAGGCGGGTCATGTAGTCAAGAACGGACTCAGTCATGGTCTGGAGTGGTCTTTGCTAAGGTCTTGGTAAAGAGTAAAGCGGCAGATTATAGCTGTCGCGTCCCCCGACTAACAGCGGTGACGGGCGGATGGTCGAAATCAAGAGCAATTTGCCGACGTTCAGCCGTGATTAAGCTGCAAATTGTTATCATCACCGCTCTATCAGCCCTGATAAACGCCGTTCATCATGTCCAACCTGACTGTTCGAGCGTCCGCTGCGAGCCGGCCCATCGGGCTCCCGGATGCGTTTTTCGACCGCGACGCGCAAACGCTGGCCCAGGATCTACTCGGTAAAGTCATCCGCCATCGAGTGGGCGACCTGTGGTTCAGCGCCCGAATTATCGAAACCGAAGCCTATTACTTCGAAGAAAAAGGCAGTCACGCCTCCCTTGGCTACACAGAAAAGCGTAAGGCTTTGTTTCTGGATGGCGGCCACATCTATATGTATTACGCCCGCGGCGGCGATTCCCTGAACTTCAGCGCCCAAGGCCCCGGCAACGCGGTGCTGATCAAATCGGCCTATCCATGGGTCGATGAATTGAGCGGGCCGGCGAGTCTGGCGCAAATGCTGCTGAACAACCCCGATGCACAGGGCCGCCCTCGTCCCTCGCAAAAGCTGTGTGCCGGGCAAACATTGCTCTGCAAGTCGCTGGGTTTGAAGGTGCCGGTCTGGGACGCCAAGCGCTTCGACCACGACGTGCTGCTGGTCGAAGACATCGGCCCGGCGCCCACCCACATCATCCAGACCACGCGCCTGGGCATCCCTCACGGACGCGATGAACACTTGATGTACCGCTTTGTCGATGCGGCCTACGCGCCGTATTGCACACGCAACCCTCTGCGCCGGGGACAGGTCGAAGGTCGCGATTATTTTTTGCTGCCATGACAGTAGCGAAATCTTGATGCAAAGCAGTTCCCACAGGGATTCTGTGGTGTTGCTTAAATTGTATTTGCCCACCTGTGGCCAATTGAACGTTCGATGGAGTTGTTTTTTATGGGCCCATGGCTCGATAGCGTGACCGGCTGGTTGGCGGCTAATCCGCAATGGCTGGCTGCAGCAGTGTTCATCGTGGCTTTTGTGGAATGCCTGGCGATTGCCGGACTGATCGTACCCGGCACAGTGTTGCTGTTTGCTGTGGCGGTATTGGCCGGGAGCGGTGCGTTGTCACTGAGTGAAACGCTGTTGCTGGGGTTCGTTGCCGGTGTGCTGGGTGACATTGTTTCGTACTTCGTCGGCCGGCACTTCCACCAGAATATCCGTCGTTTGCCGGGGTTGCGTCATCACCCCGAGTGGATCGCCGGCGCCGAGTCCTATTTCCAACGCTATGGCATCGCCAGCCTGCTGGTCGGGCGCTTCATCGGGCCGTTGCGACCGATGCTGCCGATGGTCGCCGGGATGTTCGACATGCCGTTTCCGCGCTTTGCCGCAGTCAGCGTGTTGGCCGCCGCTGGCTGGAGTGTTGCCTATTTGCTACCCGGTTGGGCCACAGGGGCGGCGATTCGCCTGCCACTGCCGGAAGGTTTCTGGCCTGAAGCCGGGATCGTCGCAGGCAGTATTGCCGTCTTGGTGGGCTTGAGCGTCACCAGCAGTCTGCGCCGCCATCGCCAGGCGACGACGCTGATTGCCGGCATGAGTTTTCTGATTCTGGTGGGACTGTTTATCGGCTACCCGCACCTGACCGCACTCGATCAAGGCGTAATGACCCTGGTGCAGGAACACCGCGGCCCGATGCTCGACGAAGTCGCCGTCGTCTTCACACTGATTGGCGAATTTCGCAACATGCTGGTATTCAGCGCGCTGCTGACCGGCCTTTTGCTGATTGCGCGGCAATGGCGCCAGGCGATTTTCGCCGGCAGCACCCTGCTCTGCACCGCGCTGGCCAACACCGCAACCAAACACTTTTTCGCCCGCCTGCGCCCGGAAGTGTTGAGTGATCCATTGACCAGTTACAGCATGCCCAGCGGTCACGCCTCCGGCTCATTCGCGCTGTTCCTGACCCTCGCCGTACTGGCGGGCCGAGGGCAACCGCCACGGATGCGCCTGACCTGGTTGCTGCTGGGCTGCTTGCCCGCGCTGGCAATTTCCCTGTCGCGGGTGTATCTGGGCGCGCATTGGCCGACGGATGTACTGGCGGGTGCGGTGCTGGCGGCGGCCGTGTGTGCGGCGAGCTTGTGGCTGACTCAGCGCAAGGCGCCACTCAATGCCATGCCACCCAAGGTCTGGTGGCTGGTGCTGCCAGTACTGGTGGCGTTGTTCGGGTTCTTTGTGTTGCGGCATTTGCCACATACGTTGTTGCGGTATGCCTACTGATCAGGCAAACAACTCACCCTGCAACTCATCCAGCAACGCCTGAATCGCATCCAGCCGTTGCTGCGGATCGTCGAGTTGCAGCAGGTCTATCTTGTCGACCTCGGCAAATGGCAGCAGGTACGCCAGTTGATTGGCCAGCGACTGCTGCCCGGTTGCCTCGGTCCCCATGTTCAGGGCCTCGACCATCGGGTGTTCGGCCAAGGCCTTGAGCAACGCAACCAGGTCGGCGTCCTCGTCCTGCAAGGGTTGCTCGGGTTCGTCTTCCAGCCATTCGACTTCAGCGACGGTCAACTGATCACGCTGAACCTCGGTGCGCAAAACCTGGAAACGGCGCCCGCCCTGCACCCGAATACCCAGCAAGCCGTTGTCCTGCTGTTTGAAATCGGTGATCCGCGCTTCGCACCCCACCAAGGCATACCCTGCCGGCGCGATGCCGACTTCTTCGCCGTCGAGGATGCACACCACACCGAAGCCGCCGCCCTGTTTCATGCAGCGGCCGATCATGTCCAGGTAGCGCGCTTCGAAGATCTGCAAGTCGAGGATGCAGCCAGGAAACAGCACCGTGTTCAGCGGGAAAAGCGGTAAGTTCATAGACATTTCCTTACACCACCATCGACACCGCCAACGGCAGGAACACCGCTGTGGCCACACCCATCAGACTCATCGCCAGCGCCGCAAAGGCGCCGCACTCTTCACTTTCCTGCAGGGCTACCGAAGTGCCGACCGCATGGGCCGTCATTCCCAATGCCATGCCGCGCGCTTCCGGGCTGCGCACACCGAGCCGCGTCAACAGACCAGGGCCGAAGATCGCACCGATCACGCCAGTGATCAACACGAACACCGCCGCCAGCGCCGCGACACCACCGATCTGCTCGGCCACCAGCATGGCAATCGGCGACGTTACCGACTTCGGCGCCATGGTCATCAGGATCATGTGCTCGGCACCGAACCACCACCCCAGCAACACGCCCATGCCCGTGGCCACCACGCCACCTATCACCAGCGTAGTAAATATCGGCCAGAACAACTGCCGAATCCTTCGCAGATTGAGGTACAGCGGCACGGCCAGTGCAACCGTTGCGGGTCCGAGCAGGATGCTGAGGATCTCGGTGCTCTTGCGGTACTCCGCGTAGGTCAGGCCGCAGGTCAGCAGGACACCGATCACCACCAACATGGAGACCAGCACTGGCTGCAAAAAGATCCAGCGGGTTTTCTCAAAAGCCGCCAGCACCAGTTGATAAGCACCCAATGTAATACCGATGCCGAACAGCGGATGATGGATCACCGAGTCGAGTGCGCCGTGCCAATCAAGGGTCATTGGTCATCTCCGCGATGGGCATGGCGCTTGACCATGCGTTGCATCAGCACCCCGGCAAACGCCATGGACAGCAGCAGCGACAACACCAACGCACCGACGATGGCCCAGAAATCGGCGGCAATATCCTTGGCATACACCATCACGCCCACGGCCGGCGGCACCAGCAGCAACGGCAAGTACCGCAGCAGGCTGCTGGCCGCCAGGCTCAGCGGTTCGCCGACTTGCCCGCGTGAAATCAGATACACCAGCAACAGCAGTAAGCCGACAATCGGCCCCGGCAGCACCGGTAAAAACAAGTGGTTGATGGCTGTGCCCAGCAATTGGAACAGCACCAGCCAGGTCAGGCCACGTAACAACATCCGGCATCTCCCGCGCTCGCCCCACCCAAAAAGGGGCCGCGTATTATAAGCACGTCAACGCTATGGATCGGCATTCGCCAAAAGCATGGTCAGTTGACCGGAGCAATCGGCCATGTTGATCTACAGTGGTTCGCAGGGAGGTCAAATCCCCCCACCCGAAAAACTATAAATCCGATGAAACACAAGGAGAGTCTCAATGCCCCAGGTTCCCGTTGCAGAGCTCAAAGATTATGTCGGCAAGGAACTCGGACGTTCCGAATGGCTCACCATCGATCAGGAGCGGATCAACCTGTTCGCAGAAGCCACAGGTGACTATCAGTTTATTCATGTCGACCCGGTCAAAGCCGCGCAAACGCCATTTGGCAGCACCATCGCACATGGATTCCTGTCGCTGTCACTGATCCCGAAGTTGATGGAAGACATCCTCGTCATGCCCGAAGGCGTGAAGATGGTGGTCAACTACGGCCTCGACAGCGTGCGTTTTATTCAACCGGTCAAGGTCAATTCGAAAGTGCGCCTCAAAGTTGATTTGACCGACGTCATCGAGAAAAAACCCGGTCAATGGCTGCTCAAAGCAACTACCACCCTTGAGATAGAAGGCTCGGACAAACCGGCCTATATCGCAGAACCCCTGTCCCTCTGTTTCGTGTAACCCTCGCGGATGCGAAGCAGCTCACGCTGTTTCGCACCCCTCTCTATATATACGACACATAGCTGCGGCATACTCGCTCGCCTAATTGCCCGGATCCCGCTATGCGCTCACTTGCACTCCTTGCCCTGACCCTTTTGCTCACTGCTTGCGGCGACGGCGAATCGCTGTTGCCCCCGGATGCCCGCCTGCCGGATGGCGGGCGCTATCGCGGTGATCTGGTCAATGGTTTGCTGCAAGGCCAGGGCCGCATCGACTATCCAAATGGCAGCTGGTACGCCGGCGAGTTCGACAAGGGGCAATGGCACGGCCAGGGCGAATGGCATGGCAGCAATGGCGAGGTCTATCGCGGGCTGTTCAATCAGGGCCTGTTCGACGGCCAGGGCTCGCTGACCACACCGGCCAGCAGCTACACCGGCGGTTTCAAACTCGGCCGGCGCGAGGGTGAAGGCACGCTCAAAGAAAACGGCATGAGCTATCGCGGCGAATTCAAGGCCGATCAATATTCAGGGCTCGGTCGTCTCGAACTCGATGACGGCAGCTCGTACCAGGGTCAGTTCGCCCACGGCAAACCCAACGGGGAAGGCCAGCGCGGCGACGCCAGCGGCAATCAATTCACCGGGCACTTTGTCAACGGTCAGCTGGAAGGCAACGGGACTTTCAACAGCGCCGACGGCGACATCTATGTCGGCGGTTTCAAGAACAATCAACTGCACGGCAAGGGCCGCTACGAAAATGCCGACGGCGATGTCTGGCTCGGTCAATTCAAGGAAGGATCCCTGAACGGCAAGGGCGAGTTGATCGGCTCCGACAGCAGCCATTACACCGGCCAGTTCAGTGATTGGCGCTTCACCGGCCAAGGTCGATTAAACCTGCCGGACGGCAGCTTCTACACCGGTCAATTTGACAGTGACAGTTACTCGGGACGCGGCACGCTGGTGCTCACCGACGGCACCGTGCAAAGCGGCACATGGCTCAATGGCCAGCGCGTACGTGACGCCGACGGCAAGCTGCTGCCTGACAGCCTGGAGCTCGGCTTGCTGGCTCAAGGCCGCTTGCTCGAGGACGCCCTGCTCAACGTGCCGGCCTCGACTCCAGCCGTCGAGTTGTACACCCTGACCCTGGGCGGCGACGGCAAGCAAAGCGTGTTCCTGCGCGAATCCGATTACGTCAGCAACATGCTCAGCAGCCGCTTCGGCGCGTTCGGGCAAATCCGCCTGGTAAATCACCGCGACCACCTAATGGACCGCCCGATGGCTACCCGGGAAAACCTGCGCCGCGCTGCCGCTACCCTGGCTGAGCGCAGCGGCCCGGAAGACTTGATTTTCATTTACCTGACCAGCCACGGCACCAGCGAACATCAACTGGTGCTCGATCAACCGCGCATGGAGCTGGCCGACCTGCCGGCCGACGAACTCGCCGCAGTGCTTGCTCCCTTGAAAAATCGCGACAAGATCATTGTGATTTCGTCCTGCTATTCCGGCGGTTTCATTCCCGCCCTCAAGGACGAGCGCACCCTGATCATGACCGCGTCGCGGGCAGACCGTGTGTCCTTCGGCTGCGCCGAAGAAGCCAATTTCACCTACTTCGGCGACGCACTGTTCGCCCAGGCATTGAACCAGACCGATGACCTGGAGCAAGCCTTCAAACTGGCCAAGGCCACCGTCGCCGAGCGCGAACTGGCCGACAGCTTCGAAGCCTCCGAGCCACAGATCTGGGCGCCGAAAACCGTCCTCTCCCACTGGCAGTTGTTACGCAAGCAGCAGGCACGAAAAGCACTACAAAGTGTCTCTATCGACAGCAAGGATACAAAGAGCAACTAAGCTGAACAGTATCAAGGGAGAAACACTATGTACTTGACGCCTCAGCATGTCTTGATTGCCGGAGCTACCGGGCTGACCGGTGAACATCTGCTGGATCGCCTGCTCAATGAGCCAACGATCTCAAGGGTTTTGGCCCCTTCACGCCGTCCACTCGCCAAACACCCGCACCTGGAAAACCCTGTCGGCGATCCGGAGGTGTTTCTTCCACAGCTGCAAGGTCGCGTCGACATTGCCTACTGCTGCCTCGGCACTACCATCAAGCAGGCTGGCTCGGAACCCGCGTTTCGTGCGGTTGACCTGGACATGGTCGTGGCGTTTGCCAAGCGTGCGCGGGAAATGGGCGCACGCCACCTGATCGTGATCAGCGCCTTGGGCGCCGATCGTAGATCCTCGGTTTTCTACAACCGGGTCAAAGGCGAGATGGAACACGCATTGCGTGCGCAGGACTGGCCGCAACTGACCATTTGCCGCCCTTCTCTGCTGCTGGGTGATCGTGTCGCGCCACGCCTGGGCGAGAAAATCGCCGGTCCGCTGTCACGCCTGATCCCCGGCAAATACCACGGTATCGAAGCCTGCCAACTGGCGCGCGCGATGTGGCGATTGGCGCTGGAAGAGCAGGATGGAGTGCGGATTGTGGAGTCGGATGAGTTGCGCAAGCTCGGTAAATAATCCGCAAATCTGCGGCGAGGGAGCTTGCTCCCTCGCCACAATAGCCTCTAGCTACAACCCGCCCGTTGCCTGAAAACTCACCCCGATCACCGTCAGCACCGACAACGGCAACAGCAGCGTGTCGAGCAACGCGCTGGCCGGCAGGTCAACGCCGGGATAGCTCGGCGCGTCTGCACCAAAGCGGTCCTTGGCGCAGCATCCGCCGTTCATGGCGTACAAATCCAGACGCGTCCCCGCATACACCAGGGGTGCTCCGGGTTTGGCCGCATCAAGGGTGCGCGCGGTGGCGCAGCCCGTCAGTTGCAATGCCAGCAGAATGATCAGCAGCTTATTCATCGCTGCTCAAATGGTGTTCGCCCCAGCGTGGCAGCATGTCTTGCGGGATGTTCAACAGATTGAGAATCCGCGCCACGACAAAATCGATCAGGTCATCAATCGTCTGTGGCTGGTGATAGAAGCCTGGCGAGGCCGGCAATATCGTCACGCCCATGTTCGACAGCTTGAGCATGTGCTCCAGATGGATGCTCGAATACGGCGCCTCACGCGGAACCAGAATCAACTGGCGACGCTCTTTCAGGGTCACGTCGGCGGCACGCTCGATCAGGTTGTTGCAGGCACCGGTCGCAATGGCCGACAGCGTCCCCGTGGAGCACGGCACCACCACCATTGCCGCAGGCGCGCCGGAGCCCGAAGCCACCGGCGACATCCAGTCTTCCTTGCCATAGACCTTGATTTGCCCGGCCGCTGCACCGGTGTACTCAGTGAGGAAGGCTTGCATCATCTGCGGTTTGGCCGGCAGCGTAACGTCGGTTTCCGTGGCCATCACCAGTTGCGCTGCCTTGGAAATCAGGAAGTGCACTTCGCGGTCTTCACGAATCAGACAATCGAGCAAACGCAAACCGTACTGAGCGCCGGAAGCGCCGGTCATGGCCAGCGTGACGCGATCCGGACCACTGCTCATCGCAGGGCCTCGGCGAGTTTGCCGTGCAGGCCGCCGAAGCCGCCGTTGCTCATGATCACGACGTGAGTACCGGGCTGCGCCTGGCTTTTCACGCGCTCAATGATGCCTTCCAGCGAGTCGCTGACAATCGATGGCACGGTGCACAGCGCGGCGGTGCCGGCCAGGTCCCAACCGAGGTTGGCGGGTGCGTACCAGATCACTTGATCGGCATCGACCACGCTTTCCGGCAAACCGTCTCGGTGCGCGCCCAGCTTCATCGAGTTGGAGCGCGGCTCGATGATCGCGATCAACGGCGCGTCGCCGATGCGTTTGCGCAGGCCATCAAGGGTGGTGGCGATAGCGGTCGGATGGTGGGCGAAATCGTCGTAGATGGTGATCCCGCGCACTTCGGCGACTTTTTCCATGCGGCGCTTGACGCTTTTGAACGCGCTCAATGCAGCAATGCCCATCGATGGCACCACGCCGACGTGACGCGCCGCCGCCAACGTAGCCAATGCGTTAGCGACGTTGTGCTGGCCGGTCATGTCCCACTCGACCACACCTTGGGCGACGCCTTCGAACATCACTTCAAACTTCGAACCGTCTTCGCTGAGCAGCTTGACCTGCCATTGGCCGCCCGCGCCGGTGGTTTGCACCGGGGTCCAGCAGCCCATGTCGATGACACGTTGCAACGCCGGTTCGGTGGTCGGATGGATCACCAGGCCTTCGCTTGGAATGGTCCGCACCAGATGGTGGAACTGTCGCTCGATAGCCGGCAGGTCGGGGAAGATATCTGCATGATCGAACTCAAGGTTGTTCAGGATCGCCGTGCGCGGGCGGTAGTGAACAAACTTGGAACGCTTGTCGAAGAATGCACTGTCATATTCGTCGGCTTCGATCACAAAGAACGGCGTACCGCCCAAACGCGCCGACACCGAAAAATTCTGCGGAACACCGCCGATCAGGAAGCCGGGGCTCATGCCCGCGTGCTCCAGCACCCAGGCGAGCATGCTGCTAGTGGTGGTTTTGCCGTGAGTACCGGCAACGGCCAGCACCCAACGACCTTGCAGCACGTGATCGGCCAGCCACTGCGGGCCGGAAACGTAAGGAAGGCCTTTGTTCAGTACGTACTCGACGGCCGGGTTGCCGCGTGACATGGCGTTGCCGATCACCACCAGATCCGGAGCCGGATCGAGCTGGGAAGGATCGTAGCCTTGGGTCAACTCAATGCCTTGAGCTTCAAGCTGTGTGCTCATCGGCGGATAGACGTTGGCATCGGAGCCGGTGACGTGATGGCCCAGTTCCTTGGCCAGAACCGCCATCGAACCCATGAAGGTGCCGCAGATACCCAGAATATGAATGTGCATAGTCGACCTCGTAAAACATGGCCGCAGGTTAGCGTAGGGAGGGAAAAATCGCACCTTGTGTTTCGGTCTCACAGACGCCATCGCGGGCAAGCCCACCCCCACAGGTCACCGAAAATCCTGTGGAAGCGGGCTTACCCTCGATGGGGGGCGACGCGATTTAGCGGGCGATGCCGTGTTTACGCAGCTTTCTATAAAGCGTATTTCGGCTGACCCCCAACTGCTCGGCGGTATGCGTCATGTGCCAACGCGTGTGTTCCAGCGCATTCAACAACGCCACCCGTTCGGCATCGTCCAGCGGATGATCCGACGATGCTTCAACAGTCATCACCGGCGCCGGCCGCGCCTGTCGAATCATCGCTGGCAAATCCTCCCACCCGATCTTCCCGTTCTCACACAGCGCGGCCAGTGTGCGCAACACGTTACGCAATTGCCGCACATTCCCCGGCCAGTTGAAGCCCAGCAACGCCTGACGCGCTGCCGCATCGATCTGCACCGCTTCACCGCCCGTCTCTTGTTCCAGCAAGAAGTCGAGCAATTGGGATTTATCACTGCGATCCCTTAGCGCCGGTAACGCAACTTCCAGCCCATTGAGCCGGTAATACAAATCCTCACGAAAGCCGCCGTCCTGCACCCGTTCCAACAGATTACGGTGCGTAGCACTGATGATTCGTACGTTGACCGCCTCCGGCTCCCCGCCAATCGGCACCACCTGTCGATCCTCCAACACCCTCAATAGCCGAGTCTGCAGGGCCAGGGGCATGTCGCCGATTTCGTCGAGGAACAGTGTTCCGCCATCGGCCTGCTGCAACTTGCCACGCATGCCTTCCTTGCGCGCACCGGTGAAACTGCCACCGCGATAGCCAAACAACTCACTCTCGATCAGGCTTTCAGGAATGGCCGCGCAGTTAAGGGCGACGAAGGCTTTTTCTGAGCGCTGACTGGCCTGGTGCACGGCTTTGGCGAATGCCTCTTTGCCGGAACCGGTTTCGCCGTTGATCAGCAGCGGCACGTCGCGCTCGAACACCCTCAGTGACTTGCGAAAATCCTCTTGCAACGCCGTATCACCGAGACAGATGCCTGATAGCGGCGCACGTTCGGCAAGTACCGGGCTTTGCACAACAGGCACCGGAATGCTGCGTGGCTGCCCGCGCAAAACGGCAAACAGACTTCGCCCGTCTCGGGTGCGCAACGGCCAACTGGCACTGGCGTTGACACTCGCGCGGCCGAGCAGCTCATCCAGCGAACAGTCGAAAAACGCCTCTACCGGCTTACCCAGCAAGCCGCCGCGAATATGCCCCAGCAAGTTCAGCGCGCTCTGGTTGACTGCACTGATCCGCCCTTCTCCGTCGAACGCCAGCAGCCCTTCGCTGAACAGCCCGACGGATTCGGCCTGCAAATGAAAGCGCAACAACCATTGATTGTCGAAGTAGCGCAGGAAATAGCAGCTCTCGATCATCTTCGCCGACAGATTGACCAGGGCCATGGTGTGAAACTGGCTTTGCCGGGAGACATCGTGGCGCGCCGAAGACACGTCGAGCACCGCCAGCAGTTCGCCATGGGGATCGAACACCGGGCTCGCCGAACAGGTCAGGCCGGTATGGCGTCCGCGAAAATGTTCGTCCTGATGGATGGTCAGCGACTGCCGCTCCACCAGGCAGGTGCCGATGCCGTTGGTGCCTTCGCAGGCTTCACTCCAGTCGGCGCCGAGCCACAGGCCGGCGCGCTCGAAAATCTTGCGCTCGGCGGGCGCGGTGACGCAATTGAGGATCACGCCACGGGCGTCGGTCAGCAACACGGCATGGCCAGCGCCGGAAAGCTGTTGGTGGAGGCTGGTCATTTCATTGCCGGCGATGTGCAGCACTTGCTGCAAGCGTTCACGGCTTTCCAGCACTCGACCGTGTTCCAGCACCGTCGGCGCCATGGTCAAGGCCGGGTCGAGGTGATAGTCCTCAAGACAACGCAGCCAGGAACGGGCAATGGACGGATCGCTGCCGGGACCGCGCAGGTGCGATTTGCCCTGGGTAACGGTCAAGACTTGCTGGGCATGGCGACTCAAATGATTGTCGTGCATTTCTTATTATTCTCCCCGCAGGGTCTGGCTCGCCCCGTGTAGCAGCTGCCGAAGGCTGCGTCCGGCCGCGAAGCGGTCGTAAACCGGTATCCCGTATTTCAGTGCCAAACCCAAGAGAGCGCTTCGCACTCTGACGCAGCCTTCGGCAGCTGCTACAGAGTGCGCGAGTCCGAGCATCCTCCAGCCTAGCCTGCATTGCAATGCTGGCAAGACCCGTCAGTCACAGGCTGTGCCACTAGCGGTACAAAGTGTCACGCACGCTGTACCGAAACCGTCACAGGCGCCGCCCGCCTGTCCGACAAAAACCGCGCAAGGCCTTGATTTGCCTGACATGCAAGGCGCTGGCCCGACCCTTGCTCTACGCTTAAAGCAAGCGCACATGCGCCTCTTCTTATAAATACAAAAGCCAAGGAGACAACATCATGCGTTACGCTCACCCCGGTACTGAAGGCGCTATCGTTTCGTTCAAGGCCAAATACGGTAACTACATCGGCGGCGAGTTCGTCGCGCCTGTCAAAGGTCAGTACTTCACCAACACCTCGCCAGTGAATGGCCAACCGATTGCCGAATTCCCACGTTCCACCGCCGAAGACATCGACAAGGCCCTGGACGCTGCACATGCCGCCGCCGATGCCTGGGGCGCCACGTCCGCCCAGGCGCGCTCGCTGGTGCTGCTGAAAATCGCCGACCGCATCGAGCAAAACCTGGAACTGCTGGCAATCACCGAATCCTGGGACAACGGCAAAGCCGTTCGCGAAACCCTCAACGCCGACATCCCACTGGCTGCCGACCACTTCCGCTACTTCGCCGGTTGCATCCGCGCCCAAGAAGGCAGCGCCGCCGAGATCGACGGCAACACCGTGGCCTATCACATCCATGAACCGCTGGGCGTAGTCGGGCAGATCATCCCGTGGAACTTCCCGATCCTGATGGCCGCCTGGAAACTCGCCCCGGCCCTGGCCGCCGGTAACTGCGTAGTGCTCAAGCCTGCCGAGCAGACTCCGCTGGGCATTACCGTGCTGGTCGAGCTGATCGGCGACCTGCTGCCACCCGGCGTATTGAACATCGTGCAAGGCTTCGGCAAAGAGGCCGGCGAAGCGCTGGCCACCAGCAAGCGCATCGCCAAGATCGCGTTCACCGGCTCGACCCCGGTCGGCTCGCACATCATGAAATGCGCTGCCGAAAACATCATTCCGTCCACCGTGGAACTGGGCGGCAAATCGCCGAACATCTTCTTCGAAGACATCATGAAGGCCGAACCGTCCTTCATCGAAAAAGCCGCTGAGGGCCTGGTGCTCGCCTTCTTCAACCAAGGCGAAGTCTGTACCTGCCCGTCCCGCGCGCTGGTGCAAGAGTCGATCTACGACGACTTCATGAAAGTCGTGATGAAAAAAGTCCTGTCGATCAAACGTGGCGACCCGCTGGACACCGACACCATGGTCGGCGCCCAGGCATCCGAGCAGCAATTCGACAAAATTCTTTCGTACCTGGAAATCGCCAAGGGCGAAGGCGCCGAGCTGCTGACCGGCGGCAAGATAGAAAAACTCGAGGGCAGCCTGGCGACCGGGTATTACATCCAGCCGACCCTGCTCAAGGGCACCAACAAAATGCGCGTGTTCCAGGAAGAAATCTTTGGCCCGGTGGTGAGCATCACCACCTTCAAGGACGAAGCCGAAGCCTTGGCCATCGCCAACGACACCGAGTTCGGCCTGGGGGCCGGCCTCTGGACCCGCGACATCAACCGCGCCTACCGCATGGGCCGCGCCATCAAGGCCGGTCGTGTGTGGACCAACTGCTACCACCTGTACCCGGCGCATGCCGCGTTCGGTGGCTACAAAAAGTCCGGCGTCGGCCGTGAAACCCACAAGATGATGCTTGATCACTATCAGCAGACCAAAAACCTGCTGGTGAGCTACGACATCAATCCGCTGGGCTTCTTCTAACCCGGCGCGATATCGCGTAACGGCCATCGCGAGCAAGCTCGGCTCCTACAGGAGCATGGCTTGCCAGCGATGGCGTCCTCAATAACACACCGAACATTGCCCTGGCCGCTCTGGCACGGGCTTTGCGTGCCCGCTTCTCACCTGAAACGTCGTACCGCAAGTCCAAAAGATCAAACAATAAAAAAGACAGCGAGGACTTATGACTTCTTCTACACAGCTCAAACCCACACTCGGCACCCTGCATCTATGGGGCATTGCCGTCGGCCTGGTGATTTCCGGCGAGTACTTCGGCTGGAGTTACGGCTGGGGCACCGCAGGAACACTGGGGTTTCTCGTCACCGCCCTGATGGTGGCGACGATGTACACCTGCTTTATCTTCAGTTTCACTGAACTGACGACCGCAATTCCCCACGCTGGCGGGCCCTTTGCCTACAGCCGGCGGGCGTTTGGTGAGAAAGGCGGATTGATCGCCGGCATCGCCACCCTGATTGAATTCGTCTTTGCGCCACCGGCCATTGCCATGGCCATCGGCGCCTACCTCAACGTGCAATACCCGGAACTTGATCCGAAAATCGCGGCGGTTGGTGCGTATTTCGTGTTCATGGGCCTGAACATCCTCGGGGTCAGCATCGCTGCGACCTTCGAACTGGTGGTCACCGTGCTGGCGGTCGCCGAACTGCTGGTGTTCATGGGCGTGGTGGCGCCGGGTTTCAGCTTCAGTAACTTTGTGCTCAATGGCTGGTCAGGGTCCAACGAGTTCACGATCGCGTCCATTCCCGGCATCTTCGCCGCCATTCCCTTCGCGATCTGGTTTTTCCTCGCAATTGAAGGCGCGGCAATGGCAGCCGAAGAGGCCAAGGACCCGAAACGCACGATTCCCAAGGCTTACGTCAGCGGCATTCTGACCCTGGTGTTCCTGGCCATCGGCGTGATGGTCATGGCCGGCGGCGTCGGCGACTGGCGCCAACTGTCGAACATCAACGACCCGCTGCCGCAGGCGATGAAAGCCGTGGTCGGCAACAACTCCACGTGGATGCACATGCTGGTCTGGATTGGCCTGTTCGGCCTGGTGGCGAGCTTCCACGGGATCATCCTCGGTTACTCCCGTCAGTTCTTCGCCCTGGCGCGTGCCGGTTATCTGCCAAGCAGCCTGGCCAAACTCTCGCGTTTCCAGACCCCGCACCGGGCCATTTTGGCCGGCGGCGTGATCGGTATTGCGGCGATTTACAGCGATGGCCTGGTCAACCTGCAAGGCATGACCCTGACGGCGGCGATGATCACCATGTCGGTATTCGGTGCCATTGTGATGTACATCATCAGTATGCTGAGCCTGTTCAAACTGCGTAAAACCGAACCGAACCTGGAGCGCACCTTCCGCGCGCCGGGCTATCCGATCGTGCCGGGGATTGCGCTGTTTCTGGCGGTGGTGTGCCTGGTAGCGATGGCCTGGTTCAACACGCTGATCGGGTGTGTGTTTCTCGGCTTCATGGCGGCCGGCTACCTGTATTTCCAATTGACCGCCAGGCAACGCGCCGATGCGCCAGCCGACGCGATGCTCGAAGGTATTTGAGATGCACCGGCGCCGGGCCAATCCCCCGGCGCCTGCCCTATTTGGGGTCGACAACCCTGCCCTGTAGGAGCAAGGCTTGCCCGAGAGGGCATCACTGCGATCGGACAGCTACACCGCGGTGATGCCATCGCGGGCAAGCCTTGCTCCTACAGGTCATCATTTCAGAATCAGGAGGACACTGTCCCATGGCCGCATTTGCCCACTCCATCGGCGCTCTGACCTATCGCTTCGAGAGCCTCAAGGACGTCATGGCCAAGGCCAGCCCGGCGCGCTCCGGTGATTTCCTGGCGGGCGTCGCTGCGCTCAATGATGGCGAGCGGGTGGCTGCGCAGATGGCCCTGGCTGACATCCCGCTGACGCATTTCCTGCAGGAAGTACTGATTCCCTACGAGGCCGATGAAGTCACCCGACTGATCATCGACACTCACGACACACACGCCTTCGCCGTGGTCAGCCACCTCACTGTCGGCGGTTTTCGCGACTGGCTGCTCAGCGACGCTGCCGATGAACTGAGCCTGCGTGCACTCGCCCCCGGCCTGACGCCGGAAATGGTGGCCGCCGTGTCGAAAATCATGCGCGTCCAGGACCTGGTCCTGGTGGCACAGAAGATCCGCGTGGTCACGAAGTTTCGCGGCACCCTGGGTTTGCGTGGCCGGTTATCCACCCGCTTGCAACCCAACCACCCCACCGATGAGCCCGCCGGTATTGCCGCGAGCATTCTCGACGGCCTGCTGTATGGCAACGGCGACGCGATGATCGGCATCAACCCGGCCACCGACAGCATCGCCTCGATCTGCGCCATGCTGGAAATGCTCGACGCGATCATCCAGCGCTACGAAATCCCGACCCAGGCCTGCGTGCTGACCCATGTCACCACGTCGATCGAGGCGATCAATCGCGGTGTTCCGCTGGACCTGGTGTTCCAGTCGATCGCCGGCACCGAAGCGGCGAACGCCAGTTTTGGCATCAATCTGAACGTTTTACGCGAAGGCTATGACGCCGGCTTGAGCCTTAATCGCGGCACACTGGGCCAGAACCTGATGTATTTCGAAACCGGGCAGGGCAGCGCGCTGTCAGCCAACGCCCACCACGGTATCGACCAGCAAACCTGTGAAACCCGCGCCTACGCGGTGGCACGACATTTCAAGCCATTCCTGGTGAACACGGTTGTAGGATTTATCGGCCCGGAATACCTCTACAACGGCAAACAGATCATTCGTGCCGGCCTCGAAGACCACTTCTGCGGCAAGCTGTTGGGCGTGCCGATGGGTTGCGATATCTGTTACACCAACCACGCCGAGGCCGACCAGGACGACATGGACACCCTGCTGACCCTGCTGGGTGTGGCCGGGATCAACTTCATCATGGGCATCCCCGGCTCCGACGACATCATGCTCAACTACCAGACCACCTCGTTCCACGATGCCCTCTACGCCCGCCAGACGCTGGGACTGAAACCAGCACCGGAATTCGAACAGTGGCTGGCAAAAATGGGCATTTTTACCCAGGCCGACGGCAAGATTCACTTCGGCGACAGCCTGCCACCGGCCTTCCGCCAAGCGATGGCGCAACTGGGATGAGTGCTTTTATGGATAAGCCAACTGTTGATCCACAAAACCCGTTGCTGGAGTTGCGCCGCCTGACACCGGCGCGCATTGCCTTGGGCCGCACTGGCACGAGCATGCCGACCAGCGCTCAACTGGATTTCCAGTACGCCCATGCGCAGGCGCGGGACGCGGTGCATTTGCCGTTCGACCACGCGGGGCTCAGCACGCAATTGGCTGAGATCGGACGCGCCAGTGTGTTGCTGCACAGCGCCGCCGCAGACCGCAACAGCTATTTGCAACGCCCTGATTTGGGCCGAAAACTGAGTGATCCGTCGGCGCAGACGCTACGCAATTATGCGGCGGCCAATCCCGGCGGGGTCGATCTGGTCATCGTGGTGGCCGATGGGCTGTCGGCACTGGCCGTTCATCGCCATACCCTGCCGTTTCTGCAGCGCCTGGAGGAACAGGTGCTGGCCGAAGGCTGGTCCGTATCGCCGGTGATGCTGGTGGAACAGGGCCGCGTCGCGGTGGCCGACGAAATCGGTGAGCTGATGGGGGCGAAAATGACGGTGATCCTGATCGGCGAACGCCCTGGACTCAGCTCGCCAGACAGCCTGGGTTTATATTTCACCTACAATCCAAAGGTCGGGCTGACGGATGCTTTTCGCAATTGCATCTCCAACGTCCGGCTCGAAGGGCTGAGTTATGGCATGGCCGCTCACCGCTTGGTGTATTTGATGCGCGAGGCCTGTCGCAGACAGTTGTCGGGGGTCAATTTAAAGGATGAAGCGCAACTCCAGACCTTGGATTCGGACACCCGCGCGGACCTGAAACGAAACTTCCTGTTGGGTCAGCCTGATGCCTGAACCGTTTCCGCATTGCGTTTGCGCGCCGGTTTCAGGCAGGATCGACGAACGGCCGCCCGGGTTTCCCATCGCCGTCATCAACGTAAGACAGCCATTTGAAGACGAGACCTACCATGCGGATTATTCAAGCGACCCTTGAGCACCTGGACCTTCTGGCCCCACTGTTCGTGAAGTATCGTGAGTTTTATGGATCCCTGCCTTACCCGGACTCGTCGCGTGCCTTTCTCGAAAAGCGCCTGCGTCGCAAGGAATCGGTGATTTATCTCGCGCTGTCCGATGACGACAGCAACAAACTGATGGGTTTCTGTCAGCTGTATCCGAGTTTTTCGTCCCTTTCGCTTAAACGCGTGTGGATCCTCAACGACATCTATGTCGCCGAAGATGCCCGCCGCCAGTTGGTGGCCGATAACCTGATCCGCACCGCGAAGAAGATGGCCAAGGAAACCAATGCCGTACGCATGCGTGTTTCCACCAGCAGCCACAACGAAGTCGCGCGCAAAACCTATGAATCCATCGGATTCAAGGAAGACACCGAGTTCAAGAACTACGTGCTGCCGATCAGCGACGAACTCTGACCGCACCGATCGACTGTGGGAGCCCTCCCTGGCTCCCACAAAAAATCCGCATCAACCATCCATCCCCCCGCGACATCCCTCGCTACAAACTGAACGCTCTTTTCACTTTTCAGTCCGTATAATCGCGACCTTTCCGGCTTGTAAGAAAAACTACATCTACCAGTAGTCTAAATACCAAGTCATCCGCACAGGCCTGCAGAGCCGGGCCATCACCACAGGTGCTTTATATGGATTTCAACCCGATCGACATCGTGCTGCATCTCGACGTTTACCTCGACATGCTGGTGAGCAACTACGGGGCCTGGATCTACGCCATTCTCTTTTTGGTGATTTTCTGTGAAACCGGCCTGGTGGTGATGCCGTTCTTGCCAGGCGACTCTCTGCTATTTATCGCGGGTGCTGTTGCAGCCGGTGGCGGCATGGACCCTGTATTGCTCGGCGGCCTGCTGATGCTGGCGGCGATTCTCGGTGACAGCACCAACTACCTCATCGGTCGAACGGCAGGCGAAAAGCTGTTCAGTAACCCGAACTCGAAAATTTTCCGCCGCGATTACCTGCAACAAACCCACGAGTTCTATGACAAGCACGGCGGCAAAACCGTAACGATGGCGCGCTTCCTGCCGATCATCCGCACCTTTGCACCGTTCGTCGCCGGTGTCGGGAAAATGCCTTACCCGCGTTTCTTTTTCTTCAGCGTCTTCGGCACGATCCTGTGGGTCGGCGGCCTGGTGACCCTCGGTTACTTCTTCGGCAACGTACCGTTCATCAAGAAAAACCTGTCGCTCCTGGTGGTGGGCATCATCCTGCTGTCGCTGGTTCCAATGATCATCGGCATGGTCCGCAGCCGCCTCGCCAACGCCGCGTCCAAAGCCCAATCGCGCTGAACTGCGATGTGGTCGCTTAGCGCCTGGCGCCGCCAGCGCACCTTGGCCAAGCACCCGATTGCCGACGACATGTGGCAGCGGGTGCGCCAGCACTTGAGCTTCCTCGATGGCATCAGCGCCACTGAAGACCAGTGGTTGCGCGAAGCCTGCGTGCTGTTCCTCGAAGACAAACACCTGACCGCCCTGCCCGGCGTCGAACTGCACCAGGAGCAACGCCTGTTGCTGGCAGCGCAAGCGCAATTGCCGCTGCTGAATCTGGGCGACTTGAACTGGTATCAAGGTTTTCACGAAATCATCCTCTACCCCGATGACTTCCTCAGCCCCCAGCGCCATCGCGATGCCAGCGGCGTGGAGCATGAGTGGGACGGCGAACACAGTGGCGAGGCGTGGCAGCAAGGGCCGATCATTCTCGCCTGGCCTGGCGTAATGGCCAGTGGTGGCTGGGAAGGCTACAACCTGGTGATCCACGAACTGGCGCACAAACTCGACATGCTCAACGGCGTCGCCAACGGCCTGCCGCCGCTGCACCCCGACATGCGGGTCAGCGAATGGGCCAAGGTGATGCAAGAGGCCTACAATGACCTCGACGGGCAACTGGAGCGCAACCCGGATGCCGAAACCGCCATCGACCCGTACGCGGCAGAAAACCCCGCCGAGTTTTTTGCCGTCACCAGTGAATACTTCTTCAGCGCCCCGGATTTGCTGCACGAGACTTATCCACAGGTGTATGAACAACTGAAGCTTTTCTACCGGCAGGATCCGCTGAGCCGGTTACGGCAACTTCTGGCTGAAGATCCGGTCTACCGGGACCACGACTAAGGTCTACACGACCTCTGGTACATAGCGTCATCGGCGGAATATGCCTATAATCGCCGCCACTTTTTGGTCAATCCGGCCAAGTATTTCTGGTCAACTAACGGGGGCAACGCCCAATGAGCTACAGCAAGATTCCGGCTGGCAAAGACCTGCCGAACGACATCTATGTCGCGATCGAGATTCCGGCCAACCACGCGCCGATCAAATACGAAATCGACAAAGACAGCGATTGCCTGTTCGTTGACCGTTTCATGGCCACCCCAATGTTCTACCCGGCCAACTACGGTTACATCCCGAACACCCTGGCTGACGACGGCGATCCCCTCGACGTGCTGGTCGTGACCCCTTACCCGGTTGCTCCAGGTTCGGTAATCCGCGCCCGTCCGGTCGGCATCCTGAACATGACCGACGACGGCGGCGGCGATGCCAAAGTTATCGCAGTTCCGCACGACAAGCTGTCCCAGCTGTACGTCGATGTGAAGGAATACACCGATCTGCCGCCGCTGCTGATCCAGCAGATCGAGCACTTCTTCGCGAACTACAAAGATCTCGAAAAAGGCAAATGGGTGAAGATCGAAGGCTGGGCTGGCGCAGACGCCGCTCGTGACGCGATCACCAAGTCGGTTGCAGCCTACAAAGGCTAAGACGCCTTTGGCCTTGCGCCACTGACGACTAGAAAAAACCCCGGTTGATCCGGGGTTTTTTGTGCGCGCTCACAAAGTGGTTTTTAAACAGGACGTTTATCTCGCGCTCGCCACGGTTTTTTCTTGTTTAATTTGTTCAAAATACGTCTTACATCCGGTCGTAAATTTCCCTCGAAATTTGAACGGTTCGTTTATTCAAACGCCCACCCTGCGCCCGTAGACTCGTGTTTATGAAAAAGAACACTAGCGGCCCACGGTTTAAAGCGCTCCTCGAAAAAGCGAACATAACGACGACAGGATTTGCCGCTTTCTTCGACACGGAAGCGCAAAACATCCACAACTGGTACACCCGCGGCGTGCCCGCCTACCGCATGGAAGAGGTGTCCAGACTGCTGTCGGTCAACAGCGACTGGCTCAAGACCGGTGAGGGTCCACAAGACTCCAAACACCTGCGCCTGCTCGACGAGTCAGGCAACACCTTCGACGCCCAGGCGATTCGTGGCATCTACACGGTCATCGAGCCGAGCGACGTCGAACTGCCCCTCTACAAAGAATCCCCCATCGCCCCGGGGTCTCACAAAACCCACATCGTGGAAGACACCGGCCAATTTATCCGCCTGCCCAAAAGCCACCTCGACTCCCTGGAAATCAACCATGCTGACGCGATCGGCATTCACATGCTCGGTAATAGCATGGGCGCGAGGATTGAGGACGGCTCCACCCTCGCCATCGACCGTGGGCTGACCAAGGTGATTGATGGGGAAATTTACGCCCTCGACCATGACGGGATGCTGCGCATCAAATACCTGCACCGCATGCCCGGGAATGCGCTGCGATTGCGCAGCTACAACAAAACCGAGCACCCGGATGAGATTTTCAGCGCCGAGCAGATTGATAAGCAGAACATCAGGGTGTTGGGGTGGGTGTTTTGGTGGTCGACGCTGAACAAACGTCGACCGACGGTGCCGTTCCTGTAAACACACAACCCCTGTAGCAGCTGGCGAAGCCTGCGTCCGGCTGCGCAGCAGTCGTACAACCATTCACCCCGATGTTTCAGGTTCACCGCGGGTATCGATTTACGACTGCTGCGCAGTCGGACGCAGGCTTCGCCAGCTGCTACACATCACCGCAATCGCTCTACCCCGCACACCACACTGGGAATTTCCCCAAAAAATCAGTATGCTGCGCCCCACATTTGCGCATCAACCCGCCCCGCGGCTCTGATCGCACCGACACGGCAGATGACTTTCTCGCCAAGTCCCACAGCCGGACGCAAGATCCGGGTGTACGTTTTGAAGGCTGGCGCGGTTTACCAAAAATGATCCAAGCCAGTCCCCGAGAAGCCGGCCACAAGCCGGCTTTTTAATGCCTGTAGAAAAACTCTTATCCAGCGTCAGCAGTGCTGGCACTCTTTTCCAGCAGGCGATAGAGGGTTAATAAGCAAGCAGCTTTCTATCGAAGGAAACATCCGGAAAATCCAACCTGCTTGCGCCGGATAATTGCGCTGACTTATCTTCGACCGTCCCTGCCAAACCAGCATTGGATTCACCATCCCACCGGTTGAGTCGGACAGATTGCTCCCCATTCGCATGCGCTTTTTTTATGGTTCTTCACGGAATCCCGGCAAACGCAACGAAATCGCGCCAAAAAAGCCACGAGGAACAACGCATGAGCGACACCCCTGTCAGCCTGAGCATGCCACCCGAAGGTTATGGCGATTGGCTGAGCGAGCTCAAAGGTCGCATCCATAGTGCCCAACAACGCGCCACTCTTGCGGTGAACCGTGAACTGGTGCTGCTCTATTGGCAGATCGGTCAAGGTATTTTGTCCCGGCAAGCACAACAAGGTTGGGGAGCCAAGGTGATCGACCGCTTGGCTCAGGATTTGCGCACAGCCTTTCCTGATATGAAAGGTTTTCCCCCTCGCAACCTCAAGTACATGCGCGCGTTTGCTGAAGCCTGGCCGGACGCCAAATTTGTGCAAGAGGTGCTTGCACAATTGCCTTGGTATCACCAGTTAGCGCTGCTGGACAAATTGCCCAGCCCAGAAACCCGCTGCTGGTATGCAGCCCAAGCCATCGAGCACAACTGGTCGCGCAACATTTTGGTGATGCAGATAGAGACCCGTCTGCTGGAGCGTAGCGGCAAGGCAGTCAGTAACTTCGATAGCCACCTGCCCAAACCGCAGTCCGATCTGGCCCGCGAGTCGCTGAAGGATCCTTACCGCTTCGACTTCCTCGGCCTGACTCTTGATGCTCAGGAGCGCGAGATTGAAAACGCTCTAGTCAAGCATGTCACCGAGTTCTTACTGGAGCTAGGCGCGGGCTTTGCCTTCGTCGGCCAGCAAGTGCTGCTGGATGTCGGCGGTGACGAATTCTTTATCGACCTGCTGTTTTATCACCTAAAACTTCGTTGCTATGTGGTGATCGAACTCAAGGCTGGCAAGTTCAAGCCAGAGCATTTGGGGCAACTGAGTTTTTACCTCACTACAGTGGATGCTCAGTTCAAGCACCCACAGGATGGCCCGACCATCGGCCTTTTGCTATGCAAGAGCAAGAACAAGAACAAGAACAAGAACAAGAACAAGAACAAGATAGTGGCCGAATATGCCTTGCGCGATAACGCTCGCCCTATCGGCGTGGCCGAATACCAATTAGTGGAGTCTCTGCCGACGGAACTGCAAACGAGCCTGCCCAGCATCGAACAGATTGAGCGCGAATTGGCCAGTGATGACGCATCTATGAAGGACGACGCGCAATGACGGAACAGGCCTGAAAACCCCACTAATGGACTGGCTTGTAGTTCTACCAAGGACGCTATGCAATGCTCAATTACCCCCTCACGGATAACTAAACGACTTCACCAACGTCAACTCCCCCACCGCCCGCATCGGCACCAGAAACGTCTCCATCTTCTCGCTCGGCGTCCCCTCCTCCGTAATCACCGTCACCTGCGCAGTCGTCAGCGGCTGAACCGCATCTTCTTCCCCCTCTTCATCACTGCGATACCCGCCGCCAAAGTAATTCACATACACCAGATACTGCCCCTTGATCGGTGCCGGCATGGCAAAGATTTCCGGGCCGTAGCCGGTGGTCACGTCAACATCCAGCGCAGCGCCGTTAGGTGCGACCCGGTCGCCGTACCAGATGTGCGCGCCATCCGGGGTGATGAGGTGCAAGTCCAGGTCGGTGCCGTCGCTGTCCCACGACAACAACACCCGCAACTTGGCCGGTGTTGCGCCACCACTGGCATTGAGAAACTGCGTGCGATGCCGCTGCTGCCCATCAGGGCTGCGCACTTCAACGCTGTTGCTGCCGTTCGGAAACGAGAACGGGCGATCGAAGCGGCCCGTCGGGTCGATTTTCAGCGGCATGCTCACGCCATTGACGATCAATCGGCCAGGCTCCGCAGACTTGGGCGTGGCTTTGATCTGGCCGCTGATGCGCGCGGTGTTGGCCTGGCCTACGGGGGTGTTCACCGACGAAGCGGGATAGTTGACGGTCTGGCGGAAGTTTTCACCTTCGCCTTCAACCGCGCCTGTGCGCCAACCTCCGACGGGAGTGTCAAGGTTGACGGCGGCCGCGAAAATCGTCGGCAGTACGCCAAAAGAACAAAGGAACAGGAGGACCTGTGGATAACGGAGTTTCATGGCCTATTCCAGCAAGAGGTGGCGGGCGAGCCCTTCGATGTAGGTTTCATCCTGGCCGTTGGGGTGTGCTTCGAAGGCCAGGTGCAGGTATTCGTGAGTCAGGTCGAGGCGGTCTTGCAGCGACAGCACGCCGCGCACGTAAATGCGCTGGCGTTCGCGGTCGACATAGGGCCGGCCGAAGGCCAGGCGACAGACGGCGAAGGTGCTGACTTCGTTGTAGCCGACTTCGCTTTCGAGGCGCAGGCGCCAGCCGCGACGCTGCTTTTGCAGCCAGTCTTGCGCGGCGGGCAGCGCTTCGCAGGAGGCGACGGGGTTGTCCCAGCGGCTGAGACTGGCGCGTGGGTAGGCGTGCAGCAAAATGGCGTCGAAGCGTTGGCCGGCGTTGGCTTGCTCGACGGCGTGTGTCCAGGAGAGTTTGTCCGGACCGGGTTGGTCGGAGTGGTAGGTGACGGTGCTGCCGGCCAGCACCAGATCGCTGGTCCAGGCGGCGATGTGGCGCGATTCGGCGGTGGCTGGTCGCGGGGCGACGCGTTGACGGCTGCTGCTGTCGTCGATACTCAGGCAGTCGCCGTTGCGGGTGGCGTTTTGCAGCAAGTAGGTGCGGATGGCAATGGCCAGGGCTTTGGCGGCTTCGAGGGGTTCCGGTTTGGCTTCACGCTGAAGGACACGAGCGACGTACTCTTCACGATCCAGACGGGCGACGAGCTTGTCCTTGAGCAGAAACAGTTCGCCGTCGCTGTGAATATCGAGTTGGTTGCCGTTGCTGAATTCAACGCGATAGTCGCCCTGCAATGGCCCCGAATCAACAACACGATCACCCGCCAGAACGCGCCCGATCGGGTAGCGAGAAAATAGCCCGACTTCAACGCAGCGCCCCGCCTCCAGGGGCCAATCAACCGGCAACACCGACGACAACGCCTGACCGTAATGGCGCAGCACCATTTGACTGGTCCCGCGCCCACCGGCCCAGATCGGCGCGCCAGCAGCGGTCCAACCGGCAAACCCGCCCTGACGCGACGACGGGTCCTGATCGCCCAACCAGCTCCAGGTTTTCACCCGCAAGCGGCCCCCGAGTTCCCCCACGACATTGCCATCAGCGGCATTGAGCACCACGTCCAGCAACACTCGCCGCGCCTGATCCTGCGCCGGCATCACGGCCAGCACCTTGAGCAATTCAGCGACGGAAACTCGCGTGGAAGGCTTTAACGATGGCAAGTCCAGTAGCCACTCCGGTGCTTGTCGGTTTTGCCAATACTGGCGCCAATCAGCAGAAACAATGCCCAGACGCGCCGGCTCAAAGTACAAGCCGCAGGATTTGACCAACGCCTGATCGCGCTCAATTTTTCCGCCGGCCGTGCAGCAATACACTTCGTCCTTCGACTGGCCGTGACACTCATAAGGCGATTCATGGGCGCCGGTATCCACCAGCCAGCCATAAACGAACAACTTCCACAGACTGCCCAGCGGCGCTTGAAAATCAGCGGGCATGGGCTCGCGGGCTATCACCTGAGTCCGGCTCAGCGACAGCAATTCACCGTTAAAGCCCAGCCGCAATAGTTCGTCCTGCGCTGTCGCCAGCGCAGGGATCAAACACAGCAGTAACCAGACCAGAGGTCGGGTCATGTCAGTTGACCGTGACCTGGCCCAGGGCCGGTTTCTGCTCCTGCGCTTGATGTTGCGGCGCGTAGACCTGAGTGAAACGCACCGGCGGCAGGTTGAACTGGCCTTTCTGCGAGAAACGCACCAGATGCCGCAGGCGCAACTCACCGCTCAAGGCATCCACCGGAATGGCATAGGCCATTTGCCCCGGTTCAAAACGCGCTTTTTCCAGCGAAGTCGGTTCGGTACCCGCCTTGCCCATCAGCTTGATGCCCCACGTCGTGCGCTCTACATCGGCACCCGGCGGCAACGGCACTTCGAGCATGCCGTAACGCAGCGGTTTGGCGGCTTTGCTGGTAACGATGACTTCGTCCAGGTACAGACTGTCACTGGACAACGGCTGGGAGCCGACCGCTTCGAGTTTGAAGGTGAAGGCTTCGTCACCCGGCACCAGACGCGACAGGCGACGGGTGATGGTCACGGCCATCGGATCAACCGCAGGTTGCCTGGTCTGGAAGCTCAGCGCGGCACGCAAGGGACGCTCTTGCTCCCCACTCAACGACAACACCGCCGGCACAGGCGTAGCGCCCTGCCACGTCCAGTACATCTCACCGGTATCACCGTAGTTTTTCTTCCAGCCTTCGCCCGGTGCCAGGGCGATGGTCGGCGACGCCTGCTCGATGCTGCGTTGCAACCAGGTCAGCGCCAGGGCGCGCTCCAGCGTCGATTGCTGTGGCAGCAACCGTTGCAACAGCGCTGTCGCGTGAGCCTGATCGAAGGCTTGCAGCGACAGGTTCAGCGCTTCGGCAAATGGCTGGGAACTGACCGCCAACCGTTGCTGCGCAGCCGCCAGTTGCCGATTGAACGCGTCCGGCAGAGCGACCTTCGACTGCTTGGCCAACGAGGCGGTCAAGGTACGTGCTGCGGCCAGGCCCAGCGCCGAATCCGGATCACTCATGACGAGGCTGTCTTCGCCGTCCTCCATCAGGTTGGCGGCATTGCCCTCGCCGGCTTTCGCCAGATCGTCCATCAAGCCGCTGAGCAAGGTGTTCACCGGCAATTGCATTTGTTTGGCGAACGACAGGATCAGCGCGCGCTGCAACAGCGGCGTGTTCTTGGCTTGCTTGGCATAGACCTCCAGCACCCGCTGCCAATGCTCCGGCGGCAGGCTCAGATCCAGCACTTTGCTGGCATTCCAGTCGGCGTAGTAGGCGTAAGCGGTGAGGAAGGCATCCGGTTCGCCGTCCATGCCCCACCAGGTGAAGCTCGCGGATGGCCCGGCCATTTGCACCAGACGCAGACGGCTGTTCTGCATGATCAAACGCAAGCGATCACGGATTTGCGGATTCGACGACAAGGTCGGGTAAGCGATGCTCAGCGGCAACAACTGGCTGGACGTCTGTTCGACGCCACCGTACGGGTAGCTCAACAGATCATCCAGCGCCGAACGGAACAGCGCTTGCGGGCTGTCATCCAGACGCAGGCGAATGTCGCTGGCGTCTGCCGGCAATGTCAGCGGCGTATTGCCACTGGCCACGTCCAGGCTTTGGCTTTGTGTGACCTGCCAACCTTCGCCGGTCGCGGTCAGACGCACAGCCAAAGCGTCGGCGGTTTTGCCGTCCTGTACCAGCTCAGCGGTCCACTCACCGTTAGCCAAGGCGAACGCGGGCAGTGCGATGTAGTTGATGCCGTTGTTCAGCGTCACCGGCACGCGTTGTTCGGTGCCTGCGAAGTGAATCACCAGCTCAGCCTTGACCGGCTTTTCTGCCTGGCTGAAGGCGAAAACACCGAGCGAAGGCTGGTCGCCGCTACGGAATTTGGTCGGGCCGCTCCACTTCAGATACAGCGGTTTTTCCGAGCGCACGAACTGTTTCTTCTGCCCGACCTGACCGTCATCGGCGATGGCCCGGGCGGTAATGCGCCAGCGAGTCAGCGAGTCCGGCATCTTGAAGGTGAAGCGGGTTTTGCCGTTGGCATCGGTCAGCAGTTCCGGCTGCCACGCGGCGGTATCGACGTCTTCACGACGCGGCCGCTCCAGCACTTTCACCCCGCGCTCACTGCGGTTGGCTTTGCCCGGTGCGCCCGGGCTGCCCGGCAGTGCAACGTCGTAGCTGATGAACGACAGGCTGGCGCTGGTGCGCACGTTGTTACGACGCGGGTGATAGAAGAACTGGTCGATGGTCGGCGCGACTTCCGGTTGCAGCGCGTAGACCATTTCGTCGACCACGCTGACGGTCAGGTGCGCCGGAATCGGCTTGCCGGCGAACTGCGTGGTCAGGTCGACCGACACGGTATCGCCGGGCTGATACGTCTCTTTATCGGTGGCGATGGCCACGTCGATTTGCGGTGCAATCACTTTGATGCCGGCGTTCTGGAAGCTGTACTGGCCGCCCTTGGTGTACAGCACGGAGAAGGTCAGGTTCGGCGCAAAACTGTCCTTCACCGGGATGCGCGCGCGGTACTGGGTGTCGCTGAGTTTTTCCATCTTCAACCAGTCACCGCCCTTGGACAGCAACGCCGTGGCCTCGACCTTGTCGCGCTCCAGTGACAGCAGCGCATCGCTGATCGGCTCCGGGAACGTGATCAATGCCAGGGCTTCGTCGCCGGCCTTGTACTCGGGTTTATCGAGGACGATTTCCACGGTGCCCGGCACGGCTTTGACGCCGTCGCCGGTGACCGAATGACCGGTCGCGCCAATCACGCGGCCATGCTCATCCTTCAACGTCAGGTTGTAAGTGCCCGGACGGTCGAAGGCCAGAGTGAAGCTTTTATCGGTGGCCGCGAGTTTGCCCTCGCCAGTGGTCTGGTCCTCCAGACGCACCCAGCTGTAGCTGCTCGGCGTCACCGCTTTGCTCTGCTCGTTGGCGCCTTCATTGACGTAGCTGAAAGCAACCTTGTCGCCTACCGCGCTGAAGCGACGCGGCGCACTCAGGCTGAAGCTTGCCGCGCCACGGTCGATGAGGATTTCCTTGGTGGTCTTGACCCGATACGCAGCGCCATCGCTGGCGAAAACGGTGAGCATGTAGCGGCTCGGCTTCTCGGCGGCCGGCAGGTCGAGGGTCGCGTTGCCCTTGGCGTCGGTGGTCAGTTCGGTGCTGGTCAACTCAACCGGGAATTGCCCGAGGTATTGCAGCTCGTTGTCGACCATCGACAATTGCTGGGCACGCAGGCTGAGGCTCAATTTGGCATTGGCCACCGGTTTGCCGTCCGGGTACAACAACACCAGGCTGCCCTTGACCGGTTCGCCGGTGCGGTAATCCTGTTTGGCCAGGTTCAGCGAAATCTCGAAGTGCGGCTTGATGTATTCGGCGACCCGGAACGCGCTGCTGTAAGCCTGATCCTTGTAGCTGAAACGCAGCTCATAACCGCCCGCCACCGCGTTGTCCGGCAACTGGAAGCGACCTTGTGTGCCGGACTTGGAATCGAGTTTCAGCGCCAGCGATTGCAGCGCCGTGCCAGTGGCATCGAGCACGGTCACGTTGACGTCGGCAGCGCTCGGTGCCACTGAATCCCGGGCATTCTTGAACTCGCGCCCGACGATTTTCAGCGACACCCAATCCCCCGGCCGATACAGCGGCCGGTCGGTGAAGGCGTAGAGTTTAGTGTCGTAGATTTCGCTGTCGTAGTAGAAGTTCTCGGAGACAAACACCCCGCCCTCTTCGTCCTCGCCAATCACGAACGAACGCTCGGGACTGACGTGTTTCAGACGCAGCAAACCATCGGCATCGGTGGCGCCGCTGCTCATTACGCCGAGGCCATCGGTCCACAGCACATTGACCTTGGGCACCGAACTGCCTTCGTGTTTGCGCGCGGCCCAGACCAGCAGTTCATCACCGGCAATCTTGCTCACGGCCACGGTGTTCGAGACAAACACCATGGTCGTCGCACGGTATTTGCCGATCAACGCTTCCACCAGATACAGACCCGGTTTCAGGTTGCCCAACGGGATGTACACATTGCCCGGTGCAACGCTGACGAACTCACTGGAAGAGCCGGCCAGGTTCACCCCGGTCGGTGGCTGGATCGGTTTGGCTTGCCACAGCGGATAGCGGAATTGACTGACCACCGGCAGGCCCGGGATCAGGGCGAATTGTGGCTGAGCGTCGTAGGGCGTTGGCGCCGACATCGCATTGCCCATCTTCAGTTCCGGCACTTCCTCGGTGACCTGTTGACGCGACTCGTAGGAGAACGCCCGCTGCATCACGCGACGGGATTTTCGGTACCAGTTGTCCCACAGGTACGCGAGGGTATTCGACAGGCCTTCACCCTTGAACTGACCATCGCTGACCACGCGGTGCAGGTTCTTCTGGCGCTTGAGAAAATCCAGCGGTTTGTCGATGCGGTACACGCGAATGTCGGCGCCGCCATAAGGCTCCATGCGGAACCGACGGTAATCGCGACCCGGCGCTTCGAGGCGCACCATGGCCTGTTCGTCACTGGCGAAACTGCTGTCGGCCAGCAGGAAAAAGCTTTCGCCGGCCACCGGCGTATAGCCGCTCGGCTCGACGGTGTCTTCGGCATTGACCGCCGAAAAAGGCAGCACTAATACCAACAGTAGAGGCAGAAAACGCAGCATGCGGGCACCGGTCATTGGGAGAGAAAGTTCAGTCGATAGACGCCGATGAAGTTGGGGTTGGCTGCGTCGGGTATCCATCGGGTGTCCTTCCATGTCATGAGTTGCTGCAGGCTTGCCGAACGCATGCCGTTGTCAGTGGGGGTGGTGGTGCCGGTGTGATAGGCGATGTAGCGGCCCATCCAGATCATCAGGTGCTGGTCGTCGCCCTGATCGAAAAACATCAGGTCGCCGGGCCGGGCTTGCGCCACGTCACGGCCCACCAGATGACTGTTGAACTGAATCAGTTTGATCGCGTTGACGTACGGCCCGACCTTGCCACCGCCCTGCTGCCATTGCTGGGCGAGGCCGCGCTGGGCCTCGCTCAATTGCAGCTCTGGCGGCAGATAGCGATTGGACAAGCCGTTGCTGCGCAGCCATTTATCGTCGTGGACTTTCAGCGCTTCGTTGGCCGCGAAACGCACCAGCCCGGCACAGTCCTGCTGATACCAGCGCGGGCTTGGGCCTTGGGTCAGTTGCTCCTGGGCGATGCGCACAAACCAGGCGCGAAACACCTGGGACTGCTGCGGGTCCAGCGGCGCCGCCTCAGTGGCAAAGGCGCGACTGCCCAGCAACATCGCCAGCAAGCCGAGGCCTCGGATGAGTGCGGTCACAGGGCTTTCCACTCCAGCGGCAGCCATTGCCAGTGGCCGTCGGGCTCGCTGCCTTCAGGCAAGGTCAGGGCGTACTTGCCATAACCACCGAGCTTGCGCAGTTTCGGGATCAGGTAGGTTTGCGCGGCGTTGTAAAACACCGGCTCCATGTCTTGCGGCAGGCTGTCGAGGGTTTCCTGTTGCATCAGTTGCGCCATGGAATCCGGACCGAAGTACATCGGCATCAGCAGGTCTTTGGGCACCACGTCGGCCATCGGCGGGAAGCGCTTGTCGAGGGTGCCGAGGGCCTTGTCGACGAGTTTGTCGTCGAGGGAGAACAGCAGCGTCGAGCCGTGACGCGCGAGGCTGACTTTCATGAAAGCCTTGCCGGAGATCGCTTCCGGGTCTTGCGCCTCCTTGGCTTTATAAGGACCGAAGTTGGAGCTGACCTGACGCAGCCATTGATGAGTTTGGTCGGTCTGTTTCTCGACCACCGGGAAGGCGTGTTCTTCAACGTTGGGTTCAAAGGCACCGACCATCGAGCCGAACAAAGTGCCCAGGTCCGCATCGAGTTTAGCGCTGCCCTTGTCGTTCAGGCTGGCCACCAGCAACGGTGTGTAGAGACGAGAATCGGCGTACCAGCACAGGCCCGCCGCGCCGGCCATGTGTTCGGTCAGGGCCTCGGCCACCGGTTCTTCGGCGCCGAGTTTCACCAGCAACGGTTTCTGTTGTTCGGCGGCGAGCGGCAAAGCCACGCAGGCACTGGCGCCCATCGGCATGGCTTGCCAGATCGGCTTGAAGTCGAAGTCCGGCTGATCCTCCAGTTCATCCAGGGCGAGGAAGCTGTGCCAGCCCTTGTCGTCCATGTCGAAACGGACGCCGGCGAAGTTCGGGATGAAGCGCTGATACCCCATGGCCAGGACGCTGGAATTGACCGACAGGCGTTGCTTCACTTCCGGTGCGCGCGGTGGCAGGCCGAACGCCTCCGGGAACAGTTTGTCGCCATTGAGCAATGCCGCCAGCGCCAGGGTCGAGACACTGCCCGGCTCTTCACTCGGACCATTGGCCGGGTCATAGAGTTTGGCGGGATTGGACAGCACCACCAGTTTGTCGCCATGGGAGGCGAACACCAGCGCTTTGCTGTTGTTGTAGGTGAGCTGGTACAGCGCCACCTCGTCGGTGCCGACTTTCACCTCGCCAAGCGTTGTCAGTTGCGCATCGTCCAGCGCCACTTTGGCCAGCGGTTCCAGCACCTTGGCCAGACCGCCGCGATCCATCACCAGCAGGAAATCCTTGAGCCGGCCATCCGCCCCGCGCCACAGCGCCACGTCGGCCGGTTGATCGAACAGTTGCTCGATCAGGCTGTCCTGCAATTTGAGGTCATGCTCGTAGATTATCCGCCGCAGGCTGCCGATTAACCCCAGGCGATCCGCATGCGCTTCGTAATAGAAGACGAAATCTTCGGTCAGGGTTTCCTTGAGGAACGGCACCGCCAGCAAGTCCTTGGGCAATTGGCTCAAGGAGCGGGTTTCGAGCAGGCCGTCCGGCCGACTCATGCCCAGTTTGTCACTGGCCAGCGCCGCCACCGGCAACTTGGGTTTGTGCATGAACCAGCCCAGACCGCCCGCCACGCCCGCCACCAGGCACAGCCCGACCAGCAGCGCCGGCCAGCGGCGAGGAGTTTTGGCAGCAGGCGTTTCAGCGGCCGGGGAAACAGTCTTTTCGCTCATGTTTACGCTCATGTTCCCAAAGTTCAGCAATTCATCCGTGGAGCGGGATGCTTAATAGTTGAAAGTCTTGACCAGCAGCAGGTCACCGATGGCCCGCAGGGGCACGATGAAGGTCTCGCGTTTTTCGTCGACGGTGTTTTCGTTGAGCACCAGGTTGATCTGCGAGGTAATCACCTCGTTCTGGTTGCTGGTCTCATCGAAGTTATAGCCGCCGTTGCCGAAGTTGCCCCAATAGTTCACGTAAACCAGATAGGTGCCACGCAGCGGCGCGGTCATGGTGAACATTTCCGGACCGGGGCCGTCGACACCGTCCGGGTCCAGGCCGCCGCCATTGGTCAATGCCGGATGAGCCCAGAACGCATGCTGACCGTCGGGGGTGACAATGTGCAGGTCGAGTTCGGCTTTCGGATCATCCCAACCCAACACCACACGAATCCGTGCCGGGGTGCGCAGGTTGTTGGCTTCATAGAATTGAACGCGCTTGAGCGACTGACCTTCGGCACTGCGCACTTCGACGCTGTTGGAACCGGCGCCGAACGCATACGGCCGGGCAAACCGCCCCTGCTCGTCGGTGTACAGATTCAAAGGATTGCCATTGACCGCCAACGTGTGCGGCCCGCGCTGAGTGCCCAAGGCCTTGAGCTGGCCTTCGATCATCGTGCGATTGCGCTGCACCCCTCGGTCGATGGGTGGCGTGGGGTAGGCGACTTGAGGATTTTCGCTGCGGTCGAGCAGGCCGTTGAAGCGCCAGCCACCGACCGGCTCCGACAGCACGGCCGCAGGCTCGGCCAAGGCCGCGCTCGCGCAGACCAGCCCTATCAGCAGCAAAAGAAGTGAACGCATGTGACGCCTCCTGCCATGCATAACGAAACCTTGCGCCCGATCCTCGGCGCGTTACAGATCCAAATACTGCGTTTCGTCAAAAAGACCCGTGACTATTGGGTCGTAGTTGGCGCGAAGGTTAGCGATTCGGCAGTTTTTTAACAATCAGATACATCTTGATTTGTTGTAGCCATCACGAAGAAGTTTGGGGCGTGAGCCGAATAGCGATCTTATTCGGCTCACAACATGAGCCGAATAAGACTATTATTCGGCTCATTCACTCTGGAGTTACCCGTGGTCATGGCACCTCACTGGATTTGGCAACAGCCCGAATGGCCGAATTTCACTTGGCAATCCGAACGCCTGACGCCGCTATTGCGTGAGTGCGTGCAGGCGCAAGGTCAGTTGATGGGCATGGCCAGTTCCGTAGATAGCTCACTCAGCGCACAGAACGAACTGGATGCGCTGTTACAAAACATCGTGACGTCTTCAGCCATTGAGGGCGAACAGCTCAATGTGGGCTCGGTCCGCTCATCGCTGGCGCGGCGCCTGGGTCTGGAGGTGGTCAATGGCGATAAAGTCAGCCAACGCAGCGAAGGGCTGGCGCAGTTAATGCTCGATGCCACTCAGCACTTTGCGCAACCGCTGACACTGCCGCGGTTACTGGAATGGCATACATGGCTGTTTCCGGATCAGGACATGAACTTCGCCGCCCGGGCGATCCGAATCGGCGAACTGCGCGGCGATGAACCGATGCAGGTGGTGTCCGGGCGACTGGACAAACCGACCATTCACTTCGAAGCACCGCCACGGCCTGGGCTTGAACAGCAGCTCGATACGTTTCTTGCCTGGTTTGAAGCCAGCCAGAAGCAGAACGGGCTCGATCCATTGCTGCGGGCCGGCATCGCGCACTTCTGGTTCGTCACCTTGCACCCCTTTGACGATGGCAATGGTCGCCTCACGCGAACCATTACCGATCTCGCCCTGGCTCAGGGAGAGGCGCAGGCGATCCGGTTCTACGCCATGTCGGCGAGCATCCTGGAGGACCGCTCCAGCTATTACCGAGTGCTGGAAACCAGCCAGAAAAGCTCCACGGACATTACCGAGTGGCTGCAATGGTTTCTGCAAACACTGCTGCGCAGCTTGCAGCAGGCCATGACGCGAATCGAAGCGGTACTGGGCAAGGCGCGCTTCTGGCAGGCGCATCGGGACTCAAAATTGTCAGCCGAGCAGATTAAGGTACTGAATCGCTTGCTGGACGGTGGTGAGCGAGGCTTCGAGGACGGGATCAGTGCGGCTCAATATCAAGCTGTGGCGAAAGTATCGAAAGCCACCGCGACCCGTCATTTGGCTGAGTTGCTGGAGAAGGGTTGCCTGCAACGCCTGCCCGGCGGTGGGCGTAGTACCCGCTATCAAGTCCACTATCCGGATGACTCAACATAATTAAGCCATAAGGTGACCTGTAGCAGCTGGCGAAGCCTGCGTCGCAGTTGAAACGGTTGCCGCCGGCACTGTGGCAGAACTGCCCTGCTCATTTGCCCATAACCCCCATGTCTGCTAGTGTCGCGCCGGTTTAACGTCAACCGGAAATAGCCGCCATGGCCCGCAAAAAAGCTGCACTGGATTTCGAACAATCTCTCGCTGACCTGCAAACGCTGGTGGAGCGTCTGGAGAACGGCGAATTGTCGCTGGAAGACTCGCTGACGGCTTTCGAGCAAGGCATCGGTCTGACTCGCGATTGCCAGGCGGCGCTGGCCCAGGCCGAGCAAAAGGTTCAAGTGCTGCTCGAGCGTGATGGCGAGTTGGCCGAGGAACCCTTCGACGCGGATCAGCCAGAATGATTGCAGCGTACTCTGCGACCAGCCAGGCCCGGGTCAACGCGGCCCTGGAAACCCTGTTCAACGCGCCAGGCCCTGAACTCGCCCGCCTCTATGAAGCCATGCGCTATAGCGTGATGAATGGCGGCAAACGCGTACGCCCGCTGCTGGCCTATGCCGCCTGCGAAGCATTGGGTGGCAAGGCCGAGCAAGCCAACGGTGCGGCCTGCGCGGTGGAGCTGATCCACGCGTATTCTCTGGTGCACGACGATTTGCCGGCCATGGACGATGACGATCTGCGTCGCGGCCAGCCGACCACGCACAAGAAATTCGATGAAGCCTGCGCCATCCTCGCTGGCGACGGCTTGCAGAGCCTGGCCTTCAGCGCCCTGCTTGCCCCGCACCTGAACGAAGCTGACGCCGAGATCCGCCTGCAGATGGTCAGCGCACTGGCCGTCGCGGCAGGCCCGGCGGGCATGGTCGGCGGTCAAGCCATCGACCTCGGCTCGGTTGGCCTCAAGCTCGATCAAAAAGCCCTTGAGTACATGCACCGGCACAAGACCGGCGCGCTGATCGAAGTCAGCGTCAAACTCGGCGCCCTGGCCAGCGGCCGCGCCGAGAAGGACGAACTCAAAGCGCTGCAAACGTATGCACAAGCCATCGGCCTGGCGTTTCAGGTCCAGGACGACATTCTCGACGTCGAAAGCGATACCGAAACCCTCGGCAAGCGCCAGGGCGCTGACATCGCTCGCGACAAGCCGACCTACCCGGCGCTGCTCGGTCTTGACGCGGCCAAGGCCTACGCGCTGGAACTGCGCGACCAGGCCCTGCACGCGCTGCGACCGTTTGACGCGGCCGCCGAGCCCTTGCGCGATCTGGCCCGCTACATCGTCGAACGGCGTAGCTGACAGCGTATCGGCCAAGTTAAGACCAACGCGTGGGCAGGGGGCGAAGCATCAGGTAAACTGCCGCATCTTTTATACCTATAACGATTCGCCTGATGCCCACGACGTTTCATGAGATTCCCCGCAAACGCCCGACCACGCCCCTGCTCGACCGCGCCAACACGCCGGACGGCCTGCGCCGGTTAGGCGAAGCCGAGCTGGAAACCCTGGCCGATGAGTTGCGCCTGGAATTGCTCTACACGGTCGGTCAGACCGGCGGGCATTTCGGCGCCGGCCTGGGCGTCATCGAGCTGACCATCGCGCTGCATTACGTCTTTGACACCCCGGACGACCGGTTGGTGTGGGACGTGGGTCATCAGGCTTATCCGCACAAAATCCTCACCGGCCGTCGCGAGCGCATGGGCACCCTGCGCCAGAAGGATGGCGTCGCCGCCTTCCCGCGTCGTTCCGAGAGCGAGTACGACACCTTTGGCGTCGGCCACTCCAGCACCTCGATCAGCGCTGCACTGGGCATGGCGATTGCCGCCCGTCTGCAAAACAGCGATCGCAAGGCGATTGCAGTGATTGGCGACGGCGCGTTGACCGCCGGCATGGCGTTCGAGGCGCTGAACCATGCGCCGGAAGTGGACGCCAACATGCTGGTGATCCTCAACGACAACGACATGTCGATCTCGCGCAACGTCGGCGGGCTGTCGAACTACCTGGCGAAAATTCTTTCCAGCCGCACTTATGCGAGCATGCGTGAGGGCAGCAAAAAAGTTCTCTCGCGTCTTCCAGGCGCCTGGGAAATCGCCCGTCGCACCGAAGAATACGCAAAAGGCATGCTGGTACCCGGCACGCTGTTCGAAGAGCTGGGCTGGAACTACATCGGCCCGATCGATGGCCACGACCTGCCGACCCTGATCGCCACGTTGCGCAACATGCGCGACCTCAAGGGCCCGCAGTTCCTGCACGTCGTCACCAAGAAAGGCAAAGGCTTCGCCCCCGCTGAAGTCGACCCGATCGGTTACCACGCCATCACCAAACTCGAACCGCTGGACGCACCGGCCGCCGCGCCGAAGAAAGCCGGCGGGCCGAAGTATTCGGCGGTCTTTGGCGAATGGCTGTGCGACATGGCCGCGTCCGATCCACGCCTGGTCGGCATCACCCCGGCGATGAAAGAAGGCTCGGACCTGGTGGCGTTCAGCGAACGATTCCCGCTGCGCTACTTCGACGTGGCGATTGCCGAACAACACGCAGTAACCCTCGCCGCCGGCATGGCCTGCGAAGGCGCGAAACCGGTGGTGGCGATTTACTCGACCTTCCTGCAACGCGGCTACGACCAATTGATCCATGACGTCGCGGTGCAAAACCTCGACGTGCTGTTCGCCATCGACCGCGCCGGTCTGGTGGGCGAAGACGGCCCGACGCACGCCGGCAGCTTCGACCTGTCGTTCCTGCGCTGCATCCCCGGCATGCTGGTGATGACCCCGAGCGACGAAAACGAATTGCGTAAAATGCTCACCACCGGCCACCTCTACAACGGCCCGGCGGCAGTGCGCTATCCGCGCGGTTCGGGGCCGAACGCGCCCATCGAGAAGGACCTGCAACCGATCGAAATCGGCAAAGGCATCGTTCGTCGTCAGGGCAACAAAGCCGCCCTGCTGGTGTTCGGCGTGCAACTGGCCGAGGCGCTGAAAGTCGCCGAGACGCTGGATGCGACCGTGGTCGACATGCGTTTCGTCAAACCGCTGGATGAAGCGCTGGTTCGTGACATCGCCGCCAGCCATGAGCTGCTGGTGACCATCGAAGAAAACGCGATCATGGGCGGTGCCGGTGCCGCGGTCAGTGAATTCCTGGCGCGCGAGAACATCCTCAAGTCGGTGCTGCACCTGGGCTTGCCGGACCTCTACGTCGAACACGCCAAGCCTGCGCAGATGCTGGCCGAGTGCGGGCTGGACGAGGCCGGGATCGAAGCTTCGATCCGCGAACGCCTGCAACTGCTGAACCGCTAAATACACTCTCCCTGTGGGAGCAGCGGTGCGGCGATCCGACTTGCCCGCGAAAAGGCCGGCACATCCAACTTCAATGTTGATCGTGCCGACGCCTTCGCGGGCAAGTCGGATCGCCGCACCGCCGCTCCCACAGTGTTTTGTGGACCTATCAAAATTGTGTTCGCTAGAACGAGCCAACGGATTGCCAATGAAACTCTCCCCCCTCGCCCTGACGCTGACCCTGCTGCCGGCCGGCCAGCTGCTGGCCGATACCTTCGAACGCGATCAAGCCCTGAAGCTGCCGGACGTTCTGATCACTGCCAACCGTCAGGTTGAAGCGCGCAACGACAGCAGCGCCGCCAACACGGTATTCACCCGCGAAGACATCGACCGCCTGCAGCCGAACAGCATCACCGACCTGCTCAGCCGGGTGCCGGGTGTGCAAGTTACGCAAACCGGCGGGCGCGGCAGTCTGCCGGGGGTTTACATTCGCGGCACTCAGTCGGCGCAAAGTCTGGTGCTGGTGGACGGTCAGCGCATCGGCAATTCGACGTCGGGCGACAGCAACCTGCAGCACATCAACATCGAACAGGTCGAGCGCGTGGAAGTGCTGCGCGGCTCCCGTTCGGTGATTTATGGCAGCGACGCTATCGGCGGGGTGATTCAGATCTTCACCCGCCGTGGTGACGAGCAAGGCCTGCAACCGCGGATGCACGTGGGATTTGGCAGTTACCAGACCTGGGAACGCAGCCTCGGGCTGTCCGGCGGCGATGAGAAAACCCGCTTCAATCTCGGTGCCAGCCTCAATGAAACCGCCGGGATCAATCGCACGCAGCAGTCGTTTCCCAGTGATGGCGATCACGATGAGTACCGCAATCAATCGGTCAGTTTCAGCGTGAGCCACGCGCTCACCGACGATCTCGAAATCGGCGCCAACGTCTTGGATAACCGGGGCAAAAGCGAGTTCGACAACCCGTTTGGCCGCTTCGACACCACCACTTTCGAGTCGGTCCAGCAGCAGCCTTCCAGCGATTTCGCCGTGAGCAGCGTCAGCAGTTACGTCGATGCACGGGTCAACGACGCCTGGAAAACCCGCCTCGAATTCGGCCATAGCGAAAACCGCGAGAAAACCTCAGACAAGCTCAGCGATGAACGCAGCGTATTCAACACCTACCGCGACTCGGTGAACTGGCAGAACGACCTGACGCTCAACGACCGTAACAACCTGCTCCTGGGCGGCGACTGGTACGAAGACAGGGTCAACAGCAGCACGGCCTTCGATGAAGACAGTCGCTGGAACCGCGCGGCATTTTTCCAGCATCACTACCGTGCGGACAGTTTTTCCACTGAGCTGGGCCTGCGCCACGACGAGAACCAGCAGTTTGGGAGTCAGAACAGCTGGAGCGGCACCTTCACTTTGCCGCTGAACCCGGACAACGACGTACTGCTGAGCTACAGCGAAGGCTTTCGTGCGCCGACGTTCAATGACTTGTACTACCCGGATTTCAGCAACCCGGACCTGAAACCTGAAACGTCGAAAAGCTATGAACTGCAATGGCGCAGCCAGTTGACTGAAACCAGTCGACTGGAAGCGTCGCTATACCGCACGGACCTCGAAGACGCGATTATTTTCGGCAGCAACTCTCGGCCAGAGAACGTCGCTTCAGCACGGATCAACGGGTTTGAAGCTGCGTTGAAACAGGAGTTGTTCGGCTGGCAGAGCAACCTTGGCGTCGCAATCATCGACCCTCGCGATCGCGACACCGGCCACACCTTGGCTCGCCGGGCACGACGGACGTTGAGTCTGGACCTGGATCGACAGTTTGATCGCCTCGGTCTCGGTGCCAGTTGGCAAGCCGTCAGCAGCAGCTACGACGACTTGAACAATGAGCAGCCGTTGGGTGGGTATGCGTTGCTCGGATTGCGCAGCAGTTGGGAACTCGATCGTGAGATCAAGCTTGAGCTGAAGGTCGATAACCTGCTGGACAAAGGCTACAGCCGGGCCTTGTACAGCCACGACAGCAATCAGTATGGGTACCGCGAAGAAGGTCGGGCATTGATGTTCGGGGTGACCTGGACACCGACAATTTAACTTGATCACCTGATCGTTCCCACGCTCCGCGTGGGAATACATCCCGTGGCGGCATTCCCACGCAGAGCGTGGGAACGATCAACGCAGAACGCGGGAACGATCAGCGTGATGGTACGATCAACTGGCACAGCTTGGCCGTCGCTTCGATCATTTGTCCACTCGGCCGCTCCAGGCCTTTGTCCGTTACCAGCAACAATTGCCCCTGCTTCACCGCCGCGACCTGCGACCACGCCTTCCACGCGTCCAACTGCGCCTGATCACTGGCCAGAATCACCTCGGGATCACGCTGCAACACCGCTTCGACACTGACCTGCGGTGCCGGCAATGTCAGGTCGGCAAACACGTTGCGGGCGCCGCAGACCGCCAACGCATCGCTGATAATCTGACCGCCACCAACGGTGTACAACGGCCGGTCCCACACCTGATAGAACACCCGCAATGGCGTGTCTCGCCGATAGCGCAGACGCAATGTTTCCAGCCGCTGGTGCAAATCGGTAGCCAATGAACGTCCACGTTCCGGGCGGCCCAGTTGCATGGCAATGGCTTCAATCTGCGCCGTCAGTTGTTCCAGCGAATGCGGTTCGGCGACGTAGGTGGGGATGTTCAATCGCTTGAGCTGCTCGCGCTGGGCCGGGCCAACGCTGCCCGGCCAGAGCAACAGCAAATCGGGTTTGAGACTGAGCAAGCGCTCCATATCCAACTGACCGTAGCGGCCCACCGAAGGCAGGTCTTTGAGTTCAGCGGGACGCTCACCGGCATCCAGGACACCGACCAGCAGGTCGGCTGATCCCAGTTCGACAACGATTTCAGAGAGGGACGGCGCCAGACTGACGACTCGTTCGACGGCAGCCGCCGAACCGCTGACGGCCAGCAGCAAAACCGCCAGCCAATAGCGCAACATCAGCCGAGTTGACGCGGAATACGGTAGAGGTAGAACAACACCGTGGTCGACAGTGCCAGCAACACCAATGGCACGGCTTCGAGGCCGACGAATACCGCCAGCGCGCCAATCCAGGCGGGCAATGCAGCCGCCAGGAACGCGGTACGCCGCTTGGCGGCCAGGGCGATCCAGGCAGCGGGCTCTTCAGGGGTGTCGAGGGCTTTTTGAGTGGCGATCAGCGCGTGCTTGTAGCCACCGAAAAACTTCAGGCTGACAAACATCGAGGCGACACCGGCGATGAACAATGGCATCGCCAGCACCGGCAGGATGGCCTCGCCCTGGCCAAACACACCGTTGATCACGAACAGCGGCAACAAGGCCAACGCCAGGTATTGCCACCAATTGAACGACAGTCGACGCCGAACCTGACCGCGGGTCACGCCCGATCCGCCTCGCCCTGATGCTCGTTGCCCATCATGTGGTCGAGCTTGCTGGCCTTGGTGGCCAGGTAAAGTTTGTTGTGCGGGTTATGACCGGTGTGCAGCGGCACGCGCTCGGCAACCACGATGCCCATGTCGGTCAAGGCTTTGACCTTGCGTGGGTTGTTGGTCATCAGGCGCACGGACTTCACCCCCAGGTGCTCAAGCATCGGCAGGCACATGGCGTAGTCGCGCTGGTCGGCAGCAAAGCCCAGACGCTCGTTGGCTTCAACGGTGTCGGCACCGCCGTCCTGCAACTCATAGGCGCGAATCTTGTTCAGCAGGCCAATGCCACGGCCTTCCTGGCGCAAATACAGCAATACGCCACGGCCTTCACGGGCGATGGCCTGCAAGGCGGCTTCAAGTTGCGAACCGCAGTCGCAACGCTGGCTGAACAAGGCATCGCCCGTCAGGCATTCGGAGTGCAGCCGGCCGAGTACCGGGGCACCGTCGGCGAAATCACCCAGGCTCAGCACGACATGCTCGCGGCCAGTGGCTTCATCGAGAAAGCCATGCATGGTGAATTGCGCAAAAGGCGTTGGCAGCTTGGAAGCGGCGACAAAAACGACAGGCACCGGTGTGCTCCTGATCATAATTACTGGAGATTCGCAGACGCGGCATTGTAACAGCAGGTTCCTACAGACGCTTAGGCTGAATTATGGGACATAACGATCAAAATGTTAGATCTCAGACGCCTGACGCCCGGCGTGCAGATCCCCTGTAGCAGCTGGCGAAGCCTGCGTTCGGCGGCGCAGCCGTCGTGAAACCTGCACACTCGATCAGTCTGATACACCGCGCCACCTGAATTTACGACGGCTGCGCCGCCGAACGCAGGCTTCGCCAGCGGCTACATGTGTTCAGTTCGCGTCAAAGGGGTAAGGCTGTTTCCAGCGCTCGAAGATCGGCTTCAACTGACCGCTTTTCACCAGCGTATCCATGCGCTGGTCAAACAACTCCATCAACGTACGAGCCCTGGGCGTATTGGCGAAGCACAGGTAAAGCGGCAATTCTGCGATAGGCGTGCGACGGAACAGGGAGGGATCTTTGGCCCGCTTGAGGACGTAATCGATCTCGGTCAGCGCATCGATGTAAAAGTCGGCGCGGTCGTGAATCAGCATCGACAAAATGCCGGTGCGCCGAATGACCTCGTTATAGCGACGCACGTTGGGCAGGTAATTCTGGTACTCGTAACCGCGGACCCAGGCCAGTCGATAGTTGCCGAGGGTCTGCGGGGTCGGCACCGGATGACTGGCCAGGCCCAGGGCATAGATGTGATCGGTATCGTAATTCCAGCGCGGATATAGCAGGTCGCTGACGTCATTGTGATACGCGCCGACACAGGCATCCACGTCACCGCGCTGGGTCAGGCCCACGGCGCGGGTATAAGGTTCAATGCGGATGTCCAGCTTGACCCCGGCCGGCTCGAAGATAGCCCGCAACACGTCCCAGCCAAGGCCATGCCCGTCAGCAGCGGTGTAGTCTTCCCATTCTTCGCTGGCCAGATGAATCACGGTCGGCGGCTCGTCCCCCGCCTGTGCAAGCGAGCAAAACAGGGCGAAAAACATCACCACCAACCCGCGCAGAGCCATCCTGAACCCTCTCTTCGCCCATCAGGCGAACATCCGTACCAGCCCTTGCATCGCCAACCAGGCAAATACGCCTGCCAACACGTCGTCGAGCATGATCCCGACGCCGCCATGCACATGCCGGTCGATCCAGCGAATCGGCCAGGGCTTGAGAATGTCGAAGAAGCGAAACATCAGGAAACCCGCCAGCAACCAGTACCAACCTTCCGGCACCAGCCACAGGGTGATCCACATCCCGACCATTTCGTCCCAGACGATGCCCTCGTGGTCGTGCACTCGCAAATCGTCGGCTACTTTGCCGCACAGCCAGAAGCCGAACAGCATGGTGATGCCGAGCATCAGCCAGTAACCCCAATCGGGCAGCATCTGCCACAACGGAATAAAAGGTAGCGCAACCAACGAACCCCAGGTGCCCGGTGCTTTTGGCAGGGTGCCCGAGCCGAAGCCGAACGCCAGGAAGTGCCAGGGATTGCGCCAGACCGATGGCGGTACGAACTCCGCCGGGACCTGTTTGGGATGATCTGTCACGGTGTCTCCCGAAAATGTTGATAGCCCCGGGTTTGCGGGGTGATGTCTTGTCCTGCGGCGTCCAGCAGTTGCACGCCCTGCCCCGACACAACGCGCCCGATCACATGGATTGGCCAGCCATCGGTCAGCAAGGCAGGCAATTCGACGGACGGCAGGGTAAAGGCCAGCACGTAATCGTCGCCGCCACTCAGGGCAGCCATTTCAGCATCGGACTGGCCGAGGAAGGCGACCAATGCCTTCGACAAAGGCAACTTACTACGCTCGACCTGAATGCCGACCTGCGAGGCGAGCGCAATATGCCCGCAATCGGCGAGCAAGCCGTCGGAGATATCGAGCGCCGATGTCGCCTTGCCACGCAACGCCTGGCCCAACGCGAGTTGCGGTTGTGGCGCCCAGTAGTGCGCCAGCAATGGCTCGGCAATGGCCGTCTCGGTCATCCGCTGGCCAAGCACCAGTGGAAGTGCCCCGGCCGCATTGCCCAACTCGCCACCGACGCACAACAAATCGCCCGGCTTCGCGCCACTGCGGGTCAGCGCCTGACCGACCGGCACACGGCCAAACACGGTCATGGTCAGGCTCAGCGGCCCACGGGTGGTATCGCCGCCCACCAGCGCCACGCCGCAGCCTTGCGCCATCAGGTTCAAACCACGGGCATAGGCTTGCAGCCAATCGGCGGTCACCGTCGGCAAGGTCAGGGCAAGGGTAAAGGCAACGGGGGTGGCGCCCATGGCGGCCAGATCGCTGACCGCTACGGCCAGCGAGCGCTGACCGAGCAGAAACGGATCGCAAGGGTCGGCGAAATGTACACCGGCCACCAGCGTATCGGTAGAAATCGCCAACTGCTCCCCGGGGGGAACAGCCAGCAAGGCGCAGTCATCGCCGATTCCAAGGGCAACGCCTTCGCCGCCCTGCGCACAAGGCGCGGCGGCGAAGAAATTGCGGATCAGCTCAAACTCGCCCATCGCAGACCCAAGCGCTAATTAGCGCTTGAACGCCTTGACTTCAGCTTCACGCAGACGTGGGGCCAGCTTGTCGAGTACACCGTTGACGAACTTGTGGCCGTCGGTGGAACCGAAGACTTTTGCCAGTTCGATACCTTCGTTGATCACAACGCGGTACGGCACGTCGACGCGCTCGAGCAGTTCCCAGGTGGACAGGCGCAATACCGCCAGTTCAACCGGGTCCAGTTCTTCGATGGTCAGGTCGAGGCAAGGCTTGAGCGCCGCATCGATCTTGTCCTTCTGTGCCGGAACCCCGTGGAGGATTTCACGGAAGTAGGCACCGTCGACATCACTGAAATCGTTATCGACCCGAAACTGCGCTTCGATCTCGTTCAACGACTGCTTGGCCATGTGCCATTGGTACAGCGCCTGAGTTGCGAGCTGACGGGCTTCGCGACGCTTGACGCTTTTCGATGGCTTGCCGGCATCCGCAGGCTTTGGATCGCGCGGGTTGAAACGATCGCTTTCGTCGCTAATCACTTGGCCTCCAACTGCGCCAGCAGGCTGACCATTTCCAGAGCGGACAGGGCAGCTTCGGCACCTTTGTTACCGGCTTTGGTGCCGGAACGTTCGATGGCTTGTTCGATGGAATCAACGGTCAGCACGCCGAACGCGACTGGAACGCCAAATTCCATGGACACCTGGGCCAGGCCCTTGGTGCATTCGCCCGCCACGTATTCGAAGTGCGGAGTACCGCCACGAATGACCGCGCCCAGGGCGATGATTGCCGCGTATTCGCCCTTCTGAGCGACTTTCTGCGCAACCAGCGGAATTTCGAAGGCGCCAGGAGCGCGGATGATGGTGATGTCGCTTTCGCTTACGCCGTGGCGAACCAGGGCATCCACTGCACCGCTGACCAGACTTTCAACGACGAAGCTGTTGAAACGGCCCACTACCAAAGCGTAGCGGCCTTTAGGGGCGATGAAGGTACCTTCGATGGTCTTCAGGGTCATTCGTTAGATCTCTTAAAGAGCCGGGACGCGTTTTCTACGCGTCCCTCAGTGATGTGTTAACCGCGAATCAAGGACTGGAAATAACCGGTCATTATTCGGAGGGCACGTATTCTACAACTTCCAGATCGAAACCGGATATCGCATTAAATTTCATTGGCGCACTCATCAGACGCATTTTGCGCACGCCCAGGTCCCGAAGGATCTGCGAACCGGCACCGACGATGCTGTAGGTGGTCGGTTTTTTCACCGCCGCCTGGTCAGCGGTTTCGCGGATGTGCGCCAGCAACACGTCGCCATCCAGCGGGTGACCGAGCAACAGCACCACGCCGCTGCCAGCCTCGGCAACCGCGGCCATGGCGGCGCGCAGGCTCCAGCGGCCCGGCTGCTTGACCATCAACAGGTCGCGCAGGGGGTCCATGTTGTGCACCCGAACCAGCGTTGGTTCTTCGGCGCAGACAGTGCCCAGGGTCAGTGCCATGTGCACGTCGCCTTCCACGGAATCACGATAGGTCACCAGGTTGAATTGGCCCAGTTCGCTGTCCAGTGGCTGCTCGGCAATCCGCTGAACGGTACGTTCGTGGATCATCCGGTAGTGGATCAGGTCGGCGATGGTGCCGATCTTGATGTCGTGTTCAGCGGCGAACGCTTCCAGTTCAGCACGACGGGACATGGTGCCGTCGTCGTTCATCACTTCGCAGATCACGCCGCTCGGCTCGAAACCGGCCATGCGCGCCAGGTCACAGGCCGCTTCAGTGTGGCCTGCGCGAGCGAGGGTGCCGCCGGCCTGGGCCATCAGCGGGAAGATGTGACCCGGGCTGACGATGTCTTCAGCCTTGGCGTCTTTGGCGGCAGCGGCTTGCACGGTGCGCGCACGATCGGCAGCGGAGATGCCGGTGGTCACGCCTTCGGCGGCTTCGATGGAGACGGTGAACTTGGTGCCGAAACCGGAACCATTGCGTGGCGCCATCAGCGGCAGCTTCAGCAGCTCGCAACGCTCGCGGCTCATCGGCATGCAGATCAAGCCACGGGCGTGCTTGGCCATGAAATTGATGTGCTCGGGCTTGCAGCACTCGGCGGCCATGATCAGGTCGCCTTCGTTCTCGCGGTCTTCGTCATCCATGAGGATGACCATCTTGCCTTGGCGGATGTCTTCAACCAGTTCTTCGATGCTATTGAGCGCCACAAGGCACCCCCTTGGGTCAGGATTTGAGGTAGCCGTTGGCGGCCAGAAAGCTTTCGGTAATGGTGCTGCCAGGCTTTTGCGAAGAGCTCGGCTCGGCGGCCTTGTCGCCCAACAGCAGGCGCTCCAGGTAACGGGCCAGCAAGTCGACTTCCAGATTCACCCGGCGACCTGGCTGGTACGACGCCATGATGGTTTCGCTCAGGGTATGCGGGATGATCGTCAGCATAAATTCGGCGCCATCGACCGCGTTCACGGTCAGGCTGGTGCCGTCGACGGTGATCGAGCCTTTATGGGCGATGTACTTGGCCAGTTCTTTCGGCGCACGGATGCGGAATTCCACGGCACGCGCGTTTTCGGTGCGGGCAACCACTTCACCCACGCCATCGACGTGACCGCTGACCAGATGCCCGCCGAGGCGAGTGGTCGGGGTCAGGGCTTTTTCCAGGTTCACCGGGCTGCCGCTTTTGAGGTCGTTCATGGCGGTGCAGTCGAGGGTTTCGCGGCTGACGTCGGCGGCAAAGCCGTTGCCCGGCAGTTCAACCGCCGTCAGGCACACGCCGTTGACCGCGATGCTGTCACCCAGCTTGACGTCGCTCAGGTCGAGCTTGCCGGTTTCTACGTGGACCCGCACATCTCCGCCTTTTGGGGTCAATGCACGAATACTGCCGATGGATTCGATAATGCCGGTAAACATGTGGTCCTCCTCGAGAACAAAGCCGTCGCTAGGCTGCGGCCAGGAATTATACGCTCGCGGCTGGCGAAGGAATGGCTGTGACCCGCCAGTCATCGCCAACCGCGCGAATTTCGGTGATTTTAAGCTCGGGCGCATCCTTCATTTGCGCGAGCGGCCAGTCGAGCAGCGGTCGCGCCGAAGAACCCAGAAACTTGCCGGCGATGAAAATCTGGAACTCATCCACCAGGCCTTGCTGAGCGAATGCGCCCGCCAGGCGCGGGCCGGCTTCGACCAACACCTCATTGACGCCACGGGCGGCGAGCTCGACCAGCAATTGCCGCAGATCGACCTGACCATCGTAGCCGGGCACGATCAGGCATTCCGGGCCGTTGGCGTACTGTTCTTCCACTGCCACGCAGGTGGCGACCAGCGCCGGGCCGGCCTTGAAGAACGGCGCATCCAGCGGCACCCGCAGGCGACCATCGATCAATACGCGCAGCGGCGGACGGCTCATGGCCAACGCGGTTTGCTGCGCATCCAGGCCCAACTCGTCAGCGCGCACGGTCAGACGGGCGTTGTCCGCCAGTACCGTGTCGGCGCCGGTCAGCACCACGCTGGCCTGGGCACGCAGCCGCTGCACCGCCGAACGCGCGGCGGGGCCGGTGATCCACTGGCTCTCGCCGCTTTCCATCGCCGTGCGACCGTCCAGGCTCATGGCCAACTTGACCCGCACGAACGGCAAGCCGTGTTCCATGCGCTTAAGGAAGCCTTCGTTGAGCTTGCGCGCTTCGCCTTCCAGCACGCCGCTTTCGGCGGCGATACCGGCTTGGGCCAGACGTTGCAGACCGCGACCGGCGACGTCCGGGTTCGGGTCCTGCATCGCCGCGACCACACGGGCAACCCCGGCAGTCACCAGCGCATCGGCGCAGGGCGGCGTGCGGCCGTGATGGCTGCAAGGCTCAAGTGTCACGTAGGCCGTGGCGCCCCGGGCCAATTCACCGGCGGCGCGCAAGGCGTGGACTTCGGCGTGAGGCTCACCGGCGCGCTCATGCCAGCCTTCACCGACAATCTGCCCGTCACGCACAATCACACAGCCGACCCGCGGGTTGGGATGCGTCGTGTAATGACCTTTGCGCGCCAGTTCCAGCGCGCGGGCCATGTAATGGGCGTCGAGGATGGCGAGTTCGGCGGGTGTGCTCATTCTTTCACCGGCTCACGGGCCAGGCGATCGATCTCTTCGCGGAACTCGTTGAGGTCCTGGAAGCGGCGATACACCGAAGCGAAGCGGATATAGGCGACTTCGTCGAGCTTTTGCAGCTCGGCCATCACCAGCTCACCGACCACGAGGGATTTGACCTCGCGTTCGCCAGTGGCGCGCAGTTTGTGTTTGATGTGCACCAGCGACGATTCGAGGCGCTCGACACTCACCGGGCGCTTCTCCAGCGCTCGCTGCATGCCGGCACGCAGTTTTTCTTCGTCGAACGGCTGGCGACTGCCGTCGGTTTTGATCAGGCGCGGCAACACCAGTTCGGCGGTCTCAAACGTCGTGAAACGCTCGCCGCAGGCCAGGCATTCACGCCGGCGGCGCACCTGTTCGCCCTCGGCGACCAGACGCGAGTCGATGACCTTGGTGTCGTTGGCACCGCAGAAGGGACAGTGCATGGTGGCAGGCAACAAAAAAAGGGAGGGCCATGGTAGCGCATCCCGGTGGCAAGACAAGCCATAGGGTTTGCGGTATACAGTCGGCTATAGCGCTTGATCCGTGGATTTCATCTTGCTGGAGCCATAAATGTCCTTAAGACCGCTCGTTTTGCTCAGTCTTTTCAGCCTGCTGGTGGCCTGCGGCAGCGATGCGCCCAAGCCCCAGCCACCGACACCCGGCCCGGCACCGCAAGCTGCGCAGAAAAAAGCGCAGGAGTCGGCCAACCTCGGACCGCTGCCGGCGTATCAACGTGAGTTGAGCGGCACCCTGCAAGGCGTGCCGGCCGGCGCCGAAGTCGAACTGGCGTTGCTGGTGATCGACGAGAAAGATCGCCCGCAGCAATTGCTCGCCAGTTCCAGCCTGATCGGCACCAATCAAGTGTTGCCGTTTCATCTACGCTTCAACCCGGACTCCTTCCCGAGCGGTGCTCGCGTTGAACTGCGCGGCCGCGCCAGCCAGTCCGGCCAGCTGATTTTGCATCTGCCGTCGCAGGTCATTTCGCAGCCAACGACACAGGCACTGGGTCAGCTGCAATTTGTCAAAGCACCATGATTGCACCGCTCGACCTGCAACAGGCCTTGGGTGAACTGCTGGGTGATGCGCAGCTTGTCCCTGTTGCATTGCCCGATACCGACCTGAAGCTCTGGCTAATCGACGGCGACAACATGGACCGTGCGTTCAGCCCTGAAGAAACCCGACGGATTCTGCATGAGCCGCCGTACTGGAGTTTCTGCTGGGCCAGCGGCCTGGCGGTGGCGCGCTATCTCGTCGAATTCCCCGAGTGGGTCAAAGGCAAGCGGGTACTGGACTTCGGCGCGGGTTCGGGTATCGCGGGAATTGCCGCGGTGAAAGCCGGCGCCCTCGAAGTTGTGGCCTGTGATCTCGATCCGCTGGCCATTGCCGCGTGCCGGGCGAATGCCGAACTCAATGACGTACAGCTCAACTATTCGGCAGATTTTTTCGCCGAGGCCGACCGGTTCGATCTGATTCTGGTAGCGGACGTGCTGTACGACCGGGCGAATTTGCCCTTGCTCGATGAGTTTTTAACGCGCGGCAATGAGGCGCTGGTGGCCGACTCGCGTGTCAGGGATTTCCGTCACCCGTTGTATCAACGCATCGAGATGCTGGAAGCGATGACCCTGCCGGATCTGGCCGAACCCGAAGAGTTTCGGCATGTGAGCCTCTACCACGCGCGGCGTACCTAGCCTTATAGTTGCCACATTCACGCTTTTACGAGATCCCCCATGAGTCAGGAAACGCCGTACATCTTCGACGCCACGACTGCCGATTTCGACCAGTCGGTGATCGAGAACTCCTTCCACAAACCGGTGCTGGTGGATTTCTGGGCCGAATGGTGTGCGCCCTGCAAAGTGCTGATGCCGATGCTGCAGACCATCGCCGAAAGCTATCAGGGCGAGTTGCTGCTGGCCAAAGTCAACTGCGACCTGGAACAAGACATCGTTGCCCGTTTCGGTATTCGCAGCCTGCCGACCGTGGTGCTGTTCAAGGATGGCCAACCGGTTGACGGTTTTGCCGGTGCGCAACCGGAATCCGCCGTGCGCACGATGCTTGAGCCTCACGTACAAATGCCGCCTCCGGCCGCCTCCGACCCGTTCGAGCAGGCTCAGGCCTTGTTCGATGACAGTCGTTTCGCCGACGCCGAAGCCGTGCTCAAAGTGCTGCTGGGCGAAGACAACACCAATGCCAAAGCACTGATCCTCTACGCCCGCTGCCTCACCGAGCGTGGCGAGTTGGGTGAAGCGCAAACCGTGCTCGACGCGGTCAAGAGCGATGAACATAAAGCGGCCCTGGCCGGCGCCAAGGCGCAGATCCAGTTTCTCGGCCAGGCCAAGGACCTGCCGGATGCGGCGGACCTGAAAGCACGGCTGGCGAAAAACCCGCTGGATGATGAAGCCGTGTATCAGCTGGCGGTTCAGCAATTGGCTCGCCAGCAGTACGAAGCGGCCCTGGATGCGTTGCTCAAGCTGTTCATCCGCAATCGCAGCTACAGCGAAGGCTTGCCGCACAAGACCTTGCTGCAAGTGTTCGAACTGCTGGGCAATGACCACCCGCTGGTGACTACGTACCGTCGCAAACTGTTTGCCGCGCTGTATTAAGTCACCTTGTAGGAGCACGGCTTGCCGGCGATGGCGTCCTAAAGATCGCCATCGCGAGCAAGCTCAGCTCCTACCTGGCGCTTGCCAGCTGTAGAGCGGCGTATCCCCGCCGCTCGACACCTTCACATCGGCACTATGGCGCAAGCGCACCAACAGGCGTTTGCCCGACGCCGCACTACCGGTCAGCCCTTCCAGTTGCTCGAGCAAATCCGGCCCGCTCATTTGTCCGGCCTTGCGCAACAAGTCCTTGGCGATCTGCCACAGCGCATCATCCTGATTCAGTGGTTTGGCCGCAGCCGCGCTAGCCTCGGGCTTGCTCACCTGCAACTGCGCACCGAGCCGCGCCCAATCACCGTCATCCATCTCCAGCGTCAAATCCACCGGCCAGTCGCCGATGCTTCCGCGTATTCGCAACATGAGTCTGCTCCTGCACATTTCTGACTTGCATGCTCCCATGGGACTTGTGCAACGCCAAGCAGGCGGTCAAACTCTCCACGCTTACGTTATAAGATTACATAACAAATTATTCATCTTACTGCCGGAGACCCACCATGCACCGTCTGCTGCTCGCTTTGCCGTTTGCCTTGTTGCCATTGGCCGCCGCCCACGCCGCCGAGGAGCATGATCACGAGCACGGCAGCCTTGGCGCTCACGAACATGGTGTCGCGCGCTTGAACGCGGCGCTGGACGGCCAGACCCTGGAGCTTGAACTGGAGAGCCCGGCGATGAACCTGGTGGGCTTCGAACACGCGGCCACCACCGACGCCGATAAAGCCAAGGTCGCTGCGGCCCGGGCACAGTTGGAGAAACCGCTGGCGCTGTTCAATCTGCCGAAAGCCGCCGGTTGCGTAGTCGCCATGCAGGAACTGGAAAGCCCGTTGTTCGGCGACAAACCTGACGCCGATGATGATCACGACGAAGATGAAACGGACAAGGACGGTCATGAACATCATCACGACCACAGCGAGATCCACGCTCATTACCAATTCACCTGCGCAGCTCCGGGTGCACTGAAGAACCTCGACCTGGCAACTATTTTCAACACGTTCCCGGCGACCCAGAAAATTCAGGTACAACTGATCAGCCCGAGCGGCCAGCAAGGCGTCGAAGTGACTGCGAAGACGGCGCCCCTGAAATTCTGAATCCACCCCGATCCTGTAGGAGCAAGGCTTGCCCGCGATAAAGACGTCGCAGGTTTCGATTAGACCGCGTCATCGTTCATCGCGGGCAAGCCATGCTCCTACAGGTCATCAACACCCATGAAATCGGCGCTATGACCCAAGCACTCATCGAACTGTCCGACCTGGGCTTCAGCTGGCCCGGTCACCCGCCGTTGCTGGACATCCCGGCGTTTCGCCTGGAGCCTGGCGAAACCCTGTTCCTCAAAGGCCCCAGCGGCAGTGGTAAAACCACCCTGCTCGGCCTGCTCGGCGGCGTGCAGAAACCTGATCGCGGGAGCATTCGGCTGCTCGGACAGGAATTGACCGAACTGGGTGCCGGCGCACGCGACCGTTTCCGCGTCGATCACACCGGGTACATCTTTCAGCAATTCAATTTGCTGCCCTTCCTGTCGGTTCGCGAAAACGTCGAACTGCCCTGCCACTTCTCCAGGTTGCGCGCCGAACGGGCGAAACAGCGCCACGGCAGTGTCGATCAGGCGGCGGCCACCCTGCTCGCCCATTTGGGTTTGAAGGACGAAAGCATCCTCAGCCGACGCGCCGATTCGCTGTCCATCGGCCAACAGCAACGAGTGGCCGCTGCACGAGCGCTGATCGGCCAGCCGGAACTGGTCATCGCCGACGAACCGACATCAGCCCTGGACTACGACGCTCGGGAAAACTTCATTCGCCTGTTGTTCGCCGAATGCCGTGAAGCCGGCTCTAGCCTGTTGTTTGTCAGCCACGACCAGAGCCTGGCGCCGCTGTTTGATCGCAACCTGTCGCTGGCCGAACTCAATCGCGCCGCCACGCCTGCAGAGGTCTGAGATGTATTTGTTTCGTCTTGCCATGGCCAGTCTGGCTAACCGGCGCTTCACCGCGATACTCACCGCGTTCGCCATCGCCCTGTCGGTGTGCCTGCTGTTGGCCGTGGAGCGCGTGCGCACCGAAGCCAAAGCCAGTTTTGCCAGCACCATCAGCGGCACCGACCTGATCGTCGGCGCACGCTCCGGTTCGGTGAACCTGTTGCTCTACTCGGTGTTTCGCATCGGCAATGCCACCAACAATATTCGCTGGGACAGCTTCGAACACTTCGCCAACAACCCGAAAGTGAAGTGGGCGATTCCAATGTCCCTCGGCGACTCCCATCGCGGCTACCGGGTGATGGGCACCACCGAGGCGTACTTCGAGCATTACCAGTACGGCCATCAGCAACACCTGGAACTGGCCGACGGCCGCGCTTTCGCCACCGACCCGTTTGAAGTAGTACTCGGCGCCGAAGTCGCGGATGCTCTGCACTACAAACTCGGCGACAAACTGGTGTTGGCCCACGGCGTGGCGGTGATCAGCCTGGTCAAGCACGACGACAAACCGTTCACCGTGGTCGGCATCCTCAAACGCACCGGCACGCCCGTGGACCGCACGTTGCACATCAGCCTTGGCGGCATGGAGGCGATCCATGTCGACTGGCACAACGGCGTGCCGGCACAAGGAAAAGGCCGAATCAGTGCCGATCAGGCACGCAACATGGACCTCACGCCGCAAGCGATCACCGCGTTCATGCTCGGCCTCAACAGCAAGATTTCGACCTTTGCGTTGCAACGTGAAATCAACGAATTCCGTGGTGAACCGATGCTGGCGATCCTGCCCGGCGTGGCGCTTCAAGAGCTGTGGAGTTTGATGAGCACGGCGGAAAAAGCCTTGTTCGTGGTTTCACTGTTCGTGGTGCTGACCGGGTTGATCGGCATGCTCACGGCGATTCTCACCAGCCTGAATGAACGTCGCCGCGAGATGGCGATTCTGCGCTCGGTCGGCGCCCGGCCTTGGCACATCGCGACCTTGCTGGTGCTCGAGGCCTTTGCCTTGGCGCTGTCCGGGGTGATTGCCGGCGTGGCGCTGCTGTATGTGTGCATCGCCGCCGCCCAGGGTTACGTGCAAGCCAATTACGGTTTGTACCTGCCGCTGGCGTGGCCGAGCGAGTATGAATGGACGCTGCTCGGTGGCATCCTGATCGCCGCTTTGTTGATGGGCAGCGTGCCGGCCTGGCGCGCGTATCGCCAATCGTTGGCCGATGGTCTGTCGATCCGACTATGAGGACGTTGAACATGCCCCGCGCCTTGCTTGCGCTGCTGATGCTGGTCGCCCTGCCCCTTTGGGCGGCCGAGCCGAAAGACCTGACCTGGTCGGAAATGATCCCGCCGGACGCCGCGCCGGAAGTGCCGAACATGACGCCGCTGCACGACTTGTCGCAGATGAGCAGCACGCTGTCTGCCGAGTCAGCGCCCGCCGCCAAGCAGGACATGCCCAATGCGCCGGTGGTGAACAGCCTTGATGGCCAGAACATTCGCCTGCCGGGCTACATCGTGCCGCTGGAAGTCGGTGAAGACGGGCGTACCACCGAGTTTTTGCTGGTGCCGTATTTCGGCGCCTGCATCCATGTGCCGCCACCACCGTCAAACCAGATCGTGCATGTAAAAAGCGAAGTCGGCGTGAAGCTTGATGAGCTGTATCAGCCGTACTGGATCGAGGGCGCGATGCAGGTCAAGGCGTCGACCAGTGAGCTGGCGGATGCCGGGTATCAGATGGAAGCGGACAAGATTTATGTGTATGAATTGCCCGAATGAATCCGGTAATTCTGAGTCACTCACAAGGGTGCGACGATTCGACTTGACCGCGATGGGGCTATCAAATTCACCACAAAACCCGGTCATCACAGTTTCATTGAGCTGAATCAAAAGACCGTATCAGGCAGCTTTGTACCATTGGACATCAAAAATTTTTAACGTCCTTTGGAGCCTCCCATGCACAAGTCTTTGCTCAGTGCCTCGCTGATTACCCTCGCGCTCGCCGCCCCGCTCGCCCACGCCTTCGAGGCAGGCGATATCCTGATTCGTGCCGGTGCAATCACCGTCAACCCTAAAGCCGACAGCTCCAGCGTCAAGGTCGACCAGGGCCCGTTGGCCGGTACCAACCTGGGTGGCAAGGCCACCATGGACAGCGACACGCAACTGGGCCTGAACTTTGCCTACATGCTGGACAGCCACTGGGGGATCGAGCTGTTGGCGGCCACTCCGTTCGAGCATGACGTGAAACTCAAAGGCACTGCCCTGGGCTCAGCGGCCAACGGTAAACTCGGCACTCTGAAACACCTGCCACCGACCTTGAGCGTCGTGTACTACCCGCTGGACCCGAAGTCCGCTTTCCAGCCGTACCTCGGCGCCGGTATCAACTACACCGTGATCTACGACGAACACGTCGGCAGCGAAGCGCAGGCCAAGGGCTTCAGCAACTTCGAAGCGGATAACTCCTGGGGCATGGCGTTCCAGGTCGGCGCCGATTACATGATCACCGACAACATCTTGCTCAACGCCCAGGTGCGCTACATCGACATCGACACCACTGCGACCGTGGAAAACAACGGGATTGCGCCGGGCACTCGGGCCAAGGTCGACGTGGATGTAGACCCGTTCGTCTACATGGTAGGCCTGGGCTACAAGTTCTAAAGGTACATTCACGTGGTGGTGAATCGATCGCTCCCATGCTCTGCGTGGGAACGATCAGCAACAAAAAAGGCGCCTGAACAGGCGCCTTTTCTATTGGCTATCGTCCCAGCAACCGGGCCAATCCAACACTCATCGGTGTTTGCCCGGGTACGACAAAACGCTCCAGCAAACGCCGGTTACTCGCTCGCGAATGACGGATGTCACCGGAACGTGCCGGGCCAAAGCTCACGGGGGGCAGCTGGCCCACCACCGTCTCAAGGGCTTCGAGCATTTGCTTGAGACTGGTCGCCTGGTTCCAGCCGACATTCACCGCGCCGACTTCAACCTGCGGCATTTCGATGGCTTGCACCAGCAGGTCCACCAGATCCTCGACGTAAACGAAATCACGCGTCTGCTCACCGTCACCGAAAACAGTGATCGGCAGGCCATTTTGCGCCCGCTCGCTGAAAATACTGATCACCCCGGAATACGGCGAGGACGGGTCCTGACGCGGGCCGAAAATGTTGAAGAAGCGGAAAATCACCGGTTCCAGCGCATGCTGGCGGCGGTAGAAATCGAAGTAGTGCTCACTCGCCAACTTGTCCGACGCGTAGGGCGTCAAGGGCGCCTTGGGGGTGTCCTCATCGATCGATTCACCTTCGCCATTGTTGCCGTAGACCGCCGCGCTGGAAGCGAACAGCACGCGTTTGACGCCTGCCTGGCGCATGGCTTCGCAGACATTCAGCGAGCCGACGAAGTTGCTCTGATGAGTCTTCACCGGATCATCCACCGACGCTTGCACCGAGGCCACTGCCGCCAAGTGCGCCACCGCGCTGCAACCGACCATCGCCTGAGCCACGAGCGACGCATCGGCGACATCACCGACAATCAATTCCAGGTTGGGGTTATCCATCGGCAGGTTGCTGCGTTTGCCGGTGGACAAGTCATCGAGAATGCGCACCGAATGCCCTTTGGCGAGCAAGGCATCGGTCAGGTGCGAACCGATAAAACCGGCGCCGCCGGTGATAAAAACAGGGCCGTCAGCCATGGCGATAAAACCTGTCCAGTAAGCCCGGGAGTGCCGCGCGCCAGGCGCGGGGCTTGATCCCGAACGTGTGCAAAATTTTCTTGCAGGCCAGCACCGCGTGTTGTGGCTCTTCGGCGGCATCCGGTCGCGCGGCGTGAGCCTGGGCCGTCGGCGCTTCGATGGCCAACGGATGCAGGCTGCGTGCTTCAGTCAGGATGGCCTGCCCCAGCGCCAGCGGCGTGGTCGCCTCATGCCCGGCGTAATGATAGGTGCCCCACAGCGGCGCTGCACAATCGAGTTGTTTGAGCACCGAAATGATCACCCGGGCTGCATCGTCGACCGGAGTCGGGTTGCCCCGGCGGTCGTCGGCCAACAACAGTTCGTCAGGCGTTTCCGCTCGTGCAAGGAAGCGCCCGAGCGTGCCGTCAGGGCTGTCATCGAGCAACCAGCCAAAACGCAGCAGTACGTGCTGTGGACAGGTTGCGCGAACGCTTTGTTCGATGCGCCACAGTGACTGACCGCGTAGCCCCAGAGGAACCGGCTCATCTTTTTCGCTGTAGGCGGTGGCACGCGAGCCATCAAACACACGATAGCTCGAGGGTTGCAGCAGAACGATGTTGTGATGCTGGCACAGTTCGGCCAGACGCTCGATCGACCGCTCCTGCCCGGCCAGACGCATTTCGCTGACCGTCTCTGCCTGAAACCAGTCGAAGTAGTAGGCGAGGTTGATCAACGCGTCCGGACGGGTGTCGTCGAGCAGTTGCGTCAGGCTCGCGGCATCCCAGCCGTCTTGCGGGGGGCGGGGGGCGAGGAAACCGATGTCTTCCTCCGCACCGAGGCGAATCAGCGCCTGCCCAAGGGCATTTCCGCCGCCCAGTAACATAAGGCGCATTCGCATAGAGTCAGCAGGCCCAGTCTGATTGGAACGATGGCTTTATCGACAATGCCCGCAGGCAATGCCGTTGATAGTTGCCGGAATCGTTGCATTTTGCGGGTTTAGTGCGCAACCGTCATCCGTAAAGTGTAGATGCCCGGGATTTGTGCCGCCGGTGATGGCCCCTTCGCGGGCAAGCCCGCTCCCACAGGGATCTCCTATGAATACAAAATTTATGAACAACAGAAACCACTGTGGGAGCGGGCTTGCCCGCGATGAGGCCCTCAGGCTCGGCGAAGGGCTTGAATGGTACTTGCATCTGAACCACCCCACCCGCATAAATTACCCCATGAATCTGCCCATTCCCACGGACGCTGCACTGGCAGGCTTCCACCCCGCCGTCAGCGCCTGGTTCAGCAGTACCTTCCCGACGGTCACCGCCGCCCAGGCCCGGGCGTGGCCGTTGATTCGTCAGCGGCGCTCGACCCTGATCGCCGCGCCCACCGGGTCCGGCAAGACCCTCACCGCTTTCCTCGCGGTCATCGACGACCTGGTTCACCGGGGCCTGGAAACCGACGACGGGCTGCCAGACGAAACCCTGGTGGTCTATGTCTCGCCGCTCAAGGCGTTGTCCAACGACATCCAGATCAACCTGCAAGACCCGCTCGCCGGGATCACCGAGCAATTGCGCGTGATGGGCCTGCCCCCATTACAGATCAACACCGCCGTGCGCACCGGCGATACACCGCAAAAAGATCGCTCGGCCATGCGCAAGACCGCACCGCACATTCTGGTGACCACGCCAGAATCCCTTTACGTGCTGCTCGGCTCCGATTCCGGCCGACAAATGCTCGGCACCACGCGCACGGTCATTGTCGATGAAATTCACGCCATCGCCGCCAGTAAACGCGGCAGCCACCTGGCCTTGAGCCTTGAGCGATTGCAGGCGCTGTGCGCAGATCCGCTGGTGCGCATTGGTCTGTCAGCCACGCAAAAACCCATCGAAGCGGTGTCGCGTTTTCTGGTGGGCCGTGACCGCCCTTGCGAGATCGTCGACATCGGCCACGCCCGTCCACGGGACCTGGACATCGAAGTGCCACCGGTGCCGCTATCGGCGGTCATGGCCAATGATGTGTGGGAGCTGGTCTATGACCGCCTCGCCGCCCTCGCCCGCGAACACCGGACCACACTGATTTTCGTCAACACCCGGCGACTCGCCGAACGCTTGAGCCGGCACCTGAGCGAACGCCTGGGCAAGGACGCCGTCGCCGCCCACCACGGCAGCCTGGCCAAAGAGTTTCGCCTGGACGCCGAACAACGGCTCAAGCGCGGCGACCTGCAAGTGCTGATCGCCACCGCTTCGCTGGAATTGGGCATCGACATTGGCGACGTAGACCTGGTGTGCCAAATCGCCTCGCCGCGCTCGATTTCAGGGTTTCTGCAACGGGTCGGCCGCTCCGGGCACCAAGTCGGCGGTACGCCCAAGGGCCGTTTGTTTGCCACCACTCGCGACGACCTGATCGAATGCGCCGCCCTGCTCGACTGTGTACGACGCGGCGAACTCGATACGTTGCAGATCCCCGAGGCACCGCTGGACGTGCTCGCCCAGCAAATCATTGCCGAGGTCAGTTGCCAGGAATGGCCGGAACAGGCGCTGCTGGAGATGTTGCGCAACGCCTCGCCCTACGCCGGGCTCGACGAAAAGCACTATCAGGCGCTGCTGCACATGCTTGCCGAGGGTTACAACGGTCGTCAGGGTATCCGCAGCGCTTACCTGCATCGCGACGCCGTGACCCGTACTTTACGCGGTCGTCGGGGTGCCAAACTGACCGCCGTGACCAGTGGCGGGACTATTCCGGACAACGCCGACTACAGCGTCTTGCTGGAGCCCCAAGGGCTGAACATCGGCAGCGTCAACGAAGACTTTGCGGTGGAAAGCATTGCCGGGGATGTGTTCCAGCTGGGCAATACCTCCTACCGGATCCTGCGGGTCGACACTGGCAAGGTCCGGGTCGAAGACGCTCAGGGGCAACCGCCGACCATTCCGTTCTGGCTCGGTGAAGCGCCCGGTCGCAGCGCCGAACTGTCCTTTGCCGTCGCTCGCTTGCAGGCGCACCTCGACGACCTGCTCGGCGCCACACCGGGCCATCTGCAACCGGCCCTCGACTGGCTGACCGACACCCTCGGCCTCAACCTCGACAGCGCCGGGCAACTGGTGGATTACCTCGCCCGTGCGCGCCTGACGCTCGGCGCCCTGCCGTCACAAGACACGCTGCTGATGGAGCGGTTTTTCGACGAGTCCGGCGGTACACAACTGATCATCCACACGCCGTTCGGCAGCCGCATCAACCGGGCCTGGGGCCTGGCCCTGCGCAAACGCTTCTGCCGCACCTTCAACTTCGAATTGCAGGCCGCCGCCAGCGAAGACGCCATTGTCCTGTCGCTGTCCACCAGCCACAGTTTCGAACTCGACGATGTCTGGCGCTACCTGCACAGCAACAGCGCCGAGCACATCCTGATTCAAGCAGTGCTCGACGCGCCGTTGTTCGGTGTGCGCTGGCGCTGGAATGCCGGCGTCGCCCTGGCATTGCCGCGCTACAGTGGCGGACGCAAAGTCCCGCCGCAGATCCAGCGGATGAAAAGCGAAGACTTGATTGCCAGCGTCTTCCCCGACCAGATTGCCTGCGTGGAAAACCTCGCCGGCGAGCGCGAAATTCCCGACCATCCGCTGGTGGAGCAAACCCTCGACGATTGCCTGCACGAGGCGATGGACAGTGACGGCTGGCTGGCGCTGCTGCGGCGCATGGAACGCGGTGATGTGCGGCTGATCAGCCGTGACTTGCCGGCGCCCTCCCCTTTGGCGGCCGAAATCCTCAGCGCCCGGCCCTACACTTTTCTCGACGATGCGCCGCTGGAAGAACGCCGCACGCAAGCGGTGCTCAACCGTCGCTGGACCGACCCGCAATCCACTGACGACCTCGGCGCGCTGGATGCCGAGGCGATTCAAGCGGTGCGCGATGAGGCTTGGCCGACACCTTCCGGCATCGATGAGATGCACGAGGCATTGATGAGCCTGGCGTGCATCACCGACGCGGAAGCGCAGGCCAATCCGCACTGGCTCGATTGGCTGAACGCCTTGGCCGACAGCGGTCGCGCCAGCCTTTTGCGGATCAACGCCAGGCAATCATTGTGGCTGGCACTGGAGCGACTCACCTGTTTCAAATCGATTTATCCACAGGCCAGGTTGTTGCCGGCACTGCAAGCGCTACCCGGCTTCGATGAAGTCTGGGAGCCCGACGAAGCGATGCTTGAAGTGATCCGCGCGCGGCTCAGCGCCTTCGGGCCGTTACCGCTCGACGCCATTGCCGAACCGCTTGGATTGACAGTGAATCAAGTCACCCAGGCCTTGGCCCAACTGGAACGCGAAGGCTATGTATTGCGCGGTCGCTTCACACCCGGCGCCAGTGTGGAGCAATGGTGCGAACGGCATCTGCTGGCACGAATTCACCGCTACACGGTCAAGCGTCTACGTCGGGAAATCGAGCCGGTGGCGTTGCAGGACTTCATGCGTTTTCTGTTCGACTGGCAGCACCTGTCGGCGGCGACTCAAGGCCAGGGCAGTGCCGTATTGCCGGCGATCATCAGTCAGTTCGAAGGCTACCCGGCCGCTGCGTCAGCCTGGGACAGCGATATGTTGCCCGGACGTATCAAAGACTATTCGCCGGGCTGGCTGGATGACCTGTGCCGAAGCGGAAAACTCGTCTGGACACGCCTGACCGCTCGCAACAAAGGCGCCAGCACGGCACTGCGCAGCACACCCATTGTGTTGTTGCCGCGCGGCCAGATCGGGTTATGGGTCAGCTTGACCGAGCAGACACCGGTCAGCGAGTTGTCGCCCAAGACGCAAAAGGTCTATGAAGCGCTCAGCCAACATGGCGCGCTGTTTTTCGATGAGTTGATTCATGAAGCGCACCTGTTGCGCTCGGAACTGGAAATCGCCTTGCAGGAATTGGTCGGTGCGGGGCTTGTGAACGCTGACAGCTTCGCCGGGTTGCGGGCGCTGATTACCCCGGCCAGCAAACGCCAGAATCGCAGCAGCCGACGCGGGCGCGGAGCGTTTGTGGGCGGCATGGACGATGCCGGTCGCTGGGCCCTGTTGCGACGCGGGCCTGCCGCGCCGGTTGTGGATAACAAACGCCCGGCGCCCACACCCAACGAAACCCTGGAACACATCGCCATGACCTTGCTGCGGCGCTATGGCGTGGTGTTCTGGCGCTTGCTGGAGCGTGAGGCGGATTGGCTGCCAAGTTGGCGCGAATTGCTGCGCACATTTCACCGACTGGAGGCACGGGGCGAAATACGTGGCGGGCGGTTTGTCAGTGGTCTGGCGGGGGAGCAGTTTGCGCTGCCCGAGGCGATCCCGTTACTACGCGAAGTACGCCGACGGCCGCATGACGGCAGTTTGATCGCGGTGTGCGGGGTTGACCCGCTGAACCTGGCAGGCACGCTTTTACCGGGCGTGAAAGTGCCGGCGTTGGCGAATAATCGGCTGGTGTACCGCGATGGATTGCCGGCGGCGGCGGAGATTGCCGGCAAGCAGCATTTCTGGATGGAGCTGGATCAGCAGGCGACTGCTGAATTGCACAACAAACTGATCCGGCATTGATCGTTCCCACGCTCTGCGTGGGAATGCAGCCAGAGACGCTCTGCGTCTCAAGAGTGGACGCGGAGCGTCCGGTGAGGCATTCCCACGCAGAGCGTGGGAACGATCTGTCCTGGTACTACTGGGTACGCGGCTGATCCGGCAGCAAAACCGACGAATGCTCCGGCGCCAGCCCGCCCTCTCCCTCATCCACCTGCCGCTGGGGAATAAAAACCTGCTGTGGATAAGTCTGCGCGAAATGCACCCAAGGGCTGTTATCCACAAGCTTTTTCAATCGCTGGTTGAAGGCTCGGCTCACCGCATACTGCCCGCCCGACACCGTACGGAACTGCGCCGTCAGCACCACGCCGTTGAGGTCCATTTTGTCGACCCCGAATACGTCGAGCGGTCCTTGCAGGTTGTACTTGAGAAACGGGTCGTCGCTGATCGAATGCCCGGCCTCGCGAATCAACTCAATCGCCTTGTCGACATCCGTGTCGTAGGTGAACTGCACCGAGAAGAACGCATAAGCAAACTGTCGGGACTGGTTGGTCACCGCCTTGATCTGGCCGAACGGCACCGAGTGCACAAAGCCCTTGCCGTCACGCAGACGCAGGGTGCGAATGGTCAGGCCTTCGACCGTGCCGGCATGCCCGGAATCGAGCACCACCCAATCGCCAATCGACAGGGTGTCTTCGATGATGATGAATAGCCCGGTAATCACATCCTGCACCAGTTGCTGGGAGCCGAAACCGATGGCCAGCCCCACCACCCCGGCGCCGGCCAGAAACGGCGCGACATTGATCCCGAGATTGGCCATGGTGGTGATCGCACAGATCACCACCAGCAGGATTTTGATCGCATTGCGCAGCAGCGGCAGGATGGTTTTCACCCGCGTGCTCGGTTGGCGTGCCGAGCGTTTGCTGACCGGTGGTTTCAGGGCCTCCTGAATCGCCGTGTCGAGCACCACCCAGACCATCCAGGTCATCAGGAAAATCAAGCCGATGCGGCTCAGCGAATCACTGATCGCCCGGCCGACCGAATTGCTCACCGCGAACTCGAAGAGTGACACCCCCCAGATACGTCCCAGGATGTCGATGAACACAATTGCCATGCCGATCCGCAGCAAGGCGTGAGAAAGGCTCAGGAAGCGCTCTTTATAGGCATTGCTACGCCGTACCGCTTGCTCGCTGCGGGACTTGAACAGGTGATGCAACGTGGTGCTGAGGAACACCGTCGCGATCAACAGAACCGTGGTGAGCAGTGCACTGCGCAACACCTGCTGATTGTCATCGCTGATGCTGACCAGGTTCATGATCGACACCATCACCATCAACAGGATCGGCCAGTACCACAGGCCGGAAAATATCCGCAGCGTCTCGCGCAGTGCAGGCTGACTCTGACGCTGGGCCAACGGCAGAACGCGGATCAGATGCGCGACTGGACGACGCATTTTGATCACCAGCAAACCGAAGGAAATCGACGCCCCCAGCCCGGTCAATACCGCGATGCTGCTGGTGAGATTGCCGCCCAATTGGTGGGCGATTTGCGGGCTGGTCAGGGCATCGCTGATCGCGACCAGAAAGCCGATGCCAAACAGTGGTCGCGGGCTGAACTGACGAAGGATCTGCACCGCCCGGCGCTTGTGCCCGGTGTTGAACAGGACCACCAGCGTCATGACCAGCGAGGCGGCAAAGATCCCGCTGCTGGTGGCATAGGCGAAACACAGCGCCAGCGCCCGCCCGGCTGACACGGGCAGGAAGTGGCTGACAAAAATCGTCAGCGGCAGGCTGACCAGCGCCGGAATGCTGTAAGGCAATGCATAACCGAGCACGGCTTGGCCGCGTTCTCGTGTGAGCAGCAAGCGGTGCTCGCTCAGTCGCTTGGCCAACAACCCGCCGAGCAGCCAGAGCAACGCAAAGACGCCCACCCACACGCCGGACAACAGCAGGAAATCCCCCGCCACGCTCCAGCTGGAACGCGCCGATGGATGATTGACCAGTTGATCCACTTCATCCGCCGCGCGGTCTGCGCGCAGACGCCAGGCGTCGACCAGGCCTTCGTTGAGATCGAGTTTGCCCTGGACCTCATCAATGCTCGAACTGATGGCCCCCAGCAAACCGCCCTGGACCAGCGGTTCCGGGTGAGCCGGTGGCGTCGCGGCGCTGCTGGCCGGCATGCCCGGCAGCGCTGCCGCTTGCAGCCCGACGCTGGTGGTGAACAGAAGTAGCGCCAGCCATATCGCAGTCTTGAACGGATGCAAAACGCGGTGCTCCTTTTAGTGAGTCGATATGAACACGAAAGATCGCAGCCTTCGGCCGCGCCTACAAGCGTAGACCGGCAGGAAGTTTCAGACCTGGCGGTGTATGCGGGGCCAGCCCGATTGCTGCCGTACATCGCCCCCACGTTGGTTATTTTGTGGGCCTGTACCGTCCGTAGTTCCGTCGAAACTTTCTCGCTCGCCCCGCAGTCATCAAAAGACAGGGTTGTTCGAAGACCATCAGGCGGGAGGCGGCATGGCGGCGATTCATGTGGGTAGTTCAGGCTGGCGCTACAGCGTCCCCGGCAAACCGGTGGCCGAAGGCGTGCTGCCATGAACGTTTCCGAGCCGCTTGGCGCCGCCGACGAGCCATCGCCTATCCTCACCGCCGTGCGCAGCTTCACCGTGCTGACGGTCAACACGCACAAAGGGTTTACCGCGCTCAACCGGCGTTTCATCCTCCCGGAGTTGCGTGAAGCGGTGCGCAGCGTGTCCGCCGACGTGGTGTTTTTGCAGGAAGTCCACGGCACCCATGAACAGCATCCGCGGCGCTACAGCGATTGGCCGACGATGCCGCAATACGAATTCCTCGCCGACACCCTGTGGCCGCAGTTTGCCTATGGCCGCAATGCGGTTTACCCGGCGGGCGATCACGGCAATGCGCTGCTGTCGAAATTCCAGATCATTCGCCATGACAACCTCGACGTCTCGATCAGCGGCCATGAAAACCGCGGCATCCTGCATTGCGTGTTACGCCTGCCCGGTGACGGTCAGGAGGTTCACGCCATTTGCGTGCACCTGGGGCTGCGCGAAACCCATCGCACCGAACAGCTCAAGCTATTGAGCCGACGCCTGGCACAGTTGCCGGACGATGCTGCGGTGATCGTGGCCGGCGACTTCAATGACTGGCGCCAACGCGCCGATGCGTTGCTCAAACCCTGCGGACTGCGCGAAGTGTTCGCCGAACATCACGGCAAACCGGCGCGCAGTTTTCCTGCGCGAATGCCGGCACTTCGACTAGACCGCATCTACGTGCGCAACCTCAAGGCCCACCGTCCGCAAGTGCTGGCGGCGCGTCCCTGGTCACACCTTTCCGACCATGCACCGCTGTCGGTGGAGATCGAGCTATGAGCAGCCCATCGATGGAAGAAGCCCGCGTGGAACACGTGTCCACTCCCCCGAAAACCCGAGAGCCCGCCGTGGTCGATGTCGACTATGGCTGGCAAGGCAACAACCGCGTCGAGTTGCTGGAAAACGGTGAGGAGTATTTCCCCAGGGTGTTCGAGGCCATGCGCCAGGCCAAGACGGAAATCCTCTTGGAAACTTTCATCGTGTTCGAGGACAAGGTCGGCAATGAAATGCAGCAAGTGCTGATCGACGCGGCTCGGCGCGGTGTGCGGGTCACGGCCAGCCTCGACGGTTTTGGCTGTGGCGAATTGAGCACCGGGTTTCTGGCCGCATTGAGCGAGGCCGGCGTACACATCCAGATATTCGACCCGGCGCCCAAGCGTCTGGGCATTCGCACCAACTGGTTCCGTCGCCTGCACCGCAAGATTGTCGTGGTCGACGGCGCGGTGGCCTTTATCGGCGGGATCAACTTTTCCGCCGACCATCTGGGCGACTTCGGCCCCGAAGCCAAACAGGATTATTCCGTTGAAGTGCAAGGCCCGGCGGTGGCCGACATCCATCATTTCGCGCTGTTGCAATGCGGTCGCCCGGCCCGGGCCAAATACTGGTGGCAGCGCCGTCGCCAACGGCGATCGGAACTGGCCCTGGACGATCATGACGGCCAGGTTCGCCTGGTGTACCGCGACAATGGCGACCACAGCACCGACATCGAAGAGGTATATCGGCTGGTGCTGCGCAGTGCCAAACGCCGCGTGGTGATCGCCAACGCCTACTTCTTTCCCGGTTACCGCTTGCTGCGCGAGATCCGTAACGCGGCGCGCCGGGGCGTCGACGTGCGGCTGATTCTGCAAGGTCAACCAGACATGCTGGTGGCCAAACTCGCCGCACGCATGACCTACGACTATTTGCTCAAGTCCGGTGTACAGATTCATGAGTATTGCCAACGGCCGCTGCACGGCAAAGTCGCGCTGGTCGATGAGGATTGGAGCACCGTCGGCTCAAGCAACCTCGACCCACTGAGCTTGTCGATGAACCTGGAAGCCAACGTGTTGATCCGCGACCGCGCGTTCAATCGCACGTTGTTTGAACGCCTTGAACACCTGAGCGACAACCACTGCAAAGCCATGTCCGTCGACACCGCGCCGCGCGGCCGCATCTGGCACATGACGGTCGGCTTTCTGGTGTTCCACTTCCTGCGGCACTTCCCGGCCTGGGCGGGTTGGCTGCCGGCACACAAGCCGCGCCTCAAGCCCTTCACCCAGCCGACCGGGAGCGATCATCATGAGCCACGCTGAAGCGCATTCGGGCAGTCACACCGAGCACCCCGGCAAGTCTCGCTGGAGCCGCTGGAAACGGCCGTTGACGATGTTGTTTTTCCTGGCGCTGATTGTCTTGTTGACGATGCTGGCCGAGCGCCTCGAATGGGACGAAGTGTTCAACACCCTGGCCGATTTCAAGGTGCGAACGCTGGTCATCGCTTCAGGACTGACGCTGCTGAGTTTTCTGGTGTATGCCAGTTTCGACCTGATCGGGCGAACCTACATTCGCCAGGACCTGACGTGGAAACAGATCCTGCCGGTGGGGATCATCAGCTATGCCTTCAACCTCAATCTGAGTGCATGGGTGGGTGGCATCGCCATGCGCTATCGCTTGTATTCACGGTTGGGCGTGAGCAAGGGCAACATCGCGAAAATCCTCGGCTTGAGCCTGGCGACCAACTGGTTCGGTTACATGGTCATTGCCGGCGCGGTGTTCAGCAGTGGGCTGGTGCGCATGCCGCCCGGCTGGAAACTGAGCAGTGGCGCATTACAAGGCGTAGGCGTGTTGTTGCTGATTGTGAGCGCGGGTTATCTGGCGGCCTGCCGGTTTTCCAAGCGGCGTGAATGGGCCATTCGCGGGATAGAAATTGATCTGCCGTCATTGCGCATGGCCGTGCTGCAACTGGCCCTCGGCGCGCTGAACTGGTCGTTGATGGCGGCGGTGATTTTTACCTTGTTGCCGAGCAAGCTCGACTACCCACTGGTGCTGGGTGTGTTGCTGATCAGCGCCATCGCCGGGGTCATCACCCATATTCCAGCAGGGCTTGGCGTGCTGGAGGCGGTGTTTGTGGCGCTGCTGCAACACGAGGTTTCGCGGGGAAGCCTGGTGGCCGGGTTGCTGGCGTACCGGGCGATTTATTTCATCCTGCCGTTGTTGATTACGCTGGTGATGTATTTGCTGGTGGAGGCCAAGGCCAAGTCGTTGCGGATCTCGAAGAAGCCTTCTTGAGGGTGTTATAAGTCTGAGGCCGCCATCGCGAGCAAGCTCGCTCCCACAGGGGAATGCGTTCCAAATGTGGGAGCGAGCTTGCCCGCGATGGTCTCCAAAACACCGAAGATTTTTCAGCGGGACTGAATAATGCTCAACCGTTCGCCCACCACCATTTCGGTAATCCAGTCCACCAGGATCGAGGTGTACGCCTGCTGTGAAACGGGCTCGCTCAAGGCGTGATCGGCGCCGTCGATAATCCGGTGGGTCAGCGAATGAGTCTGCTGACAGGCCGCGCGGTAACTCATGATGGTCGCGTGCGGCACATAGTCGTCCGTCTCGGACTCCACCAGCAGCACATCACCGGTGAATTGCGAACAGGCATGCAGCGCGCGGTTGCTGTCGGCGCGAATCAGGGTGCCGCGATAATCACGCAGGTCGGTCTTGTCCAGGTCACGTTTGGGCGTGTGCCATTGATCGTCGCGATACAGCGCCGGCACCCGTAGCGCCAGCCAGCGCACCGGTCGCAACGACGTCAGGATCGCAGCCAGGTAACCGCCATAACTGGTACCCACCACAGCGATGGCCGACGTATCGAGCGCCGGGTGCGCGAGCAGGCGGTCATACGCCGCCAACAGGTCGCGCAAGTTGTCTTCGCGGGTGACGCGCGTCAGCGGAATACCGGTGCCCCCGGTGTGGCCGCGCAAGTCGAACGTCAGGCACACACACCCCAGGCCCGCGATGCCTTTGGCCCGTTCCAGGTCCCGTTCCTGGCTGCCGCCCCAACCGTGCACAAACAGCACGCCGGGAACCTTCGACTTGGGGCTCAGAAAAGTCCCGCTCATCTGTTCATCGTCGATGTCGATCTGAATGGTTTCGCTTCTAGCCGTCATAGGATTTGACCGTTACGTACTTGAGTAGAAAGTCACTGGTTTGCGCTGGCCCGCGATACACCTCGATGGCGTCCGCAGGCAGCGGCTGATCGATGTAGGTTTCGACAGACGACACGCGAATCGCGCGCATCCCCGGATCGTTGACGAAGCTCTGCAACGCCGCCACTTCCGCGCTGCTGGCGCCGCCCATGCGCCAGGATTGCTCCAACACGCCGCTGCGTTGTTGGCCGTTACAGTCCAGGCCCTGGGCGATGTCGTAGTTGCGCCGTGAGGCGTAGAAACCGGGATAGGCCTCGTCCGCAGCGCGGTCGAACACCTGCGCCTGCCGGATCGCCAACCGCACATCGTCAGGCAACGGCAGCTTGAGCAAGTCCTCGTAGTCACCCGGCACCACCAACAGGTTGGAACCGCCATACACCTGCTCGCCTTGAGCATCCTCAGTCAAGTATTGATCACCGCAGTAACTCAGCACGGTGTTGCCGATGAAACTCTGGCCGACGCTGTGGGTGATCACGTTGTCCAGATCCTGTTCCAGCACCACACCTTCTGTGAACAACTTGCTGGCATCGGGCCGGGCAAGAACTTCGTCGAACTGGTCGAGGCTTTCGATCACCTCCTGGCCACGTCCGGCGCAGGCATGTACAGGCTTGAGGCGGATCGGGCCGTTGTGGAGCAAGTGTTCGGCGGCGGGCCGCGCATCGTCGAACGAGAACACGCTGAGGCCGTCCAGCACCACGCTGCGCACGCGCTCGGAAAACAGCGGTGACCAACCTGGCGGGGCGTAGGCATTTTTATTGAGCAAGCCGTGGCTGATGGCTTTGGTGCAGATGAAATCGTGATCGACGTAACCGCCCCACAAATCTTGCGGCCCTTTGACGCCGACTTGCCGGGCGGCATCGGTGCCGACCAGGGTTTGCGTCGGCAGCAGATACAGGTCACGACCGTTGTGCAGTTCCCGATCGAAACTGCCCCCGTACTTGAGGCCCAGAATCTGCGCCAGCCAACGGGCCAGTGCACGATTGGTTTCAACTTCGTGCAAGGGTGCATCCGGGTGCACGGAATGGGCGACCACCAGTTTCCTGCGGTTTGTTGGGGTCATGCGTCCCCCTTCAATCGTCGCTTGATGAGTGTATAGGGAGAGGTGCAGAGATCAGGCCAAGCGGCGGGCGCCGCCAACAACTTTTAAATCAGATAGTTGCGCAAAGCGTAATGGCACCAGGCCTGTTTTATTCTGCACGACAGCCTGCATTTTGCACGACTCATACCTGGCGCATGATCCTGTGGGAGCCGAGCTTGCTCGCGATGGCGATGTATCAGACACATCATTGTTGAATGTTATGGCGCAATCGCGAGCAAGCTCGGCTTGTATGTTTAGACTTGAAGGGGTGGGCGGGACTAAAAGCTCGATTCCGACTCTAGCCAGTACGGACCGTGGGAGACTTCTCGTCCCGCCCCTTCTACCCGAAGCGCCGATAAGGAATTCATCGGTAAAACCGACGATAGAGGCAAGCCAGCGCAAGGGTAAACCCCGACAAGCCCTTAAACCCTAGCTCCGAGGATTCGTCATGACAATCCTTACCTCGCCAACGGTAATCGGTATCGATGTAGCCAAGGCCGAAATCGTCGCTTACCGCGAAGACATGCAAACCACTCAACACATCAACAACGACCGAGAGACTCTTGGGCGTTGGCTCAAAGCTCTGCCTGCGCAAAGCTCAATTGCTTTGGAAGCCACCAGCATTTACCACTTGGACACGGTCGAACTGGCCCATGAAATGGGACACCGGGTTTACGTTGTGGATGCTTATCGTCTGAGCCACTACCGCGAAAGCATTGGCCAACGGGCGAAAACCGACCCTTGTGATGCGCGCCTGCTCGCGCGTTACCTGTCTAGCGAGCAGGATCGACTGCGCCTCTGGAGTCCACCTCCGCAGGCCTACAAGGTGTTGAAAAGTCTGCTTCATAGACGCGCAGAGCTTATCAATGTGCGTGTGGGCATGACGCTGAGTTGGTCAGGTGAACCGCTTCTGAAGGATGAATTGGCCCGGCAATTGAAGTCCTTCAAACAAGCGGAGCAAGCCATCCAGAAATTACTGCACAAAGTCAGCAAAAAGGCAGGCATCACCGAAAACATCAAGCGCTGCAAAGCCATTGAGGGGATCGGTGAGCTTACGGCTATGGGCTTGGCGACCGCATTCATGCGCGGTCACTTCGCCAACGGCGATGCATTCATTGCTTTTTTGGGGATGGACTTGCGAGCAAAGGATTCAGGCAAGAAGAACAGCCCTCGCCACCTGTCCAAAAAAGGCGATACGGAGCTGCGGCGCCTGGCTCACAACGCGGCGATGGCGGCTTGTCGGTCTGCCACCTGGAAACCGTACTATGAGTCCTATCTCGTCAGAGGCTTGGCAAAAACCCAAGCCCTGGTGATCCTCGCCCGCAAGCTATGCCGGGTGGCATTCGCTCTCATGAAAAACCAGAGCGAATACCAGCCAAATTTAAGGCTGCAGGGTTCCCCTGCAACATAGAATCTCCCACATGGGCAATGTAATGATCTGGCTACCGTGGGGTTGCTGCCGTCGGTGAGACACCAAACCGTGTCCGGTAATCGCTCGGCGCCAGCCCGGTGATCTTCTTGAAGGTCGAGCGAAACGCACCGGGGTCCTGATAACCCACGGTCCAGGCGATGTGATCGATGGTGCCGTTGGTGAACTCGAGCATCTCCCGGGCCTTGCCGACCCGCAGGTGCTGGCAATACTCGGTTGGCTTGAGCCCGGTGGCTGCGCGGAATCGGCGCAGGAACGTGCGCTCTTCCAGTCCCGCCCGCTCAGCCATGGCCGTCAGTGACACATCGGTCGCGCCGGTGCTTTGCAGCCAATGCTGGACCTTGAGAATCGACGCATCGCCATGACTGAGAATCGGTGAAAAGTTGCTCCCGCATTCGCTGGCACTGTCGCTGTGTTCCACCACCAGAAACCGCGCCGTGCCGGTCGCAATACTCGGCCCCAGCAAACGGTCGACCAGGCGCAACCCCAACTCGGACCAGGCCATCAGTCCGGCCGTGGTAATCAGGTCGCCGTCATCGACGATGGGCGTGTCAGCCTTGAGTTTGATCGCTGGGTAACGCTCCGCGAAGCCTTTGGCCGAGGTCCAGTGCGTGGTGGCGCTGCGGCCGTCGAGCAGGCCGCTTTCGGCCAATAGAATGGAGCCTACGCAGACGCCTCCGAGCGTCGCGCCGCCCGCGTGTTGCTGGCGAACCCAGTCGAGCAATGCCGGCGGCACCTGGCCTGCGTAAAAACTGGCAATCGACGGCGGGATCAACACAGCCACCAAGGCCGAGTCCGGCGCGGGATGACTGTCGTAGACCCGAACGGGCGCCTGATCGCCCTCTATCCGCCAATGGCTGACTCGCAGCAGCGGCAACTGCGCAGACTGATGCTCGGTGGCGATCCGGTTGGCCACGTCGAACAAATCCGTCAGCCCATGCACCGCCGCCATCTGCGCACCGGGATAAATCAGCACGCCCAGCTCGGCGATTGCCCTTTTTGCATCCATTGTCAGTTTTCCCCCTTCTATTGTCGGTGCGGCCAATCCTCGGACGGCCTGCTAAACCCAATACTTCATCCCACACCCAACAAGCACTTCGAGGAAACAGTCATGGCCAAGCAAGCACTCATCGTAGTTGATATCCAAAACGACTACTTCCCACAAGGCAAATGGCCGCTGGTCGGCGCCGACGCCGCTGCCGATAACGCCGTTCGCCTGCTCAAGGCGTTTCGTGAGGCCGGTGATTCGGTGGTGCACATCCGCCACGAATTCACCTCCGAAGAAGCACCGTTCTTCACCCCGGGCTCCGAAGGCGCAAAGCTGCACCCCAAGGTCCTCAACCAGGCCAATGAGCCGGTGGTCCTCAAGCACTTCGTCAACTCGTTCCGCGAAACCGACCTGAAATCGATCCTCGATGAGCAAGGGGTCAAGGAGCTGGTGGTGGTCGGCAGCATGAGCCACATGTGCGTCGACGGCATCACTCGCGCCGCCAATGACTTCGGCTACGCTGTCACGGTCATCCACGACGCCTGCGCCTCCCGGGACCTGGAGTTCAACGGTGTGACCGTACCGGCTGCCCACGTACACGCCGCCTTCATGTCGGCGCTGGGTTTTGCCTACGCCAAGGTAGTGTCCACCGACGAGTTCCTCGCCGCCAGCTTCTAAATGTAAACGCCCGATTCACGTACTTCATTGGAGATCATCGACATGGCTACTCTGACGACTCGCGAAGGCAACACCCTTTACTACAAGGACTGGGGCAGCGGACAACCGGTGGTGTTCAGCCACGGCTGGCCTTTGAGCGCCGACAGTTGGGAATCGCAGATGCTGCACTTCGCCAACAACGGTTTCCGTGCCATCGCGCATGATCGTCGGGGCCATGGCCGGTCGAGCCAGCCGTGGGACGGCAACGACATGGATCACTATGCCGATGACCTGGCCGAGTTGATCGAACACCTGGATTTGAAGGACGTGATTCTTTTCGGCTTTTCTACCGGCGGCGGTGAAGTTGCACGCTACATCGGTCGCCACGGCACACGCCGTCTGGCCAAGGCCGGGCTGATTTCCGCCGTACCGCCGCTGATGCTGAAAACCGAGAGCAATCCCAAAGGCCTGCCAATTGAAGTGTTTGACGGCATCCGTGCGGCGTCTATCGCCGACCGGTCGCAGCTCTACAAGGATGTTGCCAGCGGGCCGTTCTTTGGCTTCAACCGCCCCGGCGCCACGTCATCGCAAGGGTTGATCGACTCGTTCTGGATGCAAGGCATGATGGGCGGTCACAAGAACACCCTGGACAGCATCAAGGCCTTCTCGGAAACGGATTTCCGTGACGACCTGAAAAAGTTTGATGTGCCGACCTTGATCATCCACGGCGATGACGACCAGATTGTGCCGATTCAAGCGGCGGGGCTTGAGAGCAAGCGATTGATCGAGCATGCCGAGCTGATTGTGTATCCGGGAGCGCCGCATGGGCTGACGGATACCCATAAAGAGCAAGTGAACGCGGACATGCTGGCCTTCGCCAAAGGCTGAGAAATACTTTGAAATACCACAGGGCCCGCCATGCTGCGGGCCTTTTGGCGTATGGCCGAAAAAACTCACGCGTGAGCCATTGAAGACGCTGTGCTTTGGGCGTAGGGTTTCTCACGCGTGAGATGTTCACAACGGAGTCACTGCCATGCAAAGCCGCTCCCCGTCAGGTTCGCCTGTCGAGCCTGCTGCATCAAAGAGCCCCAAGGGTGAGCGCTCGAAACCGTCCGCGAAAAAACCATCGAGCTTCTACATGAAGCAGATGCGCGCGGGCCTGGCAGCCGCCGGTTATGTGAAACACGAGACTTGGGTGCTTCCCGAAAACCGAAGCTTGCTCAAGCAGATGGAGCAACAGCTACGCCAACCGATTCTGGCTGGCTCATTCATGTCGGAGAATTACATGAGCGCAGGCAACAACTGGAACATCGATAGCCTCTTCAACGCCCTGAAGGCCCTCGACGAAGTGGTTTCGAACGACATCACCCTTTCCCTTGTTCAAGGCTCCGAGTCCAGCATCAAGCTGGAAATGAACGATTTCGGTGGCTTGCCGATTTACATCGCGGTGGTGGGCGATCAGATCATCGTGGATACCGTGCTGGTCGACGTTGAATCCATCCACGACGTGCCGGCCTTCAACGACGCCGTGTTGCGCAGCCGGGAAATGTTCCCGCTGTCCTCCATCGGTATCGAGTCCATGCCCAACGGCCAGGTCGTTTACAACATGTTCGGCGCGCTGAGTTCCGACTCCAGCCTGACCAACGTGGTGACCGAGGTGAAAACCCTGGTCGACAACGTCCAGCGTGCCAGCGAAGCCTTCGAACGCTTCTTCAAGTAATTATCAGGAAAGGAAGATCCAATGACTCAGTCCATCTGGAGCAAACTGTTCACCGCGCTGCGTGGCGGTGCCAGCGAAGTTGGCGAAGCAATCGTCGACCAACAGGCCCTGCGCATCCTCGACCAGGAAATTCGCGATGCTGACAGCGCGCTGGCCAATGCCAAGCGCGAGCTGGTCACCATCATGGCCAAGCACAAACTGTCGGCCGACCGCGTCAGCGAGTACCACGCCAAAATCAAGGACCTGGAATCCAAGGCCATGGCCGCGATCCAGGCCAACCGCGAAGACCTGGCGATGGAAGTGGCCGAAGCGATTTCGACCCTGACCAACGAACTCGATGTCGAGCAAAAGCAGGCCACCGAATTCGGCGGTTACGCGGACAACATGCGTAAAGACATCACCAAGGCCGAAAACCGCATCAAGAGCCTGCGCCAGCAAGTGGACATGGCCAAGGCCCGCGAAAGCGTGCAGAAAGCCCAGGTCAGCGCCTCCATCGCCAGCGGCGGCGCCAACGGCAAGCTGGAAACCGCCGTCGGCACCCTGAACCGTTTGCAGGCCAAGCAGCAGCAACGCGCTGCAGAACTGGAAGCACAGGACCAACTGGCCGACGCCTCGACTGGCACCGATCTGGAACGCAAACTGCGCGAAGCCGGCATCACGCCGAACGAAGGCAGCGCCAACGCGATCCTGGAACGCCTGAAGCAAAAGTCGGCCGAGTAATCGACCCGGCAACACCCCGAAAAGAAGGGCATTGATTGCCCTTCTTTTTTTGAGTCGAGGGCAACGATGGACACCCTGAAGGGTTTCAAGATTATCGCCGGCCTGGCCATCGTCATGGTCGCGCTGCAAGTGATCAATTTCGCCACCGGTTACAGCCTTATGGCGTTCGGCCTGGTTCCCAGAACCGTGCATGGACTGATGGGCATCGTCACTTCACCTTTTTTGCACGCGTCCTTCTCGCACCTGAGCGCCAACCTGATTGCCTTTTTGGTACTGGGTACGCTGGTGATCGTCGATGGGCTCAATCGGTTCATGGCCGTCAGCGCCATCATTATTCTGCTGGGCGGCTCGCTGGTCTGGCTGTTCGGTTTTACCGGCGTACACATTGGCGCCAGCGGTTGGGTTTTCGGGCTGTGGGCGTACATTCTGTCGCGCGCCTGGTTCCAGAAGAGCTGGGGCAACGTTATGACGGCAGGCCTCGTTGCCTTGTTGTACGGCGGATTGGTCTTTGGCTTCCTGCCTCGTCGGGGCATTTCATTCGAAGGGCATCTGTTCGGGGCATTCGCCGGTTTTATTGCAGCCAAGGTACTTCTATCTGCACCACGCAGCAGGTTTAATGCCGCCCGTTAACGCATTCGGGCACACCGACACCGAGGCGATGACTTCGCCAGGAACGCGTGCCCCACAGAGTCAGGGACGAAATGTCGATATTCCTTTTATTACGCCTGTATGCCTCGTCCCTGTTCCACCGTTTCGGCTGGGCGGGCCTGGTGATTGCGTTGGGCATCCACCTGACCACCGCCTGGCTGGGGCTGGTGTTGCTGGGCGAACATCAGCTCACCACCCCCGCCACGTTTACCTACTTCTATCTCACCACCACGCTGACCGTCGGCTATGGCGACCTCGCGCCGCAGACCTCGGCCGGGCGGATTTTCGTGGCGACCTGGGTCATGCTCGGCGGCATTGCGCTGCTGACAGCGGCGATTGGCAAAACCACCAGCAGTGTTATCGATGCATGGAGAAAAGGCATGAAGGGCAAAGGAGATTTCACCGGTAAGGTCGGCCATACGGTTCTCATCGGCTGGGAAGGCGCGTGCAGCGAACGGGTCATTGAATTGTTGTTGCAGGACGAAACCTCCAACGACAACCTGATCGTGATTTGCGATTGCACCCTTGAAGAAAACCCCATGCCGGGCAAGGCCAGCTTCATCAAAGGTGACAGCCTGTCCTCGGCGGCGTTATTACTGCGCGCCGGTGTTCCGGGTGCCGAGCGCGTGCTGGTGCGAACCCCGTCAGACGATTTGACCCTGGCCACCGTGCTGGCGGTCAATCAACTGAACCCCATCGGGCACGTGGTCGCGCATTTCAATGAAAGCGAAATCGCCGCACTCGCCAGCGCCTACGCCCCCACCCTGGAATGCACCTCAAGCATGGCCATCGAGATGCTGGTGCGCGCCTCTCAGGACCCGGGATCGTCCATGGTCATCAATGAGTTGCTGTGCGTGGGTGAAGGCGCCACCCAATACCTGATGAAACTGCCCGAAACGTATGAGGCCACCTTTGGTGACTTGTACGCGCAGATGAAAGAACGCCATAACGCCACCCTCATCGGCTATCGCGCCAAAGGCGCCCAACACCCTTCGATCAACCCGCCCAACGCGACACGCGTTGAGGGCGGCGAACTCTTCTACATCGCCTCCACTCGCCTCAAGGAGATCTCCCATGGGATGGTTTAAACAGTTGATGGGGCTTGAGGCCCCGAACGCGAATACCGATTCGAAATGGACCGCCAGTGAAACCCTGCCGGCAGCGGGCCCACTGGGCCTGGGGTTGGGCAAAGGTGTGATGTTCGACACCAGCCTGAAATTGTTGCTCGACGGCAACACCACCGTGACGATTCCGGGTTCCCAGCAGATCTGGAGCAACGGCACCATCGATCTCGGGCAGTCTACCTGGCTCTCGCGCTACTACATGAACGACGAAGAATACTGGCTGCAGGTGCACACCACCGGCGATATCGCCGGGCAGGTCGAGTCGGTGATCCTGTTCAACTACCTCAGCTACATCACCATCAGCAGCGAGGCGGAATTGCGCCGACTGGCCGGCCCGCAAAGCCTGATCGGCTTGCCGACCTACACCCACAACGGCGTCGAATACACCCGCGAATGGGGCACCGAGAATGGCCAGACCGAATTGGTGGCGCTGAGCGAACAGCTGAAAAACCCGGAGGACGCCTACAGCATCGAGCACCGTTCAATGCTGTACGCCCGCGAAACCGGCCTGACCGATCGCCGGGAATTCCTGCTGTTCTCCGTCGAAGAAGACGCTGAAGGCACCATCAGTTTGAGCACGTCGCTGGGTGTCTCGCTGTACACCACCGACCTGAACACTTTTTAACAAGGAAGACGTCCATGCTAGAAGCACTCTCCATCTCTCTGAACCCGGCGGCTGTGCTCGGGTTTGTTTCGTACATCCTCGGCGCCGCTGTGTTGTTCGCGCTGTTCCAGTTCATCTACACCCGCATCACGCCGCACAAAGAGTTCGAACTGATCCGCTCGGGCAACGTGGCGGCCGCCATCGCCCTCGGTGGTGCCATCATTGGTTTCGCCATCCCGGCCAGCAATGTGATTGCCTATTCGATCAGCCTGCTCGACTTCGTTGTCTGGGCCGTCATCGCCGCATTCGTGCAACTGCTGGCGTTCTTGATGACCAGCCTGGTACTCAAAGGCACCTCGGAGCGCATCAAAAAAGGTGAAATCGCCGCGGGCATTTATGTGGCGGCAGTGGCCATCAGCGTCGGCATGCTCAACGCCGCGTGCATGACCCCTTCCCAGAACTGATCGCGCAGCGGAGATTTCGATGAAACGAAGCAAGTACGTTCAGCTCTCGCTGGCCGCATCGGTCGCCATGGCGATATCCGGTTGCGGGCCAACGGAAAAAACCTATGCGGTGCAGAAGAAGTACAACTTCCAGTCCGTCCAGCAATGCGCCGATGAAAAACTCCCGGTGGACGTCTGCTCCGATGCCTACATGAGCGCCATGGCCGAGCATCGTCGCATTGCCCCGGTGTACGACAACCAGGCCGATTGCGATGCCGATTTTGTCGCCGACTGGTGCCAGCAGGACTCGACCGGCAAGTTCATCCCCAGGCTGGGCGGCTTCGAGCTGACCGCTGATGGCCAGGTGACGCAATCCCAGGTGGACGCCGCCAAGGCACAACTGCCGGCCTCGGAAGCCAACACCGGCGGCTCGGGGTTTTCCACCAGCAGCCTGCTGACCGGGCTGTTGATCGGCAACATGCTGAGCAACAACCGCAACAGCTATTACTCCCAACCGGTCTACCGCTACCGCGATGATCGCGGCAACTATGGCTCCTCAACCCTCAACCAACGCATCGCCAACGGTTCGACGTTCAACCGGTCCAACCAGGCGAAGTACGGCGGCAGCGGCAGCTACAGCAACACCATCAGCAAATCGGCAAGCAAGCCGGTTTCTTCCGTTGCCTCGTCGACGTCGCGTGGCGGTTTCGGCAGCAAGGCCAGCGCACGCAGCGGCTGGGGCGGCGGGTCGAGCAGTTAAGGAAACCGGGCCATGAAGAAGATCCATTGCGCAGAGCGTCATGACTGGAAACAGACCGCCGAAGGTCTCGGCTTTCTGTTTCACACCATCGATGGCGAACCCTATTGGGACGAGAGCGCGTATTACCAGTTCACGCTCAAGCAAATCGAAAACGATCTGGAGGACCCGACCACCGAGATCCATGAGATGTGCATGGACCTGGTGGCCCGCGTGGTTCAGAGCGAGGAGTTGCTGGAACGCCTGAGTATTCCGTCGGCGTTCTACGACATGATTCGCACATCATGGCTTGAAGGTCACCCGCACCTGTATGGGCGCATGGACTTCTCCTACAACGGCACCGGGCCGGCCAAGTTGCTGGAACTCAACTACGACACGCCGACCAGCTTGTATGAGGCGGCGGCGTTTCAATGGGGCTGGCTGGAGCAATGCATCGAACGCGGCTTGCTGCCCAAGCATGCCGACCAGTTCAATAGCATCGACACCAAACTCCATCAGGCCTTTGCTCAACTGCAGCTCAAACAGCCCTTCTATTTCGCCTCGATGAAACACTCGGTCGAAGACAAGGGCACCACCGACTATTTGCGACTGGTCGCGGAAAAGGTCGGCATAGAATCCCGGCACATCGATATCGAAGACATCGGCCTCACCAGCGACGGACGATTCGTCGATCTCGAAGATCGCTGGATCCCGCACTTGTTCAAGCTGCATGCCTGGGAATTCATTTTCCACGAGCCCTTCGGCGCCGCGATTACCCAGAGTGACACCCAGTTTTTCGAGCCGGCGTGGAAATCCACCATCTCCAACAAGGGCATCCTGCCGTTGCTGTGGGAGTTCAACAAAGGTCACCCGAACCTGCTCGCCGCTCACCTGGACACGGATCCGAACAAAGCGGTGCCCAAGGGCTGGGTGCGTAAACCGTTCTTCTCCCGTGAAGGCGCCAACATCGAGCTGCAAACGGCCGATGGCCTGATCGTCAAAGAAGATGGGCCCTACACGGATGCGCCGTTTATCCTCCAGGAGTTCGCCCCGCTGCCGAAGTTTGGCGACAGCTATACGCTGATTGGCTCTTGGGTGATTGGCGATCAGGCCGCCGGTATTGGCGTGCGGGAAGACAACAGTTTGATCACCAAGGATTCGAGCCGGTTTTTGCCGCACCTGATACTCGACTGAGCAATACGTCGTGCATAAGAAACCCCGGTGCCGTGCATCGGGCGTTCGGGTGAAAACAGGGCTAAACCAAGGTCAAGACGAGACAACGACAAGACTTACGCCCGAAAAGCCGGATAATGGCGGCCAATTCGTCTAGCCCGTTATTCTGGTAATCCCCCATGGAAATCAAGGTCAACTTTCTCGACAACCTTCGGCTTGAAGCAAAGTTCGATGACTTCACGGTGGTGGCCGACCAGCCTATTCGCTACAAGGGCGATGGCTCGGCACCGGGTCCGTTCGATTACTTTCTGGCTTCGTCGGCGTTGTGTGCGGCTTATTTCGTGAAGTTGTACTGCGACACTCGCAGTATTCCCACCGATAACATCCGCCTGTCGCAGAACAACATTGTTGATCCGGAAAACCGCTACAACCAGATTTTCAAGATTCAGGTCGAGTTGCCGGCAGACATCTCCGACAAGGACCGCCAGGGCATCCTGCGCTCCATCGACCGTTGCACCGTGAAAAAAGTGGTGCAAGCCGGGCCTGAGTTTGTGATCGAAGAAGTGGAAAACCTCGACGCCGATGCCCAGGCGTTGCTGATGCCTGCTTCTAACTCAGAGGCGAGCACTTATATTGCCGGCAAGGACCTGCCGCTGGAGCAGACCATCGCCAACATGTCGGCCATCCTCGCTGACCTGGGCATGAAGATTGAAATCGCTTCGTGGCGCAATATCGTTCCCAACGTGTGGTCGCTGCACATCCGCGATGCGCACTCGCCAATGTGTTTCACCAATGGCAAGGGCACGACCAAAGAAGGCGCGTTGGCGTCGGCGCTGGGCGAGTTTATCGAGCGACTCAACTGCAACTTCTTCTACAACGACCAGTTCTGGGGCGAAGACATCGCCAACGCGCCGTTTGTGCATTACCCGGACGAACGCTGGTTCAAGCCTGGTCGCAAAGATGCGCTGCCGACTGAAATTCTCGACGAACACTGCCTGAAAATTTACAACCGGGACGGCGAGCTGCGTGGTTCCCATCTGATCGACACCAACTCGGGCAATGAAGAGCGTGGCATTTGCTCGCTGCCATTCGTGCGTCAGTCGGACGGCGAGGTGGTGTATTTCCCGTCCAACCTGATTGAAAACCTGTTCCTCAGCAATGGCATGAGCGCCGGCAACACGCTGGCCGAAGCCCAGGTGCAGTGCCTGTCGGAGATCTTCGAACGCGCGGTCAAACGCGAAATCATCGAAGGTGAGTTTGCCCTGCCGGATGTGCCAGCCGATGTGTTGGCGAAGTACCCGGGGATTCTCGCCGGGATTCAGGCGCTGGAAGAGCAAGGGTTCCCCGTGCTGGTGAAGGATGCGTCCCTGGGCGGCGAATTCCCGGTGATGTGCGTCACGCTGATGAACCCGCGCACCGGCGGTGTGTTCGCCTCGTTCGGCGCGCACCCAAGCCTGGAAGTGGCACTGGAGCGCAGCCTGACCGAATTGTTGCAGGGCCGTAGCTTCGAAGGCCTCAACGATCTGCCTCAGCCGACGTTTGAAGGTCATGCGGTGACCGAGCCGAATAACTTCGTCGAGCACTTCATCGACTCCAGCGGCGTGGTGTCGTGGCGCTTCTTCAGTGCCAAATCAGACTACGAATTCGTGGAGTGGGACTTCTCCGGCCAGGGTGAAAACTCGAATGCCGAGGAAGCCGCGACCCTGTTCGGCATTCTCGAAGGCATGGGCAAGCAAGTGTACATGGCGGTCTACGAGCACATCGGCGCCAAGGCGTGCCGCATCCTGGTGCCGGACTACTCGGAAATCTATCCCGTGGACGATCTGATCTGGGATAACACCAACAAAGCGCTGTTCTTCCGCGCCGATATCCTCAACCTGCATCGTCTGGACGAAGAAGAACTGCAATCGCTGGTTGAGCGTCTGGTGGAAAGTGAGCTGGACGACTACACCGACATCACCAGCTTGATCGGCATCGAATTTGACGACAACACGGCGTGGGGCCAACTGACGATTCTTGAGTTGAAGCTGCTGATTTATCTCGCCTTGCAGCAATTCGAAGAGGCGAAAGAGGCAGTGGAAATGTTCCTGCAGTACAACGACAACACGGTTGAGCGCGGCTTGTTCTACCAGGCCGTCAATGTGGTGCTGGAAATGAAGCTGGACGAAGACCTGGAACTGGAAGACTACGAGGCCAATTTCCGCCGGATGTTTGGCAACGAGCGCACGGATGCAGCGATCGGCTCGGTGGACGGCAGCGTGCGTTTCCATGGCTTGACGCCGACCAGCATGAAACTGGAGGGGCTCGACAGGCACCTGCGGTTGATCGATAGCTACAAGAAACTGCACTCGGCGCGGGCCAATGTGACCACGTTATCCCGTTAACAGCGCCCACAAAAAAAGCGAAGCCAGATCAATGGCTTCGCTTTTTTTGTTTACGGTTCTGAAAAAGCTACGGATCAGAACGGGATATCGTCATCAAAGCTGTCGAAATCCGGAGCCGGTTGCGGTGCGGCTTGCTGTGGAGCCGGACGCGACTGTTGTGGCGCCGACTGCTGCGGACGTGGTGCCTGTTGGCGTGGGGCCGGAGCGGATTGCTGGTAGTTGTTGCCACCACCTTGTTGGTCGCCCTGTTGTGGACGGCCGCCCAGCAGTTGCATGGTGCCTTGCATGTCGACCACGATTTCAGTGGTGTAACGCTTGATACCGTCTTTTTCCCACTCGCGGGTCTGCAGCTTGCCTTCGATGTATACCTGCGAACCTTTACGCAGGTATTCGCCGGCGATTTCGGCAACCTTGCCGAACATCGACACACGGTGCCATTCGGTCTTCTCGACCTTCTGACCGGTTTGCTTGTCGGTCCATTGTTCGCTGGTCGCCAGACTCAGGTTGGTCACGGCGTTGCCATTTGGCAGGTAACGAACTTCAGGATCCTGGCCGCAAGTACCGACCAATATGACTTTGTTAACCCCACGGGCCATTGCGTTCTCCTAGGCTTCGCACGCTGTCGCGGCCGGGTTGTTCACCAGACGCTCAAGCGTGTTGCGATCCAATAATTCTGTGTCCAATTTGATGTAAATGGCGGCTTCATCGGCAACGACAATTGCATCGGTAACCCCTGTAACGGCCTTCAGGCGCTCGATCAGGCCAGCTTCACGAATCGCTTCGGGCGACAACGGCAAGCGCAGGCTCGTCACATAGGGAGGTTCACGCATGGTAACAGCAAAGGCCAACCAAAGTGCAGCCAGCCCGGCACATCCCAGGAATACAACCGACAAACCGCCATGCTGAAACATCCAGCCGCCGAGGATACCGCCCAGTGCCGAACCGAGGAACTGGCTGGTGGAATAAACCCCCATCGCCGTGCCCTTGCCGCCTGCTGGTGAAACCTTGCTGATCAGCGATGGCAACGAAGCTTCCAGCAGATTGAACGCGGTGAAAAACACCACCGTCCCGATCACCAGAGCCCGCAGGCTATCGCCGAACTGCCAGAAGAATAGCTCAGTGAGCATCAGCGTCAGCACTGCGCCCAATAAAACTCGTTTCATTTTGCGTTTCTTCTCGCCGTAGATAATGAACGGGATCATGGCGAAGAAAGAAATCAGCAGAGCTGTCAGGTAGACCCACCAGTGCTGCTCTTTAGGCAAACCGGCTTTTTCAACCAGCGCCAAAGGCAACGCGACGAAGCTCGACATCAACATCGCGTGCAACACAAAAATGCCCAGGTCCAGGCGCAACAGGTCCGGATGTTTGAGCGTCGGTAACAGCGCCTGACGCGCGACACCCGACTCTCGGTGCTGCAACGGGCCGGTGGACTTTGGCACCATGAACATCACGATCACGATACCGAACAGCGCCATGCCACCCGTGGCGAGGAACAATCCGGACAGGCCGAAGGCACGGGTCAGCAACGGTCCTACGACCATGGCGACCGCGAACGACAAACCGATCGTCATGCCGATCATGGCCATGGCTTTGGTCCGATGCTGCTCGCGGGTCAGGTCTGACAGCAAGGCCATGACGGCGGCAGAAATCGCCCCCGCGCCCTGCAGGACTCGTCCGGCGATGACGCCCCAGATCGAATCGGCATTGGCCGCCAGCACACTGCCGAGCGCGAAGACGATCAGCCCCAGGTAAATCACCGGGCGGCGGCCAATGCGGTCGGAAATGATGCCGAATGGAATCTGAAAGATCGCCTGGGTCAGGCCGTAAGCGCCAATCGCCAGCCCGATGAGGGCCGGTGTTGCACCTGCCAGATCCATCCCATAGGTCGCCAGTACCGGCAACACCATGAACATGCCAAGCATACGGAATGCGAACACCAGGGCCAGACCGCTTGCTGCGCGGGTCTCACTGCCACTCATGCGTTCGCTGTGGGGATCGTGCATGGAAAAACCTCATGTGAACCGGCCGCGATTCTACCAGTCCCATCGATTGACAGGGTATATCGCGACGCTTTGACGCGTTCTGCTGACAGACTCTTCATCTAAGACAATCATCCACTCGTTTGATAGTGTGCATCCATCCAGTATTTGGCCGTATACTCCTACGTTTTCGACGCCCGCCAAGCGAGGCCACTTTTGGACAAGATCCTGATTCGTGGGGCCCGGACCCACAACCTGAAGAACATCGACCTGACCCTGCCACGGGACAAACTGATCGTCATCACCGGCCTGTCCGGGTCGGGCAAATCGTCCCTGGCGTTCGACACGCTGTACGCCGAAGGCCAGCGCCGCTACGTCGAATCGTTGTCGGCCTACGCCCGGCAGTTTTTGTCGATGATGGAAAAGCCTGACGTCGATACCATCGAGGGTTTGTCGCCAGCCATTTCCATCGAACAGAAGTCGACCTCGCACAACCCGCGCTCGACGGTCGGCACCATCACCGAAATCTACGACTACCTGCGTCTGCTGTATGCGCGCGTGGGTATTCCGCGCTGCCCGGATCACGACATTCCACTGGAAGCACAAACTGTCAGCCAGATGGTCGACCTGGTCCTCGCCCAACCGGAGGGCAGCAAACTGATGCTGCTGGCCCCGGTCATCCGCGAGCGCAAAGGCGAGCATCTGTCGGTCTTCGAAGAACTGCGCGCCCAGGGTTTTGTCCGGGCCCGGGTCAATGGCCGGCTCTGCGAGCTGGACGAATTGCCCAAGCTGGATAAACAGAAGAAGCATTCGATCGATGTCGTGGTCGACCGTTTCAAGGTTCGCGCCGATCTGCAACAGCGCCTGGCCGAATCGTTCGAAACCGCACTGAAACTGGCTGACGGCATTGCGCTGGTTGCGCCGATGGACGACGAACCGGGTGAAGAAATGATCTTCTCCGCGCGCTTCGCCTGCCCGATTTGCGGCCACGCCATCAGTGAGCTCGAACCCAAGCTGTTCTCCTTCAACAACCCGGCCGGCGCTTGCCCGACCTGCGACGGCCTGGGTGTGAAGCAGTTTTTCGACATCAAGCGATTGGTGAACGGCGAGCTGACACTGGCAGAAGGCGCGATTCGCGGCTGGGACAGGCGCAACGTCTATTACTTCCAGATGCTCGGGTCGTTGGCGTCCCACTACAAATTCAGCCTGGAAGTGCCATTCAACGAACTGCCGGCCGACCAACAGAAATTCATCCTGCATGGTAGCGGCTCGCAAAACGTCGACTTCAAATACCTGAACGACCGTGGCGACATCGTCAAACGCTCTCATCCGTTTGAAGGCATCGTGCCGAACCTTGAGCGCCGCTATCGCGAAACCGAGTCTGCTTCGGTGCGTGAAGAGCTGGCCAAATTCCTCAGCACCCAGTCGTGCCCGGACTGCCGGGGCACGCGCCTGCGGCGTGAAGCCCGGCACGTGTGGGTAGGCGAGAAGACGCTGCCCGCAGTGACCAATCTGCCGATCGGGGATGCCTGCGAGTATTTCGAGGTTCTGAAGCTGACAGGCCGTCGCGGCGAAATTGCCGACAAGATCCTCAAGGAAATCCGCGAACGCCTGCAGTTTCTGGTGAACGTGGGCCTCGACTATCTTTCGCTGGATCGCAGTGCGGACACATTGTCCGGCGGCGAGGCCCAGCGGATTCGCCTGGCCAGCCAGATTGGTGCCGGCCTGGTGGGGGTTCTGTACATCCTCGATGAACCGTCGATTGGCCTGCACCAACGCGATAACGATCGGTTGCTCGGGACGCTCAAGCACCTGCGCGACATCGGCAACACGGTGATCGTGGTCGAGCACGATGAAGATGCGATTCGCTTGGCCGACTACGTGGTGGACATCGGTCCGGGCGCTGGCGTACACGGTGGCCATATTGTCGCCGAAGGTACACCGGCCGAGGTCATGGCTCACCCGGATTCATTGACTGGCAAGTACTTGTCGGGTCGGGTGAAGATTGCTGTTCCGGCCAAACGCACACCGCGTAACAAGAAACTGTCGTTGTCGCTCAAGGGCGCTCGCGGTAACAACTTGCGCGACGTTGACCTGGAAATTCCGATTGGCCTGTTGACCTGCGTGACCGGTGTATCGGGCTCTGGCAAATCGACGCTGATCAACAACACACTCTTCCCGTTGAGCGCAACGGCGCTCAACGGCGCAACAACGCTTGAAGCTGCCGCTCACGACAGCATCAAGGGCCTGGAGCATCTGGATAAGGTCGTCGACATCGACCAAAGCCCAATCGGTCGTACACCACGCTCCAACCCGGCGACTTACACCGGTCTGTTCACTCCGATTCGTGAGCTGTTTGCCGGCGTGCCGGAGTCTCGTTCACGGGGTTACGGCCCGGGACGCTTCTCCTTCAACGTGAAAGGCGGACGTTGCGAGGCCTGCCAGGGCGACGGTTTGATCAAGGTGGAAATGCACTTCCTGCCAGACATCTATGTCCCGTGCGACGTCTGCAAAAGCAAGCGCTACAACCGTGAAACACTGGAGATCAAGTACAAGGGCAAGAGCATCCACGAAACCCTCGAGATGACCATCGAGGAAGCCCGGGTGTTCTTCGATGCGGTTCCAGCCCTGGCACGCAAACTTCAGACGCTGATGGATGTGGGTTTGTCGTACATCAAACTGGGGCAATCGGCGACCACACTGTCCGGCGGTGAAGCGCAACGGGTGAAACTGTCCCGTGAACTGTCCAAGCGCGATACCGGCAAGACGCTGTATATCCTCGATGAGCCTACGACCGGTCTGCACTTCGCGGACATTCAGCAATTGCTGGATGTGCTGCACCGCCTTCGCGACCACGGCAACACCGTGGTGGTAATCGAGCATAACCTCGACGTGATCAAGACCGCTGACTGGCTGGTGGACCTGGGCCCGGAGGGCGGTTCCAAGGGCGGGCAGATCATTGCCGTCGGTACGCCGGAAGAAGTCTCCGAGATGAAGCAGTCGCATACCGGCTTCTACCTCAAACCGCTGCTGGAGCGTGATCGAGCCTGAATCCGGCTCGAAAAAAAGCCCCTGTCACTGACTCAGTGACAGGGGCTTTTTTATATCGGTGCAATCAGGCGTGGGATTGCAGGTAGTTCTCGAGACCGATCAACTTGATCAGACCCATCTGCTTTTCAAGCCAGTAGGTGTGATCTTCTTCGGTGTCATGTAACTGGATCCGCAGCATCTCGCGGCTGACATAGTCCTTGTGCTGCTCGCAGAGCTTGATGCCCTTGCAGAGTGCGGCGCGGACTTTGTATTCCAGGCGCAGGTCAGCGGCGAGCATCTCCGGCACGGTGGTGCCGACATCAAGGTCGTCGGGACGCATGCGCGGCGTGCCTTCGAGCATCAGGATACGGCGCATCAGGGCATCCGCATGCCCCGCCTCTTCTTCCATCTCGTGATTGATACGTTCGTAGAGCTTGGTGAAACCCCAGTCCTCATACATCCGCGAATGGACGAAATATTGATCACGTGCCGCCAGTTCGCCAGTCAGCAACGTGTTGAGGTAATCGATTACGTCTGGGTGGCCTTGCATCGCCCTACATCTCCCTGCTTGAAAGTCTGTAGTTTGAACCACGACGACTGATTGGTCACTCCGTTTGCGCGATAAAAGCGAAGATATTCTGAGAAAAGTGGTTTAAATAACGCAAAAACCGCCCAATCGAGGGCGGTTCTGCTTCTCATTTAGACTTCGTTAAGCTGTACGTTGAGCAGCTTTGCGATTGCTTCTCCATACGCAGGATCGGCTTTGTAGAAATGCTGCAATTGACGGTCAACCACATCGCTGGAAACCCCAGCCATTGCGCCGGCAATATTGCTGACCAGCAGCCTTTTCTGCTCATCGCTCATTAAACGGAACAACGCACCGGCATGGCTGTAGTAGTCGGTATCTTCGCGGTGATCGTAGCGATCAGCCGCCCCGCTCAGCACCAACGGCGGCTCTGCATAATGAGGCGCTTGCTTCGGCGAAGCGACATAGCTGTTCGGCTCATAGTTAGGCGTTGCACCGCCGTTGCTGCCAAACGCCATCGAACCATCACGCTGGTAGCTGTTCACCGGACTGCGAGGCGCATTCACCGGCAGTTGCTGGTGATTGGTGCCAACACGGTAGCGGTGAGCATCCGCGTAGGCGAATACGCGACCTTGCAGCATGCGATCAGGCGACAGACCGACACCCGGCACCATGTTGCTCGGACCAAACGCCGCTTGCTCGACCTCAGCAAAGTAGTTCTGCGGATTGCGATTGAGCTCCAATTCGCCTACTTCAATCAGTGGAAACTCTTTCTGCGACCAGGTCTTGGTCACATCGAACGGGTTCTCGTAATGCTCTGCTGCCTGAGCCTCAGACATAATCTGGATGCAAACACGCCATTTGGGGAAGTCTCCGCGCTCGATTGCACCAAACAGGTCACGCTGGGCGTAATCCGGATCAGTGCCCGCCAGGCGTGCAGCATCTGCCGGAGCGAGGTTCTTGATCCCTTGCTGAGTCTTGTAGTGCCACTTCACCCAATGCCGCTCGCCGCTGGCGTTGATCAGGCTGTAGGTGTGACTGCCGAAGCCATGCATGTGACGGTAACCGTCAGGAATGCCGCGATCCGAGAACAGGATCGTGACCTGGTGCAACGCCTCGGGTGAGTGCGACCAGAAATCCCACATCATCTGCGCACTTTTCAGATTGCTTTGCGGCAAGCGTTTTTGAGTGTGAATAAAGTCGGGGAATTTCAAAGGATCGCGAATGAAGAAAACGGGCGTGTTGTTGCCGACGATGTCCCAGTTGCCTTCCTCGGTATAGAACTTCAGGGCGAAGCCACGTGGATCGCGCTCAGTGTCGGCCGAACCACGCTCACCACCAACAGTGGAAAACCGCAGGAACGTCGGGGTTTGCTTGCCCACGGACTCGAACAGTTTAGCGCTGGTGTATTGGGTGATATCACGCGTTACGGTGAACGTTCCGTAGGCGCCCGAACCTTTAGCGTGCACGCGACGCTCAGGGATGTTTTCACGGTTGAAATGGGCGAGCTTCTCGATCAGGTGAAAATCGTCGAGCAGCAGCGGGCCACGAGGGCCGGCGGAGCGAGAATTCTGGTTATCGGCGACAGGAGCGCCACTGGCGGTGGTAAGCGTTTTACTTTGGCTCATGCGATCTCTTCCTTTGTCAGTCTTTCACTGCCGGCTAATCGGCTGAAAAGGAGTATTGCTCACCCACGTTACACCTACAAATTCATTAACATTTTGTAATCGATAGAAAATTTCTAAGATACTTTCGACCGCACACAAAAAACCGGGCACTAGGCCCGGTTCTTTGTTTCAGACTGACGTCTTACTCGGCGGATACAGCTTCGCCAGCAGTAGCACGATCAACCAACTCGACGTACGCCATAGGCGCGTTGTCGCCAGCGCGGAAGCCGCACTTGAGGATGCGCAGGTAGCCACCCTCACGGGTAGCGTAACGCTTGCCCAGGTCGTTGAAGAGCTTACCAACGATAGCTTTCGAACGAGTACGGTCGAAAGCCAGACGGCGGTTAGCCAGGCTGTCTGTCTTGGCCAAAGTGATCAGCGGCTCAGCAACGCGACGCAGTTCTTTAGCTTTCGGCAGTGTAGTTTTGATCAGCTCGTGCTCGAACAGCGACACTGCCATGTTTTGAAACATGGCCTTGCGGTGCGAGCTAGTGCGGCTCAGGTGACGACCACTTTTACGATGACGCATGGTTCATTCCTTACCAAACACGACGTTCGGTGATTACGACGATCAGGCAGTCGCCTTGTCGTCCTTCTTAAGACTTGCAGGCGGCCAGTTGTCGAGGCGCATGCCGAGGGACAGACCGCGGGAGGCCAGAACGTCCTTGATTTCAGTCAAGGATTTCTTGCCAAGGTTCGGAGTCTTCAACAGCTCTACTTCGGTACGCTGAATCAGGTCACCGATGTAGTAGATGTTTTCCGCCTTAAGGCAGTTAGCCGAACGTACAGTCAGTTCCAGATCGTCAACCGGGCGAAGCAGGATCGGATCGATCTCGTCTTCCTGCTCAACAACCACTGGCTCACTGTCACCTTTGAGGTCGACGAACGCAGCCAACTGCTGTTGCAGAATGGTTGCAGCGCGGCGGATAGCCTCTTCAGGATCCAGAGTACCGTTGGTTTCCAGATCAATAACCAGCTTGTCCAGGTTAGTACGCTGCTCGACACGGGCGTTTTCCACCACGTATGCGATACGGCGAACCGGGCTGAACGAAGAGTCAAGCTGCAAGCGACCGATGCTGCGGCTTTCGTCTTCATCGCTCTGACGCGAGTCTGCCGGTTCATAACCACGACCACGAGCTACGGTGAGCTTCATGTTCAGGGCGCCGTTAGACGCCAGGTTAGCGATTACGTGATCGGGGTTAACGATCTCGACATCATGATCCAGCTGAATATCGGCAGCGGTAACCACCCCCGAACCCTTCTTCGACAAGGTCAGCGTAACTTCGTCACGACCGTGCAGCTTGATAGCCAGACCTTTAAGGTTCAACAGGATTTCAATTACGTCTTCCTGTACGCCTTCGATGGCGCTGTACTCATGGAGTACACCGTCAATCTCGGCCTCGACTACTGCACAGCCGGGCATTGAGGACAACAGGATGCGGCGCAGCGCGTTGCCCAGGGTGTGGCCGAAACCACGCTCGAGAGGCTCGAGAGTGATCTTGGCGCGGGTTGGACTGACAACCTGCACATCAATGTGGCGGGGTGTCAGGAACTCATTTACCGAAATCTGCATGGATGCACCTATTTTCTAGCCCTTACTTGGAGTAGAGCTCGACAATCAGGCTTTCGTTGATGTCGGCGGACAGATCACTGCGAGCTGGAACGTTCTTGAAAACGCCCGACTTCTTCTCAGTGTCTACTTCTACCCATTCTACGCGGCCACGTTGGGCACACAGATCGAGAGCTTGGACAATGCGAAGTTGGTTCTTTGCTTTCTCGCGAATCGCGACCACGTCACCAGCACGAACCTGGTAAGACGGTACGTTTACGGTCTGACCGTTAACGCTGACGGATTTGTGCGATACCAGCTGACGGGATTCGGCACGAGTAGAGCCAAAACCCATACGGTATACAACGTTGTCCAAACGGCATTCGAGCAGTTGCAGCAGGTTTTCACCGGTTGCACCTTTCTTGCCAGCAGCTTCTTTATAGTAGCCGCTGAATTGACGCTCGAGAACGCCGTAGATACGACGGACCTTCTGCTTTTCACGCAGTTGGGTGCCGTAATCGGACTGGCGACCGCGGCGTTGGCCGTGGATACCAGGTGCTGCTTCAATGTTGCACTTCGATTCGATCGCGCGCACGCCGCTCTTCAGAAAGAGATCGGTGCCTTCGCGACGAGCGAGTTTGCATTTTGGACCAATGTAACGAGCCATTCTTTACAATCTCCTGGATTACACGCGGCGCTTCTTCGGCGGACGGCACCCGTTGTGCGGGATTGGCGTCACGTCGGTGATGCTGGCGATCTTGTAGCCACAGCCGTTCAAAGCGCGGACTGCGGATTCACGACCTGGGCCTGGACCTTTGACGTTAACGTCGAGGTTTTTCAGACCGTATTCCAGCGCAGCTTGGCCAGCACGTTCAGCAGCTACTTGAGCAGCAAACGGGGTGGACTTGCGGGAACCGCGGAAACCCGAACCACCGGAGGTAGCCCAGGAAAGAGCGTTGCCTTGACGGTCGGTGATGGTCACGATTGTGTTGTTAAAAGATGCATGGATGTGGGCGATGCCATCAACCACTGTCTTTTTAACTTTTTTACGAGGACGAGCAGCAGGTTTAGCCATGATTAATTTCCTGTCGATTCGCTGGGGCGATTACTTGCGGATCGGCTTACGCGGACCTTTACGGGTACGCGCGTTAGTCTTGGTACGCTGACCGCGTACTGGAAGACCACGACGATGACGCAGACCGCGATAGCAACCGAGGTCCATCAAACGCTTGATTTTCATGTTGATTTCGCGACGCAGGTCACCTTCAGTGGTGAACTTCGCCACTTCGCCACGCAGCTGTTCAATCTGCTCGTCGCTCAGATCTTTGATCTTTGCGGCTGGGTTTACCCCAGTCACTGCACAGATCTTCTGTGCAGTAGTGCGACCAACACCATAGATGTAGGTCAGCGAGATAACAGTATGCTTGTTATCTGGAATGTTAACGCCTGCAATACGGGCCATTCAGTGGGACTCCAATTGACAGCTACCTACGCCCCGGAAGCCAAGAAATAGGGCGCGAGATAATATCGCTGTAATAACAAATAATCAACCCGGTAGCGCACTAGCTACCGGGCTTGAAGCACAATCACACTCAGCCTTGGCGCTGTTTGTGACGCGGTTCCGCGCTGCAAATTACTCGAACAACACCTTCGCGGCGAATAATCTTGCAGTTACGGCACAGCTTTTTCACCGATGCACGAACTTTCATCACCAACTCCTCGAACCTTATGGGTACTCAGCGCAACATGCCGCTGCCGTAACCCTTCAGGTTGGCTTTCTTCATCAGGGATTCGTACTGGTGCGAAACGAGGTGCGATTGTACTTGGGACATGAAGTCCATCACAACCACGACGACGATCAGCAACGAGGTCCCGCCAAGGTAGAACGGTACGTTTGCTGCAACCACCAGGAACTGGGGCAACAGGCACACGGCCGTCATGTAAAGAGCACCGAACATGGTCAAGCGAGTCAGAACGCCATCAATGTAGCGCGCAGACTGCTCACCTGGACGGATGCCCGGAATAAAGGCACCGGACTTCTTCAGGTTTTCCGCTACGTCTTTCGGATTGAACATCAACGCCGTATAGAAGAAGCAGAAGAAAATAATCCCTGCACTAAACAGCAGAATATTCAACGGCTGACCAGGAGCGATCGACTGCGAGATGTCCTGCAACCAGCCCATACCTTCAGACTGACCGAACCAGGCACCCAACGAAGCCGGGAACAGCAAAATGCTGCTCGCGAAAATGGCCGGAATAACACCGGCCATGTTCACCTTCAGCGGCAAGTGGCTAGTCTGCGCAGCAAAGACCTTACGGCCCTGCTGACGCTTGGCGTAGTGAACAGCAATACGACGCTGACCACGCTCAATGAACACCACGAAACCGATAATCGCTACTGCCAGCAAACCGATGGCAACCAAGGCGAAGATGTTGATATCGCCCTGACGTGCAGACTCGAAAGACTGCCCGATCGCTCTCGGAAGACCGGCGACGATACCCGAAAAAATCAACATCGAGATACCGTTGCCAACACCACGCTCAGTAATCTGCTCACCCAGCCACATCATGAACATCGCACCAGCCACAAAAGTGGATACCGCGACGAAATGGAAGCCAAAGTCACCAGTGAACGCAACGCCCTGCCCTGCCAGACCAATGGACATGCCAATTGCCTGAACGAGAGCGAGGACGACAGTGCCGTAGCGGGTGTACTGGCTGATCTTGCGACGGCCAGCTTCACCTTCCTTCTTCAACTGCTCCAGCTGCGGGCTGACGGCGGTCATCAGCTGCATGATGATCGATGCCGAAATGTACGGCATGATCCCCAGTGCAAAGATGCTCATCCGTTCCAGCGCGCCGCCGGAAAACATGTTGAACAAGCTAAGAATGGTCCCCTCATTCTGTCGAAACAGGTCCGCGAGTCGGTCCGGGTTGATACCTGGAACCGGGATGTGTGCGCCTATTCGGTAGACGATAATCGCCAGGAACAGAAAACGCAGACGAGCCCAGAGTTCAGACATACCGCCTTTGCCGAGCGCAGAGAGAGCACCTTGCTTAGCCATTTATTCCTCGAACTTGCCGCCAGCTGCTTCGATAGCCGCACGCGCACCTTTGGTGGCGCCGATTCCCTTTCCGATGGTGACAGCGCGAGTAACTTCGCCGGACAGCATGATTTTCACACGCTGTACGTTGACGTTGATCACGTTGGCATCTTTCAGGGACTGCACGGTGACGATGTCGCCTTCCACTTTAGCCAGCTCGGACAAACGCACTTCTGCGCGATCCATGGCTTTCAGGGAAACGAAACCGAACTTCGGCAGGCGACGATGCAGCGGCTGTTGACCGCCTTCAAAGCCTGGAGCAATGGTGCCACCGGAGCGGGAGGACTGACCTTTGTGGCCACGGCCACCGGTCTTGCCCAAACCACTACCGATACCACGGCCCGGACGATGCTTTTCGCGACGGGAACCCGGCGCTGGACTCAGATCATTGAGTTTCATCGATTAACCCTCGACACGCAGCATGTAGTAAGCCTTGTTGATCATCCCGCGATTCTCGGGAGTATCCTGGACTTCTACAGTGTGACCGATGCGACGCAGACCAAGACCCTTAACGCACAGTTTGTGGTTAGGGATACGGCCGGTCATGCTTTTGATCAGCGTAACTTTAACGGTAGCCATGATCAGAAGATCTCCTTGACGCTTTTGCCACGCTTGGCGGCAATGGATTCAGGAGACTGCATAGCTTTCAAACCTTTGAAAGTGGCGTGAACCACGTTTACCGGGTTAGTCGAGCCGTAGCACTTGGCCAGAACGTTCTGAACGCCAGCAACTTCGAGGACAGCACGCATAGCGCCGCCAGCGATGATACCGGTACCTTCAGAAGCAGGCTGCATGTACACCTTCGAAGCGCCGTGACCGGACTTCATTGCGTACTGCAGAGTGGTGCCGTTCAGATCAACTTGGATCATGTTGCGGCGAGCAGCTTCCATTGCCTTCTGGATCGCAGCAGGCACTTCACGCGACTTGCCACGGCCGAAGCCAACACGCCCTTTACCATCACCAACCACGGTCAACGCGGTGAAAGTGAAGATACGGCCGCCTTTAACGGTTTTGGCTACGCGGTTAACTTGAACCAGCTTCTCGATGTAGCCTTCGTCGCGCTTTTGGTCGTTATTTGACATAACTTAGAACTCCAGCCCAGCTTCACGAGCAGCATCAGCCAGCGCCTTGACGCGACCGTGGTACTTGAAGCCAGAGCGGTCGAAAGCCACCTGCGAGACGCCAGCGGCTTTAGCACGCGTAGCGACCAGCTGGCCAACCTTAGTGGCCGCGTCGATGTTGCCAGTGGCGCCATCACGCAGTTCTTTATCCAAAGTCGAGGCAGATGCCAGGACTTTGTTGCCGTCGGCCGAAATGACCTGGGCGTAGATGTGCTGCGACGAGCGGAACACGCAGAGACGCACGACTTCGAGTTCGTGCATTTTCAGGCGTGCTTTGCGAGCGCGACGCAGTCGAGTAACTTTTTTGTCGGTCATTTGCTATGCCCTACTTCTTCTTGGCTTCTTTACGACGGACGACTTCGTCCGCGTAGCGCACACCTTTGCCTTTGTACGGCTCTGGTGGACGGAAGTCGCGGATCTCGGCGGCCACTTGACCTACCAGCTGCTTATCGATGCCCTTGATCAGGATATCGGTCTGGCTAGGAGTCTCAGCGGTGATGCCTTCCGGCAGTTCATAATCCACTGGGTGCGAGAAGCCAAGAGCCAGGTTCAGCACTGTGCCTTTTGCTTGCGCTTTGTAACCAACACCGACCAGCTGGAGCTTGCGCTCGAAGCCTTGGCTTACGCCTTGGACCATGTTGTTTACCAACGCACGAGTGGTACCAGCCATTGCGCGAGTTTGTTGATCGCCATTGCGAGCAGCGAAACGCAGCTCACCAGCTTCTTCAACGATCTCAACGGACGAATGGATGTTCAGTTCGAGAGTGCCCTTGGCACCCTTCACCGAAAGCTGTTGGCCTGCGAATTTGACTTCGACACCGGCTGGCAGCTTAACGGGGTTCTTAGCGACGCGTGACATGCTTATCCCCCCTTAGAACACAGTGCAAAGAACTTCGCCGCCGACACCGGCAGCGCGCGCAGCACGATCCGTCATCACACCTTTGTTGGTGGAGACGATAGACACACCGAGACCGCCACGAACTTTTGGCAGATCATCGACGGACTTGTACTGACGCAGGCCTGGACGGCTAACGCGCTTCACTTCCTCGATGACCGGACGGCCTTCGAAGTACTTCAGCTCGATGGACAGCAGTGGTTTGATTTCGCTGCTGATCTGATAACCCGCAATGTAACCTTCGTCCTTCAGGACTTTGGCAACAGCTACCTTCAAAGTAGAAGATGGCATGCTTACGACGGACTTTTCAGCCATCTGGGCATTACGGATTCGAGTTAGCATGTCCGCTAACGGGTCCTGCATACTCATGGGCTAGACGCTCCTAATACAAAAAAATTAGCCTTGCGGCTACTACGTGTCGCCGAGCTCATCCATGCGGAAAAAGCACGGGCTCAGGCGAGCCGGGTATTCTAGACACACCCCACAAATGAATCAAGCCCCAAAAGGGGCTTGATTCAAGTTCAAGGTCACCGGCGGTCAGGATCTTGCGAACCCGAACACCGAGACTTTGATAGTGCTTACCAGCTGGCTTTAACCAGACCAGGTACGTCACCACGCATTGCAGCTTCACGCAGTTTGTTACGGCCGAGGCCGAACTTGCGGTAAACGCCGTGTGGACGACCGGTCAGGCGGCAGCGGTTACGCATGCGCGAGGCGCTTGCGTCACGTGGCTGCTTCTGCAGAGCTACTGTAGCTTCCCAGCGTGCTTCTGGACTTGCGTTCAGATCAACGATGATAGCTTTCAGTGCTGCACGCTTTTTGGCGTACTTGGCAACCGTGAGCTGACGCTTCAGCTCGCGGTTTTTCATGCTCATCTTGGCCATTTTCCTACTCCAATCAGTTGCGGAACGGGAATTTGAAAGCACGCAACAGGGCGCGACCTTCATCATCGTTCTTGGCAGTGGTGGTCAGGGTAATGTCCAGACCGCGGAGAGCATCGATCTTGTCGTAGTCGATTTCCGGGAAGATGATCTGCTCTTTAACGCCCATGCTGTAGTTACCACGACCATCGAAGGACTTGGCATTCAGGCCGCGGAAGTCGCGAACCCGAGGCAGGGAGATCGACAGCAGACGATCCAGGAACTCGTACATACGCTCACGGCGCAGGGTCACTTTGACGCCGATCGGCCAACCTTCACGGACTTTAAAGCCAGCGATGGATTTCCGAGCGTAGGTCACAACGACTTTCTGGCCGGTGATCTTTTCCAGGTCGGCAACAGCGTGCTCGATGACTTTTTTGTCACCGACCGCTTCGCCCAGACCCATGTTCAGGGTGATTTTTGTAACGCGTGGAACTTCCATCACGTTCGAAAGCTTAAGTTCTTCCTTAAGTTTCGGTGCGATTTCCTTCCAGTAAATCTCTTTTAGTCGTGCCATGGTCTTCTACCTAGCAGTGTTCAAGCATCAACCGCTTTTTGGGTCGACTTGAAGACACGAATTTTCTTGCCGTCTTCTACTTTGAAACCAACGCGGTCAGCCTTGTTGGTTTCGCCGTTGAAAATGGCGACGTTAGAAGCGTCCAGTGGAGCTTCTTTTTCGACGATACCGCCTTGTACGCCCGACATCGGGTTAGGCTTGGTATGACGCTTAACCAGGTTCAGACCGCCAATAACCAGACGGTTATTAGCGAGAACCTTAAGCACCTTACCGCGCTTCCCTTTGTCTTTGCCGGCGATCACGATGATCTCGTCGTCACGACGAATCTTTTGCATGTCGGATCTCCTTACAGCACTTCTGGGGCGAGCGAGACGATCTTCATGAACTTCTCAGTACGAAGTTCACGGGTCACTGGCCCAAAGATACGGGTGCCGATCGGCTCTTGCTTGTTGTTCAGAAGAACAGCAGCGTTGCCATCAAAGCGGATAATGGAGCCATCAGCACGACGTACGCCGTGACGAGTGCGGACTACAACAGCAGTCATCACTTGGCCTTTTTTCACTTTACCGCGAGGAATTGCTTCCTTCACGGTAACTTTGATGATGTCACCGATACCAGCGTAACGACGATGGGAGCCACCCAGCACCTTGATGCACATAACACGGCGAGCGCCGCTGTTATCGGCCACATCGAGCATGGATTGAGTCTGAATCATATAATTTCTCCGACCCCTAGTCCTTAGACTTCCACAGCGCGTTCGAGAACATCAACCAGCGCCCAAGACTTGGTCTTGGCCAAAGGACGAGTTTCACGAATAGTGACTTTGTCGCCGATGTGGCACTGATTGGTTTCGTCGTGCGCGTGCAGCTTAGTCGAACGCTTAACGTATTTACCGTAGATCGGGTGCTTAACGCGACGCTCGATCAGTACGGTGATGGTTTTGTCCATCTTGTCGCTGACAACACGGCCAGTCAGCGTACGGACAGTTTTTTCGGCTTCAGCCATGATTACTTACCTGCCTGCTGGTTGAGCACAGTCTTCACGCGAGCGATGTCACGCTTAACTTGCGAGAGCAGATGAGACTGCCCCAACTGGCCAGTTGCTTTCTGCATACGCAGATTGAACTGGTCGCGCAGCAAGCCGAGCAGTTGCTCGTTCAGCTGCTGTGCGGATTTTTCACGAAGTTCATTCGCTTTCATCACATCACCGTCCGTTTAACAAAGGCGGTGGCGAGCGGCAGCTTTGCAGCAGCCAGGGCAAAAGCCTCACGCGCCAGCTCTTCAGAAACACCCTCGATTTCATACAGGACTTTGCCTGGCTGAATCTGGGCAACCCAGTACTCCACACTACCCTTACCTTTACCCATCCGAACTTCGAGGGGCTTTTTGGAAATAGGCTTGTCCGGGAATACACGGATCCAGATCTTGCCGCCACGTTTAACGTGACGGGTCAGAGCACGACGCGCTGACTCAATCTGACGAGCGGTGAGACGACCACGAGCTACAGACTTCAGCGCATATTCGCCGAAGCTGACTTTGCTACCGCGCTGAGCCAGACCACGGTTGTGGCCTGTCATCTGCTTGCGGAACTTCGTACGCTTTGGTTGCAACATTTGGCGTACCCCTTACTTAGCAGCTTTTTTACGAGGCGCTGGTGCTTGTGGTTTCAGTTCTTCTTGGCGACCACCAATTACTTCGCCTTTGAAGATCCAAACCTTTACACCGATCACACCGTAAGTGGTGTGAGCTTCGTAGTTGGCATAGTCGATGTCGGCACGCAGGGTGTGCAGTGGCACACGACCTTCGCGATACCATTCAGTACGTGCGATTTCAGCACCGCCGAGACGACCGCTCACTTGGATTTTGATGCCTTTGGCACCAATGCGCATGGCGTTCTGAACAGCGCGCTTCATAGCGCGACGGAACATTACGCGACGCTCCAGCTGCTGAGCTACGCTCTGCGCAACCAGCATACCGTCGAGCTCCGGCTTGCGGATCTCTTCGATATTGATGTGCACAGGCACACCCATTTGCTTGGTCAGGTCCTGACGCAGTTTCTCAACATCTTCACCTTTCTTCCCGATAACAATACCTGGACGAGCGGTGTGGATGGTGATACGTGCAGTCTGAGCCGGACGATGGATATCGATACGGCTTACGGACGCGCTTTTTAGTTTGTCTTGGAGATACTCACGCACCTTCAGATCAGCGAACAAATAGTCCGCATAAGTCCGACCGTCTGCGTACCAGACGGAGGTGTGCTCCTTGACGATTCCCAGGCGAATGCCAATGGGATGTACTTTCTGACCCATCTCTTCGACTCCGTTACTTGTCAGCAACCTTGACAGTGATATGGCAAGACCGCTTGACGATGCGATCAGCACGGCCTTTGGCACGCGGCATGATGCGCTTCAGCGAACGCCCTTCGTTGACGAAAACGGTGCTGACTTTAAGGTCATCAACGTCTGCGCCTTCGTTATGCTCGGCGTTGGCTACGGCCGACTCCAGCACTTTCTTCATGATCTCGGCGGCTTTCTTACTGCTGAAAGCCAACAAGTTGAGCGCTTCGCCCACCTTCTTCCCGCGGATCTGGTCGGCGACCAAGCGGGCTTTCTGGGCGGAGATTCGAGCGCCCGACAACTTAGCGGCTACTTCCATTTCCTAACCCCTTAACGCTTGGCTTTCTTGTCTGCCACGTGCCCACGATAAGTGCGGGTACCGGCGAACTCGCCCAGTTTGTGGCCGACCATGTCTTCGTTAACGAGAACTGGGACGTGTTGACGACCGTTGTGTACTGCGATGGTCAAACCGACCATTTGTGGCAGGATCATCGAACGACGCGACCAGGTTTTCACCGGTTTGCGATCATTCTTTTCCGCCGCCACTTCGATCTTCTTCAGTAGGTGAAGATCGATAAAAGGACCTTTTTTCAGAGAACGTGGCACTGTCGTATCCCTCTATTTACTTGCGACGACGGACGATCATTTTGTCGGTACGCTTATTACCACGAGTCTTCGCGCCCTTAGTCGGGAAGCCCCATGGCGATACCGGATGACGACCACCAGAGGTACGACCTTCACCACCACCATGTGGGTGGTCAACCGGGTTCATGGCAACACCACGAACGGTTGGGCGAACGCCACGCCAGCGTTTGGCACCAGCTTTACCCAGCGAACGCAGGCTGTGCTCGGAGTTCGAGACTTCACCCAGGGTCGCGCGGCATTCAGCCAGCACTTTACGCATCTCACCAGAACGCAGACGCAGGGTCACGTAGACACCTTCACGAGCGATCAGCTGAGCCGAAGCACCAGCGGAACGAGCGATTTGGGCGCCTTTACCTGGCTTCAATTCGATGCCGTGTACGGTGCTACCAACTGGAATGTTACGCAGTTGCAGAGCGTTGCCCGGCTTGATCGGTGCCAGAGCACCTGCGATCAGCTGGTCACCAGCACTCACGCCTTTAGGGGCGATGATGTAGCGACGCTCGCCATCTGCGTACAGCAGCAGAGCGATGTGAGCAGTACGGTTTGGATCGTATTCAATACGCTCGACAGTGGCAGAGATGCCATCTTTGTCGTTGCGACGGAAATCGACCAGACGATAATGCTGCTTATGGCCACCACCGATGTGACGAGTGGTAATACGACCATTGTTGTTACGACCACCAGTCTTCGATTTTTTCTCGAGCAGCGGTGCGTGAGGAGCGCCTTTATGCAGCTCCTGGTTGACCACCTTGACCACAAAACGGCGGCCAGGGGAAGTCGGTTTGCATTTAACGATTGCCATGATGCACCCCTTCCTTACTCAGCACTGCTGCTGAAATCGAGATCTTGGCCTGGCTGAAGGGAGATAACTGCCTTCTTCCAGTCATTACGCTTGCCCAGACCGCGAGCAGTGCGCTTGCTCTTACCCAGAACATTCAGGGTAGTAACACGCTCTACTTTCACGCTGAACAGGCTTTCGACGGCCTTCTTGATTTCCAGCTTGGTTGCGTCAGTTGCAACCTTGAAAACGAACTGGCCCTTCTTGTCAGCCAGAACCGTAGCCTTCTCGGAAACGTGCGGGCCAAGCAGAACTTTAAATACGCGTTCCTGGTTCATCCCAGCAGCTCCTCGAATTTCTTCACGGCCGACACGGTGATCAACACCTTGTCGTATGCGATCAGACTAACTGGATCGGAACCTTGCACGTCACGGACATCAACGTGTGGCAGGTTACGAGCAGCCAGGTACAGGTTCTGATCAACGACTTCAGACACGATCAAGACGTCAGTCAAGCCCATGCCGGTCAGTTTGTTCAGCAGATCTTTGGTCTTCGGTGCATCAACAGCGAAGTCCTGAACCACTACCAGACGATCAGTACGCACCAGCTCAGCAAGGATGGAACGCATTGCTGCGCGATACATCTTCTTGTTCAGCTTCTGGGTGTGATCCTGAGGACGAGCTGCGAAAGTGGTACCGCCGCCACGCCAGATTGGGCTACGGATAGTACCGGCACGAGCACGGCCAGTACCTTTCTGACGCCATGGGCGCTTACCGCCACCACGAACGTCGGAACGGGTCTTTTGCTGCTTGGAACCCTGACGACCGCCAGCCATGTAGGCCACGACTGCCTGGTGAACCAGCGTCTCGTTGAATTCGCCGCCAAATGTCAGTTCGGAAACTTCGATCGCTTGAGCGTCATTTACATTTAATTGCATGTCAGCTTCCCCTTAACCGCGAGCCTTGGCTGCTGGACGTACAACCAAGTTGCCGCCAGTAGCGCCAGGAACAGCGCCCTTGACCAACAACAGATTGCGTTCAGCGTCCACGCGCACTACTTCGAGGGACTGCACGGTCACGCGCTCAGCGCCCATATGACCGGACATTTTTTTGCCCTTGAATACACGACCAGGAGTCTGGCACTGGCCGATAGAGCCTGGAACGCGGTGGGACACGGAGTTACCGTGGGTATTATCTTGCCCGCGGAAGTTCCAACGCTTGATCGTACCCTGGAAGCCTTTACCTTTGGACTGACCGGTTACATCAACCAGTTGACCAGCAGCGAAGATTTCAGCGTTGATCAGATCGCCGGCCTGGTACTCGCCTTCTTCAAGGCGGAATTCCATTACGGTACGACCAGCGGCAACGTTCGCCTTAGCGAAGTGGCCAGCTTGAGCAGCTGTAACACGCGAAGCACGACGTTCACCGACAGTGACTTGCACTGCACGATAGCCATCGGTTTCTTCAGTTTTGAACTGGGTGACGCGATTCGGTTCGATCTCAATGACCGTGACCGGAATGGAGACACCTTCTTCGGTGAAAATACGGGTCATACCGCATTTACGACCGACTACACCAATAGTCATGTTGTAAACCTCATGAGTGTACGGGGCTTTCACCCGCTATGGCCGCCCATTTCAGAGCGTTACACGACTAAGACCGAGTCTTAGCCGAGGCTGATCTGCACTTCCACACCGGCCGCAAGATCAAGCTTCATAAGAGCATCAACGGTTTTATCCGTTGGCTGGACGATGTCCAGTACGCGCTTATGAGTACGGATCTCGTACTGGTCACGCGCGTCTTTGTTGACGTGCGGGGAGACCAGAACGGTGAACCGCTCTTTACGGGTAGGCAGTGGAATTGGACCACGCACTTGAGCACCAGTACGTTTCGCGGTTTCCACGATTTCCTGGGTGGATTGGTCGATCAGGCGATGGTCAAAAGCCTTCAACCTGATACGGATTTGCTGATTTTGCATTGGATTTCAGACTCCGGCTGCTATTCCCACCGAGCGCAATACGCCCGTTAAAAGGAGGCGCAATTCTATAGACGCCCCAGATAGGTGTCAACCCAATAAAAAAGCCCCCGCTAAGCGGAGGCTTTTTCAACTCATCAAGCCGACTCTAAAAGAGACTTACTCGATGATTTTGGCTACGACGCCAGCGCCGACGGTACGACCGCCTTCACGGATAGCGAAACGCAGACCATCTTCCATCGCGATGGTTTTGATCAGGGTAACAGTCATCTGAATGTTGTCACCTGGCATTACCATTTCAACGCCTTCTGGCAGCTCGCAGTTACCAGTCACGTCAGTAGTACGGAAGTAGAACTGTGGACGGTAGCCTTTGAAGAACGGAGTATGACGACCGCCTTCTTCCTTGCTCAGAACATAAACTTCTGCGGTGAACTTGGTGTGCGGCTTAACCGAACCCGGCTTAACCAGAACCTGACCACGCTCAACGTCGTCACGCTTGGTGCCACGCAGCAGAACGCCGCAGTTCTCGCCAGCACGACCTTCGTCGAGCAGTTTGCGGAACATTTCAACGCCGGTGCAAGTGGTGACGGTAGTGTCACGCAGACCAACGATTTCCAGCGGATCCTGAACGCGAACGATACCGCGCTCGATACGACCAGTCACAACAGTACCGCGACCGGAGATCGAGAATACGTCTTCGATTGGCATCAGGAACGGCTTGTCGGTCAGACGAACTGGTTCTGGGATGTAGCTGTCCAGAGTTTCAACCAGTTTACGAACGGCAGTGGTGCCCATTTCGTTGTCGTCTTTGCCTTCCAGCGCCATACGAGCCGAACCGATGATGATTGGAGTGTCATCGCCCGGGAAGTCGTAGGTGGACAGCAGGTCGCGAACTTCCATCTCAACCAGTTCCAGCAGTTCAGCGTCGTCTACCAGGTCAGCCTTGTTCAGGAAAACCACGATGTACGGAACGCCTACCTGACGAGACAGCAGGATGTGCTCACGGGTTTGCGGCATCGGACCATCAGCGGCCGAGCAAACCAGGATAGCGCCGTCCATTTGAGCAGCACCGGTGATCATGTTCTTCACATAGTCAGCGTGACCTGGGCAGTCAACGTGAGCGTAGTGACGGATCTTCGAGTTGTACTCAACGTGCGCGGTGTTGATGGTGATACCGCGAGCTTTTTCTTCTGGCGCGCTGTCGATCTTATCGAAATCAACGATAGCCGAACCGAAAACCTCGGAGCAAACACGAGTCAGAGCAGCAGTCAGAGTGGTTTTACCGTGGTCAACGTGACCAATGGTACCAACGTTGACGTGCGGTAGGGAACGATCAAATTTTTCTTTAGCCACGACAATTAACTCCTTGCCTAAAGGACTGAATCAGCCTTGTTTTTTGGTAACGGTTTCGACGATGTGCGACGGAGCCGTATTGTATTTTTTGAATTCCATAGAGTAGCTTGCGCGACCCTGGGACATGGAACGAACATCGGTCGCATAACCGAACATCTCGCCCAACGGAACTTCGGCGCGAATTACCTTGCCGGAGACCGTGTCTTCCATACCCAAAATCATGCCGCGACGACGGTTAAGGTCGCCCATCACGTCACCCATATAGTCTTCAGGCGTAACAACCTCTACCGCCATGATCGGCTCAAGCAACTCACCACCGCCCTTCTGGGCCAGTTGCTTGGTCGCCATGGAAGCAGCCACTTTAAACGCCATCTCGTTGGAGTCGACGTCGTGGTAAGAACCATCAAACACGGTAGCCTTCAGGCCGATCAGCGGATAGCCGGCAACAACGCCGTTCTTCATCTGCTCTTCGATACCCTTCTGGATCGCCGGGATGTATTCCTTAGGAACCACACCACCCACGACTTCGTTCACGAATTGCAGACCTTCCTGACCTTCGTCAGCAGGAGCAAAACGAATCCAGCAATGGCCGAACTGGCCACGACCGCCGGATTGACGAACGAATTTGCCTTCGATTTCACAGTTCTTCGTGATGCGCTCACGATAGGAAACCTGAGGCTTACCAATGTTGGCTTCGACGTTGAACTCACGGCGCATCCGGTCAACCAGGATGTCCAGGTGCAGTTCGCCCATGCCAGAGATGATCGTTTGACCAGTCTCTTCATCGGTTTTGACGCGGAAAGACGGATCTTCCTGAGCAAGCTTGCCCAGAGCGATACCCATTTTTTCCTGGTCATCCTTGGTCTTAGGCTCTACGGCAACCGAAATAACCGGCTCCGGGAAGTCCATGCGAACCAGGATGATTGGCTTGTCAGCGTTGCACAAAGTCTCACCAGTGGTGACGTCCTTCATGCCGATCAAGGCCGCGATGTCACCAGCGCGCACTTCCTTGATTTCTTCACGGGCGTTTGCGTGCATTTGCACCATACGACCCACGCGCTCTTTCTTGCCTTTAACCGAGTTGATCACGCCGTCGCCGGAGGCCAACACGCCCGAGTAAACTCGAACAAAGGTCAAGGTACCCACGAATGGGTCGGTAGCGATCTTGAACGCCAGAGCCGAGAACGGCTCGCTGTCGTCTGCGTGACGCTCCATTTCCCGAGTCTCGTCATCCGGGTCAGTACCCTTGATGGCAGGAATGTCGGTAGGAGCCGGCAGGTAGTCGATAACGGCGTCGAGAACCAGGGGAACACCCTTGTTCTTGAAGGAAGAACCGCAAACAGCCAGAACGATCTCACCAGCGATAGTACGCTGACGCAGAGCGGCCTTGATTTCCGCGTTGGTGAGTTCTTCACCTTCGAGGTACTTGTTCATCAGCTCTTCGCTGGCTTCGGCTGCAGCTTCAATCATGTTGCCGCGCCACTCGTTAGCCAGTTCCTGCAGTTCAGCAGGGATTGGCTCGCGACGCGGAGTCATGCCTTTGTCAGCGTCATTCCAGTAAACAGCTTCCATGGACATCAGATCGATCTGACCCTGGAAGTTGTCTTCGGAACCGATGGCCAACTGGATTGGCACCGGAGTGTGACCCAGACGCTGCTTGATCTGACCGATCACGCGCAGGAAGTTCGCACCAGCACGGTCCATCTTGTTTACGTAAACAAGACGTGGAACGCCGTACTTGTTGGCTTGACGCCATACGGTTTCCGACTGAGGCTCAACACCCGAGGTGCCGCAGAACACAACTACCGCGCCGTCGAGAACACGCAGGGAACGCTCAACTTCAATAGTGAAGTCAACGTGGCCCGGGGTGTCGATGACGTTAAAGCGGTATTGGTCCTTGTGCTGCTTCTCGGAACCCTGCCAGAACGCGGTAATAGCAGCAGAAGTAATGGTAATACCACGCTCCTGCTCCTGAACCATCCAGTCGGTGGTCGCGGCGCCGTCATGCACCTCGCCCATCTTGTGGCTTTTGCCAGTGTAAAAAAGGACGCGCTCGGTGGTGGTGGTCTTACCAGCATCCACGTGAGCAACGATACCAATGTTACGGTAGCGGTTAATCGGTGTAGTACGAGCCATAAAGCCCTCGCAAAATTAGTGACGCTAAAATTAGAAGCGGTAGTGCGAGAAAGCCTTGTTGGCTTCAGCCATACGGTGCACGTCTTCACGCTTCTTAACTGCAGCACCTTTGCCTTCAGCGGCGTCCAGCAGTTCGCCAGCCAAACGCAGAGCCATAGACTTCTCGCCGCGCTTGCGTGCGAAGTCTACCAACCAGCGCATTGCCAGAGCGTTACGACGGGACGGACGAACTTCGACCGGAACCTGGTAAGTAGCACCGCCTACACGGCGCGACTTTACTTCGACCAGCGGAGCGATGGCGTCGAGAGCTTTCTCGAAGATTTCCAGGGGATCGCTGTTCTTGCGTTCTTTAACTTTTTCCAGCGCGCCATAAACGATACGCTCGGCAACGGCTTTCTTGCCGCTTTCCATCACGTGGTTCATGAACTTGGCCAGGATCTGGCTGCCGTATTTTGGATCGTCAAGCACTTCGCGCTTGGCTGCTACGCGTCTTCTTGGCATGGATAAGCCCTCAAACGGTCTTCAGGTTCGCTCGGAATCGGTGCCCTTACGGGACGCCTCCGACCTTACTCTTATCGACTCAGAAAAATAGAAAATCAGTTCTTACAAAAAGCCGCTACTACTTAGGCTTCTTGGTACCGTACTTCGAACGACCCTGGTTACGACCTTTAACGCCGGAAGTATCCAAAGAACCGCGCACGGTGTGGTAACGAACACCTGGCAAGTCTTTTACACGACCGCCGCGGATCAGTACCACGCTGTGCTCTTGCAGGTTGTGGCCTTCACCGCCGATGTACGAGGAAACCTCGAAACCGTTGGTCAGGCGCACACGGCATACTTTACGCAGTGCCGAGTTAGGTTTTTTCGGCGTGGTGGTATACACACGGGTGCATACGCCACGACGTTGCGGGCAGTTCTGCAGCGCAGGCACGTCGGATTTCTCGACGATACGCTTACGCGGCTGACGTACCAGCTGGTTGATAGTTGCCATCTACTAGCTCCACTGTTGTCTTGCGACGCTATTGTCTTGCAAGAAAAGCAAAATGGCAGGAACGAATTCCCGCCAAATTTAGGGGTACAAGAGTCTAAAGAGGATCTTGCCCCCAGTCAAGGCAAGGCCCCGACCTCCCCGCCCATCGAACCTCGACAAATTGTCTCGATTCGATGAACGGAGCGGCCAGGGCCTTACGCTCATTTATCGCAGAACTCAGTTACCGCTCGAGTTCAGCGCTTCGGTCAGTGCAGCTTCCACTTCACTGGCGCTTACGCGCAACGGTTTGTCAGCATCACGACGGCGCTTACGCTCGCTGTGATAAGCCAGACCGGTACCCGCCGGGATCAGACGACCCACGACTACGTTTTCTTTCAGGCCGCGCAGGTAATCGCGCTTGCCGGTGACTGCCGCTTCGGTCAGTACTCGAGTGGTTTCCTGGAAGGAAGCCGCCGAGATGAACGATTCGGTGGACAACGACGCCTTGGTGATACCCAACAGTACGCGAGTGAACTTGGAAACGAATTTCTCGTCGCCAGCCAGACGCTCGTTCTCTACCAGAACATGAGTCAATTCCATCTGGTCGCCCTTGATGAAACTGGAATCGCCGGATTCAGCGATTTCAACTTTACGCAGCATCTGACGCAGGATGGTCTCGATGTGCTTGTCGTTGATCTTCACGCCTTGCAGACGGTAAACATCCTGGATCTCGTTCACGATGTACTTGGCCAGCGCACTCACACCCAGCAGACGCAGGATGTCGTGTGGATCGCTCGGGCCGTCGGAGATAACTTCGCCGCGGTTTACCTGTTCGCCTTCGAAGACGTTCAGGTGACGCCACTTCGGAATCAGCTCTTCGTACGGATCGCTACCGTCGTTCGGGGTAATGACCAGACGGCGCTTGCCTTTGGTCTCTTTACCGAACGCGATGGTGCCGCTGACTTCAGCCAGAATCGAGGCTTCTTTCGGACGACGAGCTTCGAACAAGTCGGCAACACGCGGCAGACCACCGGTGATGTCACGGGTCTTCGAAGTCTCTTGCGGAATACGAGCGATAACGTCACCGATCGCGATTTTCGCACCGTCCGCTACACCGACCAAGGCGTTAGCAGGCAGGAAGTACTGAGCAATTACGTCGGTACCCGGCAGCAAGAGATCCTTGCCGTTGTCATCAACCATCTTCACAGCAGGACGGATATCTTTACCGGCAGCTGGACGGTCTTTGGCGTCGAGTACTTCAATGTTGGTCATACCGGTCAATTCGTCAGTCTGACGCTTGATCGTGATGCCTTCTTCCATGCCCACGTAGGTCACGGTACCTTTCATTTCGGTAACGATTGGGTGAGTGTGCGGATCCCACTTGGCCACGATTGCGCCAGCGTCGACCTTGTCACCTTCTTTAACCGAAATCACAGCACCGTACGGCAGCTTGTAACGCTCACGCTCACGACCGAAGTCGTCAGCGATCGCCAGCTCACCGGAACGGGACACAGCAACCAGGCAACCATCCACTCGCTCAACGTGCTTCAGGTTATGCAGACGGACGGTACCGCCATTCTTCACCTGAACGCTGTCAGCAGCGGAGGTCCGGCTTGCCGCACCACCGATGTGGAACGTACGCATGGTCAGCTGGGTACCTGGCTCACCAATGGACTGGGCAGCGATAACGCCGACCGCTTCACCGATGTTCACCTGGTGACCACGAGCCAAGTCACGGCCGTAGCACTTGGCGCAAATGCCATAGCGGGTTTCGCAGCTGATCGGCGAACGCACGATCACTTCGTCGATGCTGTTCAGCTCGATGAACTCGACCCACTTCTCGTCTACCAGCGTACCGGCAGGAACGATAACTTCTTCAGTACCCGGCTTGAACACGTCACGGGCAATGACACGACCCAATACGCGCTCACCCAGCGGCTCAACAACGTCACCGCCTTCAATGTGCGGAGTCATTACCAGGCCATGCTCGGTGCCGCAGTCGATCTCGGTCACAACCAGATCCTGCGCTACGTCTACCAGACGACGAGTCAGGTAACCGGAGTTCGCAGTTTTCAACGCGGTATCCGCCAAACCTTTACGAGCACCGTGAGTGGAGATGAAGTACTGGAGTACGCTCAAACCTTCACGGAAGTTCGCAGTAATCGGCGTTTCAATGATGGAGCCATCCGGCTTGGCCATCAGGCCACGCATACCGGCGAGCTGACGGATCTGCGCAGCAGAACCCCGTGCGCCCGAGTCGGCCATCATGTACATCGAGTTGAACGATTCCTGGTCGACTTCGACACCATGACGGTCGATGACTTTCTCTTTCGAGAGGTTGGCCATCATCGCCTTGGAAACTTCGTCGTTCGCCTTGGACCAAAGGTCGATCACTTTGTTGTACTTCTCGCCCTGGGTTACCAGGCCGGAGGCGTACTGACTTTCGATCTCTTTCACTTCATCGGTAGCTGCACTGATGATGCGGGCTTTCTCATCCGGGATAACGAAGTCGTTTACACCGATGGAAACGCCGGAAATGGTCGAGTAAGCAAAACCGGTGTACATCAACTGGTCGGCGAAGATCACGGTCTCTTTCAAACCAACCACGCGGTAGCACTGGTTGATCAGCTTGGAGATCGCCTTTTTCTTCATCGGCAGGTTGACGACGTCGTACGACAGACCTTTTGGCACAACCTGGAACAACAGCGCACGACCGACAGTAGTGTCGACGATACGGGTGTTGCTCACGCTGCCACCATCACGGTCGTTGACGGTTTCGTTGATCCGCACTTTGACCTTGGCGTGCAGTGCGGCTTCGCCGGCACGGAACACACGGTCAACTTCTTGCAGATCCGCGAACACACGACCTTCGCCCTTGGCGTTGATCGCTTCACGAGTCATGTAGTACAGACCCAATACAACGTCCTGCGACGGAACGATGATTGGCTCACCGTTGGCTGGCGACAGAATGTTGTTGGTCGACATCATCAACGCGCGCGCTTCCAACTGGGCTTCCAGTGTCAGCGGTACGTGCACGGCCATTTGGTCGCCGTCGAAGTCGGCGTTGTACGCGGCGCAGACCAGCGGGTGCAGCTGGATAGCCTTACCTTCGATCAGTACCGGTTCAAACGCCTGGATACCCAGACGGTGAAGGGTCGGTGCACGGTTGAGGAGTACCGGGTGTTCGCGAATCACTTCAGCGAGAACGTCCCAAACTTCCGGCAGCTCGCGCTCGACCATCTTCTTGGCAGCCTTGATGGTGGTCGCGAGACCACGCATTTCCAGCTTGCCGAAAATGAACGGCTTGAACAGCTCGAGAGCCATTTTCTTCGGCAGACCGCACTGGTGCAGACGCAGGGTCGGACCTACGGTAATTACCGAACGACCGGAGTAGTCAACACGCTTACCGAGCAAGTTCTGACGGAAACGACCTTGCTTACCCTTGATCATGTCAGCCAGGGATTTCAGAGGACGCTTGTTGGAACCGGTGATAGCGCGGCCACGACGACCGTTGTCGAGCAGTGCGTCGACGGCTTCCTGCAACATACGCTTTTCGTTGCGCACGATGATGTCCGGAGCGGACAGATCAAGCAGGCGCTTCAAGCGGTTGTTACGGTTGATCACTCGACGATACAGATCGTTGAGATCGGAAGTCGCGAAGCGACCGCCATCCAGCGGGACCAGTGGACGCAGATCTGGCGGCAGAACCGGCAGAACGGTCAGCACCATCCATTCTGGAAGGTTGCCGGAACCCTGGAAGGCTTCCATCAACTTCAGACGCTTGGACAGCTTCTTGATTTTGGTTTCGGAGTTGGTTTGCGGAATTTCTTCACGCAGACGGCCAATCTCGTGTTCCAGGTCGATAGCGTGCAGCAGTTCACGGACAGCTTCGGCACCCATGCGGGCATCGAAATCGTCGCCGAACTCTTCCAGCGCTTCGAAGTACTGCTCATCGTTCAGCAGCTGACCCTTTTCAAGGGTGGTCATGCCTGGATCGATAACGACATAGCTCTCGAAGTAGAGAACGCGTTCGATATCACGCAGGGTCATGTCCATCAGCAAACCGATACGCGACGGCAGCGATTTCAGGAACCAGATGTGGGCAACTGGCGAGGCCAGTTCGATGTGCGCCATGCGCTCACGACGAACTTTAGCCAGCGCGACTTCAACGCCGCACTTCTCGCAGATCACACCGCGGTGCTTCAAGCGCTTGTACTTACCGCACAGGCACTCGTAATCCTTTACCGGGCCAAAGATTTTGGCGCAGAACAGGCCGTCACGCTCAGGTTTGAACGTACGGTAGTTGATGGTTTCCGGCTTTTTAACTTCACCGAACGACCACGAACGGATCATCTCAGGCGATGCCAATCCAATACGGATGGCGTCGAACTCTTCGACTTGACCCTGGTTTTTCAGCAAATTCAGTAGGTCTTTCAAGGCCTTTCCTCCTGGCGGAGCAGAGAGCGGGCAATCCTGCCCCGCTCTCGATTCGCGTCACGTGTTATTCGGTTTCCAGATCGATATCGATGCCGAGGGAACGAATTTCCTTGATCAACACGTTGAAGGACTCGGGCATGCCCGGCTCCATACGGTGATCGCCATCCACGATGTTTTTGTACATCTTGGTACGGCCGTTCACATCGTCCGACTTCACTGTGAGCATTTCTTGCAGAGTGTAAGCGGCACCGTATGCTTCCAGTGCCCAGACCTCCATCTCCCCGAAACGCTGACCACCGAACTGCGCCTTACCACCCAGCGGCTGCTGGGTAACCAGGCTGTACGAACCGGTAGAACGAGCGTGCATCTTGTCGTCTACCAAGTGGTTCAGCTTCAGCATGTACATGTAGCCAACAGTAACCGGGCGCTCGAACTTGTTGCCGGTACGGCCGTCGGTCAGCTGCATCTGGCCGCTTTCTGGCAGGTCTGCCAGTTTCAGCATGGCCTTGATTTCGCTTTCCTTGGCGCCGTCGAACACTGGAGTGGCCATTGGAACGCCGCCACGCAGGTTCTTCGCCAGATCCAGGATTTCCTGGTCGGAGAAGCTATCCAGATCTTCGTTACGACCGCCGATCTGGTTGTAGATCTCGTCCAGGAAGGTGCGAAGCTCAGCAACCTTGCGCTGCTCTTCGATCATCCGGTTGATCTTCTCGCCCAGACCTTTGGCCGCGAGGCCCAGGTGGGTTTCAAGGATCTGACCAACGTTCATACGCGAAGGTACGCCCAACGGGTTGAGGACGACGTCGACCGGGGTGCCATTGGCATCGTGCGGCATGTCTTCAACCGGCATGATCACGGAGACCACACCTTTGTTACCGTGACGACCGGCCATCTTGTCGCCCGGCTGGATGCGACGACGGATTGCCAGGTAAACCTTGACGATTTTCAGCACGCCTGGAGCCAGGTCATCGCCTTGCTGCAGTTTGCGCTTCTTGTCTTCGAACTTGTCGTCCAGCAGACGGCGGCGATCAACGATGTAGGCCTGAGCCTTCTCGAGCTGCTCGTTCAGAGCATCTTCAGCCATGCGCAGTTTGAACCACTGACCATGCTCAAGACCGTCGAGAACTTCGTCGGTGATTTCCTGACCTTTCTTCAGACCGGCGCCGCCTTCGGCTTTGTGGCCAACCAGAGCGGAACGCAGACGTTCGAAAGTGGCGCCTTCAACGATACGGAACTCTTCGTTCAGGTCCTTGCGGATCTCGTCGAGTTGAGTCTTCTCGATCGACAGTGCACGAGCATCACGCTCAACGCCGTCACGAGTGAAGACTTGTACGTCGATGACAGTACCCTTGGTGCCGGTAGGCACGCGCAGGGAAGTGTCTTTAACGTCGCTGGCTTTTTCACCGAAGATGGCACGCAACAGCTTCTCTTCCGGAGTCAGTTGGGTCTCGCCTTTCGGAGTGACCTTACCAACCAGAATGTCGCCTGCGCCAACTTCAGCACCTACGTAAACGATACCGGCTTCGTCCAGCTTGTTCAGTGCAGCTTCACCCACGTTCGGGATGTCTGCAGTGATTTCCTCTGGCCCAAGCTTGGTGTCACGAGCCACACAGGTCAGTTCCTGAATGTGGATCGTGGTGAAACGATCTTCCTGAACCACACGCTCGGACAGGCAGATGGAGTCTTCGAAGTTGAAGCCGTTCCATGCCATGAACGCGATGCGCATGTTCTGACCCAGAGCCAGCTCACCCATATCGGTGGACGGACCGTCGGCCATGATGTCGCTACGCTGAACCCGATCACCTTTACGCACCAGCGGACGCTGGTTGATGCAGGTGTTCTGGTTGGAGCGGGTGTACTTGGTCAGGTTGTAGATGTCGACACCAGCTTCGCCGGTTTCAACTTCGTCATCAGCAACACGAACCACGATACGGCTGGCGTCGACGGAATCGATAACGCCGCCACGACGAGCCACGACGCAAACGCCGGAGTCACGAGCTACGTTACGCTCCATGCCGGTACCGACCAGCGGCTTGTCAGCGCGCAGGGTTGGTACAGCTTGACGCTGCATGTTCGAACCCATCAACGCACGGTTGGCGTCGTCGTGCTCGAGGAACGGGATCAGCGACGCTGCAACCGAAACTACCTGCTTCGGCGAAACGTCCATCAAGGTGACGTCTTCCGGCGCCTTGACGGTGAACTCGTTCAAGTGACGAACAGCTACCAGTTCGTCGATCAGGACTTTCTTGTCGTTCATCGTGGCCGAAGCCTGAGCGATCACGTGATCAGCTTCTTCGATGGCGGACAGGAACACGATCTCGTCGGTGACCAGAGCGTCTTTCACCACTCGGTACGGGCTCTCGAGGAAGCCGTACTGGTTGGTGCGCGCATAAGCTGCCAGGGAGTTGATCAGACCGATGTTCGGACCTTCCGGCGTTTCAATCGGGCATACACGACCGTAGTGAGTCGGGTGTACGTCACGAACTTCAAAACCTGCACGCTCACGAGTCAAACCGCCAGGGCCGAGTGCAGACACACGACGCTTGTGGGTGATCTCGGAGAGCGGGTTGTTCTGGTCCATGAACTGGGACAGCTGGCTGGAACCGAAGAACTCTTTCACTGCCGCAGCCACTGGCTTGGCGTTGATCAGGTCTTGCGGCATCAGGCCTTCGCTTTCAGCCATCGACAGACGCTCTTTGACCGCACGCTCAACACGTACCAGGCCAACGCGGAACTGGTTCTCGGCCATTTCGCCTACGCAGCGAACACGACGGTTACCCAGGTGGTCGATATCATCGACGATGCCTTTACCGTTACGGATGTCGACCAGAGTCTTCAGGACCGCGACGATGTCTTCTTTGCACAACACGCCCGAACCTTCGATCTCGGTACGACCGATACGACGGTTGAACTTCATCCGGCCGACCGCAGACAGGTCATAACGCTCAGGGCTGAAGAACAGGTTGTTGAACAGAGTCTCGGCAGCATCCTTGGTTGGCGGCTCGCCTGGACGCATCATGCGATAGATCTCGACCAGCGCTTCCAATTGGTTGCTGGTGGAGTCGATCTTCAGTGTGTCGGAGACGAACGGACCGCAGTCGATATCGTTGGTGTACAGAGTTTCGATGCGAACAACCTGAGCCTTGGCGATTTTGGCCAGGATCTCGGTGTTCAGCTCGGTGTTGCACTCTGCCAGGATTTCGCCGGTTGCCGGATGCACGATGGCCTTGGCGGTAGTGCGACCCAGGACGTAGTCCAGAGGCACTTCCAGGGTCTTGAGACCGGCTTTTTCGATCTGGTTGATGTGGCGCGCAGTAATACGGCGACCAGCCTCAACGATGACCTTGCCCTTCTCGTCCTGAATATCAAGAACAGCGATTTCACCACGCAGACGCGAAGCAATCAGTTCCAGACTGAGGGTTTCGCCGCTCAGGTGAAAAACGTTGGTGGTGTAGAACGCGTCGAGCACTTCTTCAGTGGTATAGCCCAGCGCGCGCAGCAGTACCGATGCAGGCAGCTTGCGACGACGGTCGATACGCACGAACACGCAATCTTTCGGGTCGAACTCGAAGTCCAGCCACGAACCGCGGTAAGGAATGATGCGCGCGGAGTACAGCAGTTTACCGGAGCTGTGCGTCTTGCCACGGTCGTGGTCGAAGAACACGCCCGGGGAACGGTGCAGCTGGGAAACGATTACACGCTCGGTACCGTTGATTACGAAAGTACCGTTCTCAGTCATCAGGGGGATTTCACCCATGTAGACTTCTTGCTCTTTAATGTCCTTGATCGCTTTGTTCGACGATTCTTTGTCGAAAATGATCAGGCGCACTTTTACCCGCAAAGGTACGGCGTAAGTTACACCGCGCAACACGCATTCTTTGACATCAAATGCCGGTTCGCCCAGGCGATAACCGACGTACTCCAGCGCAGCATTGCCGGAGTAGCTGATGATCGGGAAAACGGATTTGAAGGCCGCATGCAGGCCCACGTCGCGGAACTGATCTTTAGTCGCTCCCGCTTGCAAGAATTCACGATACGAATCCAGCTGGATGGCCAGGAGGTACGGCACATCCATGACGTCCGGCAACTTGCTAAAGTCCTTGCGGATACGTTTTTTCTCAGTATATGAGTAAGCCATCAGCGTTCCCCAGCTTGGTCACCTGCTTGTTTGGCCCCTCCCGACGGGAGCAGCCAGAAAATCGTGCAAACCCCATGGTTTGCGCCACCACATCGGGTGGTTACAGCTCGTTATCAACACCGACCCAGTCGGCTGCCAATAACGGAAAAAGGCCGGTGGCAAGAGCCACCAGCCATCAGCCTTTCGCTTTACGCTTGGGCTGGAGGAGCAAAGTCGATGCTTACTTCAGCTCGACTTTAGCGCCTGCTTCTTCCAGAGTAGCTTTGGCTTTGTCAGCTGCGTCTTTCGAAACAGCTTCCAGAACCATGGCAGGAGCGCCGTCAACTACAGCCTTGGCTTCTTTCAGGCCCAGACCGGTCAGTTCACGTACTGCCTTGATCACGTTAACTTTCTTCTCGCCAGCTTCGGTCAGCATGACGTTGAATTCAGTTTGCTCTTCAACAACAGCGGCAGCAGCAGCTGGACCAGCCGATGCAGCAGCAGCGGTAACACCGAATTTTTCTTCGAAAGCTTTGATCAGCTCAACAACTTCCATTACGGACATGTTGCTAACTGCTTCAAGGATATCGTTCTGAGAGATAGACATGAATCTAATTCCTGATATTGGGGACGGCCTACGCGACCATCGAAATAAACAAAAAACGCGAGAAGGAGACGAGCCTTAGGCTGCAGCTGCTTCTTTTTGGTCGCGAACTGCCGCCAGAGTACGAGCCAATTTGCTGGTAGCGCCTTGAATCACGCTCATCAGCTGAGAAATTGCTTCGTCACGGGTCGGCAGGGTTGCCAGTACGTCGATCTGATTAGCTGCGAGGAACTTGCCCTCGAACGCAGCTGCCTTGATCTCGAACTTATCCTGACCTTTGGCGAACTCTTTGAAGATACGAGCAGCAGCGCCCGGATGTTCTTTGGAGAACGCAATCAAGGTCGGGCCGGTGAACACGTCGTTGAGAACACTGTATTCAGTGTCAGCAACAGCGCGCTTGAGCAGGGTGTTACGTACGACACGTACGTAAACGCCAGCTTCACGAGCCTCTTTACGGAGTCCGGTCATTGCGCCTACTGTTACGCCACGGGCATCAGCCACGACAGCGGACAGAGCGACTTTGGCAGCCTCGTTGACTTCAGCGACGATGGCCTTCTTGTCTTCGAGTTTAATTGCCACGGGTTTAACTCCTGCTTGTTACCGTTTCATCCAACCGGAGTCGGATGTCGTTTTGGTGTCTGATTCGGTAAGGAACCGGGAGCACCATCTGCGTAGGCTTGAGGTTTAAGACTTGCGTCGCCTACGGTCTTGGATAGCCCCCGCCAGGCAGGGACCCCAATCTTTCAATTGACGCAATCGCTTGCGCCAACCTGTGTCTTACGCGTCGAGCGAGCTTTGGTCGATAACCAGACCTGGGCCCATGGTAGTGCTCAGGGTAACGCGCTTGACGTAAATGCCTTTCGAAGAAGCTGGCTTGATACGCTTCAGATCAGCGATCAGGGCTTCAACGTTTTCCTTCAGCTTGACGGCGTCGAAGCCAATCTTGCCAACGGAAGTGTGGATGATGCCGTTTTTGTCGGTGCGATAACGAACCTGACCAGCCTTGGCGTTTTTAACCGCGGTAGCTACGTCTGGAGTTACGGTGCCAACTTTAGGGTTAGGCATCAGGCCGCGCGGGCCGAGGATCTGACCCAACTGACCAACAACGCGCATTGCATCCGGGGATGCGATAACTACGTCATAGTTCAGGTCGCCGCCTTTCATTTCGGCAGCCAGGTCGTCCATACCTACACGGTCAGCGCCGGCAGCCAGAGCGGCCTCAGCAGCAGGACCCTGGGTGAACACAGCAACGCGAACGGTCTTGCCAGTGCCGTGTGGCAGCACAGTAGCGCTACGAACAACCTGGTCAGATTTACGCGGGTCAACGCCCAGGTTCACAGCAACGTCGAACGACTCGCTGAACTTGACAGTCGACAGCTCAGCCAGCAGGGCAGCAGCGTCTACAAAGTTGTAGGACTTGCCTGCTTCGATTTTGCCGGCGATAGCCTTTTGACGCTTGGTCAGCTTAGCCATTACACACCCTCCACGTTAAGGCCCATGCTACGAGCAGAACCGGCGATAGTACGCACGGCTGCTTCCATATCAGCTGCAGTCAGATCCGCGTTTTTGGTTTTCGCGATTTCTTCCAGCTGAGCACGGGTCACGGTGCCAACCTTAACGGTGTTCGGACGAGCGGAACCGCTAGTCAGACCAGCAGCCTTCTTCAGCAGAACCGAAGCAGGGGTGGACTTGGTTTCGAAAGTGAAGCTACGGTCGCTGTAGACAGTGATGATCACTGGAGTCGGCAGACCTGGCTCAAGACCCTGGGTACGGGCGTTGAAAGCCTTGCAGAATTCCATGATGTTCACGCCGTGCTGACCCAAAGCAGGACCAACAGGTGGGCTTGGGTTAGCCTGAGCGGCCTTCACTTGCAGCTTGATGTAAGCGGTAATCTTCTTGGCCATGAGGCACTCCAATTACGGGTTCAAACGCCTCGAAAGGCTCCCCGGTTACTTGCGCGTTTATCCCAGTGACGACAAAACCCCACAGCCTGGGGCTGCGGGGTTGGGATGCTTGATCAGCTAGACCTTTTCGACCTGGCTGAACTCTAGCTCTACCGGAGTAGAGCGACCGAAAATGAGCACCGCCACTTGGATCCGGCTCTTTTCGTAGTTAACCTCTTCAACCGTGCCGGTAAAATCGGCAAACGGCCCGTCATTGACACGTACTGACTCACCCGGCTCGAACAACGTCTTCGGCTTCGGCTTGTCGCTACCATCAGCAACACGACGCAGAATTGCTTCTGCCTCTTTATCTGTAATCGGTGCAGGCTTGTCAGCAGTACCGCCAATGAAGCCCATCACCCGAGGAGTGTCCTTGACCAAGTGCCAAGTACCCTCATTCATATCCATCTGCACCAGCACATAGCCAGGGAAGAACTTGCGTTCGCTTTTGCGCTTCTGGCCATTACGCATTTCAACCACTTCTTCAGTGGGAACCAGAATTTCGCCGAAGCCATCTTCCATGCCAGCCAGCTTTACGCGCTCGACCAAAGAGCGCATGACATGCTTCTCGTAACCGGAGTAAGCATGCACAACGTACCAACGCTTAGCCACGGGACACCCTTAGCCGACAATCAAGGAAACAAGCCAGCCGAGCAGGGAATCGAGCCCCCACAACAGCAACGCCATAACCAGTACAACAGCCACAACTATCAGCGTGGTCTGCGTGGTTTCTTGGCGAGTTGGCCATACGACTTTACGAATCTCGGTGCGAGCTTCCTTAACCAGTACAAAGAAAGACTTGCCCTTCACCGTCTGCAGGCCTACAAAGGCAGCTACAGCAGCAATGACAAGCAATGCGAGTACGCGGTACAGGATCGGCGAAGCAGAGTAATACTGATTGCCAACAACGCCAACAACCACCAAGGCGACTACTACAAGCCACTTAAGTAGATCGAAGCGAGAGCCTTGAGCTTCAGCTTTAGGAGTCATCTATGAAGATCCTGTGAAAAGAAAGCCAGATACACCAAGTGAATCTGGCAGGTCAGGAGGGAATCGAACCCCCAACCTACGGTTTTGGAGACCGTCGCTCTGCCAATTGAGCTACTGACCTAAAACAAAATCAGGCCGACCATTATGCCGGCCCGAAAAAGACATTACAACAATTTACTCGATGATTTTGGCTACGACGCCAGCGCCGACGGTACGACCGCCTTCACGGATAGCGAAACGCAGACCATCTTCCATCGCAATGGTTTTGATCAGGGTAACAGTCATCTGAATGTTGTCACCTGGCATTACCATTTCAACGCCTTCTGGCAGCTCGCAGTTACCAGTCACGTCAGTAGTACGGAAGTAGAACTGTGGACGGTAGCCTTTGAAGAACGGAGTATGACGACCGCCTTCTTCCTTGCTCAGAACATAAACTTCTGCGGTGAACTTGGTGTGCGGCTTAACCGAACCCGGCTTAACCAGAACCTGACCACGCTCAACGTCGTCACGCTTGGTGCCACGCAGCAGAACGCCGCAGTTCTCGCCAGCACGACCTTCGTCGAGCAGTTTGCGGAACATTTCAACGCCGGTGCAAGTGGTGACGGTAGTGTCACGCAGACCAACGATTTCCAGCGGATCCTGAACGCGAACGATACCGCGCTCGATACGACCAGTCACAACAGTACCGCGACCGGAGATCGAGAATACGTCTTCGATTGGCATCAGGAACGGCTTGTCGGTCAGACGAACTGGTTCTGGGATGTAGCTGTCCAGAGTTTCAACCAGTTTACGAACGGCAGTGGTGCCCATTTCGTTGTCGTCTTTGCCTTCCAGCGCCATACGAGCCGAACCGATGATGATTGGAGTGTCATCGCCCGGGAAGTCGTAGGTGGACAGCAGGTCGCGAACTTCCATCTCAACCAGTTCCAGCAGTTCAGCGTCGTCTACCAGGTCAGCCTTGTTCAGGAAAACCACGATGTACGGAACGCCTACCTGACGAGACAGCAGGATGTGCTCACGGGTTTGCGGCATCGGACCATCAGCGGCCGAGCAAACCAGGATAGCGCCGTCCATTTGAGCAGCACCGGTGATCATGTTCTTCACATAGTCAGCGTGACCTGGGCAGTCAACGTGAGCGTAGTGACGGATCTTCGAGTTGTACTCAACGTGCGCGGTGTTAATGGTGATACCGCGAGCTTTTTCTTCTGGCGCGCTGTCGATCTTATCGAAATCAACGATAGCCGAACCGAAAACCTCGGAGCAAACACGAGTCAGAGCAGCAGTCAGAGTGGTTTTACCGTGGTCAACGTGACCAATGGTACCAACGTTGACGTGCGGCAGAGAACGATCGAACTTTTCCTTAGCCATCGAAACAACCCTCAGCAGAAGAATTAAGCGAACAATATCAGCCATTAAAACAAAGGCAGATATTTTCATATCTGCCTTGTTATATGGAGCTCTTGAGCGGATTTGAACCGCTGACCTCACCCTTACCAAGGGTGTGCTCTACCAACTGAGCTACAAGAGCGTAACACTTTGCAGGACCTGCAAACTTGGAGCGGGTAGCGGGAATCGAACCCGCATCATCAGCTTGGAAGGCTGAGGTTCTACCACTAAACTATACCCGCGGAGCTTGCAGCTCTCGCTAAAAATGGTGGAGGGGGAAGGATTCGAACCTTCGAAGTCGTAGACGTCAGATTTACAGTCTGATCCCTTTGGCCGCTCGGGAACCCCTCCTAAGCGAGCCGGCATTCTACATCATGCCAGCCTTCTGTCAAGCATTTTTCTCATTAAAAACCTGAGCTTAGCTGCGTTGACACTGCTATCACACCGCTGACCGTTAAAGGTCTTCACTGCGAAGCGGGCGCCATTCTATTCAAACTATTCGGCAGGCGCAACCCCCTCGCACGGCATTATTTTATGTTTTAACTCATTGAATTCTTTAGAAAGGTTTTGCAGCTGCAAACCATCCAGCAAACGCTGGCTTTCGGGTAATACAAGCACCCAGTAACCGGACGACTCGACGGGATCTTTCTGCAAGGACTGAAACCTCACACCCATCTCACCAAGTCGCCGCCCAACCAACAACAGTGACTCCTGACGAGAAAAGCCACCCAAATAGAGACAGCTTCCGCTAGCCACTGTGGATTTTTCTTTGTCATGAGTCGCATCAGCTGCTTCGCTCAACAAGCGAATATCCTGCTGAGACCCTCGGTACAAACTCAAAGGCGTTACATCTTTTGCCCGCAGAGGGGCTTCTTGCTGATGCCAAATGTAATAGACGACGTTGAGAACAAGCAGCAACAGGAACAACCAACGCATAAAAACCTCAAGACAATGGACATGCCATCGCTAAACCTACAAAAATCAGGTCTGGAACCAGCCTGGCCTCGGGCACGATTCCGGCGACAAGAGCCGCATCTCCCCCGGTAAGGAACACCACAAAGTCCTCCCCCCAATAACTGCGCGCCATCTCCAGTTGAGTCAGGACAAACCCCCTCAGCATAAGAGAACAGCCTCGCTCAACCGCCTCCACTGTCGTGCGACCAGGAGCGAGACTCTCAAGGGCCCGCTCGGCAGCCAGATCCCCATACCTAATCTTGCGAGTATGGGTTCGTAGCTGATGACGCATCAAAGGCATCCCAGGGCAAATAAAACCACCAAGATGCTCTCCATCCCCAGCAACGAAGTCAGCAGTCACAGCCGTACCGAAATCAAGCACCAGGCACGCACCAGAAGCCAGATGAAACCCTCCAAGCATTGCCAGCCAGCGATCTAGCCCCAACCGCTCATACTCGTCATAGCCATTGCGCACCCCAGCCACTTGGCGAGCAGGCGAAGCACATACCACAGACACACCAAAAGCTTGCGTCAATAGATAGTTCAACGCACTGGTTTCTTCCGCCGTTCTAACACTCACCAACCGACAGTGCGTAAGGGCTAGCCCATCAAGATTGCGCAGCCCTTCCAGCAAAGCGTCATCTGAATCGACTACGCCCTCACTGAACACTCGACTGACACCTGCGCGAAGCACACGCCACTTTATAAAACTATTTCCACAGTCGAGCTCAAGAATCATCACGCAACCTCAAACTGAGCTCACCACCACTAAAGACTTTTTCAACGCCATTCACTTTCAAGCGCAAAGCCCCCTGACTGTCGATACCCAACACTTCCCCCTCTATCTGGCTCGTGCCGGCTATCAATGTGACTGGTCGCCCTTGCCATAGGTGATTTTGCTCCCACTCAGACTGAATAGAGGAGAACCCATCGCGCTGGTGCCGAGCCAAATACGCCTGGAGCTGCGAACACAACTCCGAAACCAGGTGATTACGATCAATCACCCTGCCCGACTCCAGGCGCATCGATGTCCACAACTGGTCAACCTCATCAGTGATCTGCATGTTGACGTTGATGCCAACACCTATCACTAAGTGACACACATCCGCGGGATCACCGACCAACTCAAGCAATATCCCGGCGATTTTTTTCTGATCAGCCAATAAATCGTTGGGCCATTTTAATCCAACGCCAGAAACACCGAGCGCACGCAAGGTGTGCATGACCGCGAGACCGACAACGAGGCTCAATCCCTCCAGTTGTCGCATTCCACCCTCTATGCGCAACACCAAACTGCAATAGATGTTTTCTGCGAAAGGACTGACCCATTTGCGCCCTCGCCGCCCACGCCCAGCGGTCTGGCGCTCGGCAAGCAATAACAATGGCGCGGCCCGACCACGCTCAATAGCTCGTAAAGCCTCAGCGTTGGTGGAGTCTATTGAATCGAAGACAAAAATGGGCCAGCCACAATCAGGTGCACGCTCTTTTATGGCTACAGGATCGAGCAGCGTCAACGGCGCAGCCAGCTGATATCCGCGGCCGCGCACTTTATGAATAGACAAGCCGAGCTCAGCTTCTAGATGCTGAAGCTGCTTCCACACAGCACTACGACTGATGCCCAACGCAACACCCAGAGCCTCACCCGAATGGAACCGGCCATCTTTAAGAAGCTTTAACAACGTCAGCATGTAAGTTTCGCCTCACAATGAGGCCCGCATGATAGCCATGCCGCGAGCCGCTGCATAGAAACCCGACAAGCCGGGTTTTCTGCAGGCAAAACAAAACCCCAACTGCTTTCGCAATTGGGGTTTCGGAATTTAATCTTGACGATGACCTACTCTCACATGGGGAAACCCCACACTACCATCGGCGATGCATCGTTTCACTGCTGAGTTCGGGATGGGATCAGGTGGTTCCAATGCTCTATGGTCGTCAAGAAATTCGGTAGCCAGGTCGTGCTCTCTTGCAAGATCACGCTCCAGCGAATGGGTATGTAATAGATTTGTGTGTTTCGAATTTTCGACAATGTATCGTCTTCACACACCGCAATCTGATGCTCTCTCGAGTAGTCAAATTGCTTGGGTGTTATATGGTCAAGCCTCACGGGCAATTAGTATTGGTTAGCTCAACGCCTCACAGCGCTTACACACCCAACCTATCAACGTCGTAGTCTTCGACGGCCCTTCAGGGGACTCAAGGTCCCAGTGAGATCTCATCTTGAGGCTAGTTTCCCGCTTAGATGCTTTCAGCGGTTATCTATTCCGAACATAGCTACCCGGCAATGCCACTGGCGTGACAACCGGAACACCAGAGGTTCGTCCACTCCGGTCCTCTCGTACTAGGAGCAGCCCCTCTCAAATCTCAAACGTCCACGGCAGATAGGGACCGAACTGTCTCACGACGTTCTAAACCCAGCTCGCGTACCACTTTAAATGGCGAACAGCCATACCCTTGGGACCGGCTTCAGCCCCAGGATGTGATGAGCCGACATCGAGGTGCCAAACACCGCCGTCGATATGAACTCTTGGGCGGTATCAGCCTGTTATCCCCGGAGTACCTTTTATCCGTTGAGCGATGGCCCTTCCATACAGAACCACCGGATCACTAAGACCTACTTTCGTACCTGCTCGACGTGTCTGTCTCGCAGTCAAGCGCGCTTTTGCCTTTATACTCTACGACCGATTTCCGACCGGTCTGAGCGCACCTTCGTACTCCTCCGTTACTCTTTAGGAGGAGACCGCCCCAGTCAAACTACCCACCATACACTGTCCTCGATCCGGATAACGGACCTGAGTTAGAACCTCAAAGTTGCCAGGGTGGTATTTCAAGGTTGGCTCCACGCGAACTGGCGTCCACGCTTCAAAGCCTCCCACCTATCCTACACAAGCAAATTCAAAGTCCAGTGCAAAGCTATAGTAAAGGTTCACGGGGTCTTTCCGTCTAGCCGCGGATACACTGCATCTTCACAGCGATTTCAATTTCACTGAGTCTCGGGTGGAGACAGCGCCGCCATCGTTACGCCATTCGTGCAGGTCGGAACTTACCCGACAAGGAATTTCGCTACCTTAGGACCGTTATAGTTACGGCCGCCGTTTACCGGGGCTTCGATCAAGAGCTTCGCGTTAGCTAACCCCATCAATTAACCTTCCGGCACCGGGCAGGCGTCACACCCTATACGTCCACTTTCGTGTTTGCAGAGTGCTGTGTTTTTAATAAACAGTCGCAGCGGCCTGGTATCTTCGACCGGCATGGGCTTACGCAGTAAATGCTTCACCCTCACCGGCGCACCTTCTCCCGAAGTTACGGTGCCATTTTGCCTAGTTCCTTCACCCGAGTTCTCTCAAGCGCCTTGGTATTCTCTACCCAACCACCTGTGTCGGTTTGGGGTACGGTTCCTGGTTACCTGAAGCTTAGAAGCTTTTCTTGGAAGCATGGCATCAACCACTTCGTGTACTAAAAGTACACTCGTCATCAGCTCTCGGCCTTAGAATCCCGGATTTACCTAAGATTCCAGCCTACCACCTTAAACTTGGACAACCAACGCCAAGCTGGCCTAGCCTTCTCCGTCCCTCCATCGCAATAACCAGAAGTACAGGAATATTAACCTGTTTTCCATCGACTACGCTTTTCAGCCTCGCCTTAGGGACCGACTAACCCTGCGTCGATTAACGTTGCGCAGGAAACCTTGGTCTTTCGGCGTGGGTGTTTTTCACACCCATTGTCGTTACTCATGTCAGCATTCGCACTTCTGATACCTCCAGCAAGCTTCTCAACTCACCTTCACAGGCTTACAGAACGCTCCTCTACCGCATCACCTAAGTGATACCCGTAGCTTCGGTGTATGGTTTGAGCCCCGTTACATCTTCCGCGCAGGCCGACTCGACTAGTGAGCTATTACGCTTTCTTTAAAGGGTGGCTGCTTCTAAGCCAACCTCCTAGCTGTCTAAGCCTTCCCACATCGTTTCCCACTTAACCATAACTTTGGGACCTTAGCTGACGGTCTGGGTTGTTTCCCTTTTCACGACGGACGTTAGCACCCGCCGTGTGTCTCCCATGCTCGGCACTTGTAGGTATTCGGAGTTTGCATCGGTTTGGTAAGTCGGGATGACCCCCTAGCCGAAACAGTGCTCTACCCCCTACAGTGATACATGAGGCGCTACCTAAATAGCTTTCGAGGAGAACCAGCTATCTCCGAGCTTGATTAGCCTTTCACTCCGATCCACAGGTCATCCGCTAACTTTTCAACGGTAGTCGGTTCGGTCCTCCAGTTAGTGTTACCCAACCTTCAACCTGCCCATGGATAGATCGCCCGGTTTCGGGTCTATTCCCAGCGACTAGACGCCCTATTAAGACTCGCTTTCGCTACGCCTCCCCTATTCGGTTAAGCTCGCCACTGAAAATAAGTCGCTGACCCATTATACAAAAGGTACGCAGTCACCCAACAAAGTGGGCTCCCACTGCTTGTACGCATACGGTTTCAGGATCTATTTCACTCCCCTCTCCGGGGTTCTTTTCGCCTTTCCCTCACGGTACTAGTTCACTATCGGTCAGTCAGTAGTATTTAGCCTTGGAGGATGGTCCCCCCATATTCAGACAAAGTTTCTCGTGCTCCGTCCTACTCGATTTCATGACCAAGAGATTTTCGCGTACAGGGCTATCACCCACTATGGCCGCACTTTCCAGAGCGTTCCGCTAATCTCAAAGCCACTTAAGGGCTAGTCCCCGTTCGCTCGCCACTACTAAGGGAATCTCGGTTGATTTCTTTTCCTCAGGGTACTTAGATGTTTCAGTTCCCCTGGTTCGCCTCTTGCACCTATGTATTCAGTACAAGATAACCATCTTATGATGGCTGGGTTCCCCCATTCAGACATCTCCGGATCAAAGTCTGTTTGCCGACTCCCCGAAGCTTTTCGCAGGCTACCACGTCTTTCATCGCCTCTGACTGCCAAGGCATCCACCGTATGCGCTTCTTCACTTGACCATATAACCCCAAGCAATCTGGTTATACTGTGAAGACGACATTCGCCGAAAATTCGATAATACTCAATTAAGAGCAACTCACAAATTTTACCTTAGCCTGATCCGTTACCAGTGAAAGTAACGTTCAGTCTATCTTTCTATCACATACCCAAATTTTTAAAGAACGAACTAGTCAAAGACTAGAAATCAACATTCACCATCTCTCGATGGAATGCTCATTTCTAAGCTTTCAAACTTCAGAAGCAGTAGTGGTGGAGCCAAACGGGATCGAACCGTTGACCTCCTGCGTGCAAGGCAGGCGCTCTCCCAGCTGAGCTATGGCCCCGTATTTCTACAGGCGTTTCCCACACAAAATTGGTGGGTCTGGGCAGATTCGAACTGCCGACCTCACCCTTATCAGGGGTGCGCTCTAACCAACTGAGCTACAGACCCAATTTCGGGCTGCTTCTTTCGTCTTCTTCAATGAATCAAGCAATTCGTGTGGGAACTTATGGAGCAGCTGATGTCGTCGATTAAGGAGGTGATCCAGCCGCAGGTTCCCCTACGGCTACCTTGTTACGACTTCACCCCAGTCATGAATCACACCGTGGTAACCGTCCTCCCGAAGGTTAGACTAGCTACTTCTGGTGCAACCCACTCCCATGGTGTGACGGGCGGTGTGTACAAGGCCCGGGAACGTATTCACCGCGACATTCTGATTCGCGATTACTAGCGATTCCGACTTCACGCAGTCGAGTTGCAGACTGCGATCCGGACTACGATCGGTTTTCTGGGATTAGCTCCACCTCGCGGCTTGGCAACCCTCTGTACCGACCATTGTAGCACGTGTGTAGCCCAGGCCGTAAGGGCCATGATGACTTGACGTCATCCCCACCTTCCTCCGGTTTGTCACCGGCAGTCTCCTTAGAGTGCCCACCATAACGTGCTGGTAACTAAGGACAAGGGTTGCGCTCGTTACGGGACTTAACCCAACATCTCACGACACGAGCTGACGACAGCCATGCAGCACCTGTCTCAATGTTCCCGAAGGCACCGATCCATCTCTGGAAAGTTCATTGGATGTCAAGGCCTGGTAAGGTTCTTCGCGTTGCTTCGAATTAAACCACATGCTCCACCGCTTGTGCGGGCCCCCGTCAATTCATTTGAGTTTTAACCTTGCGGCCGTACTCCCCAGGCGGTCAACTTAATGCGTTAGCTGCGCCACTAAGAGCTCAAGGCTCCCAACGGCTAGTTGACATCGTTTACGGCGTGGACTACCAGGGTATCTAATCCTGTTTGCTCCCCACGCTTTCGCACCTCAGTGTCAGTATCAGTCCAGGTGGTCGCCTTCGCCACTGGTGTTCCTTCCTATATCTACGCATTTCACCGCTACACAGGAAATTCCACCACCCTCTACCATACTCTAGCTCGACAGTTTTGAATGCAGTTCCCAGGTTGAGCCCGGGGATTTCACATCCAACTTAACGAACCACCTACGCGCGCTTTACGCCCAGTAATTCCGATTAACGCTTGCACCCTCTGTATTACCGCGGCTGCTGGCACAGAGTTAGCCGGTGCTTATTCTGTCGGTAACGTCAAAATTGCAACGTATTAGGTTACAACCCTTCCTCCCAACTTAAAGTGCTTTACAATCCGAAGACCTTCTTCACACACGCGGCATGGCTGGATCAGGCTTTCGCCCATTGTCCAATATTCCCCACTGCTGCCTCCCGTAGGAGTCTGGACCGTGTCTCAGTTCCAGTGTGACTGATCATCCTCTCAGACCAGTTACGGATCGTCGCCTTGGTGAGCCATTACCTCACCAACTAGCTAATCCGACCTAGGCTCATCTGATAGCGCAAGGCCCGAAGGTCCCCTGCTTTCTCCCGTAGGACGTATGCGGTATTAGCGTCCGTTTCCGAACGTTATCCCCCACTACCAGGCAGATTCCTAGGCATTACTCACCCGTCCGCCGCTCTCAAGAGAAGCAAGCTTCTCTCTACCGCTCGACTTGCATGTGTTAGGCCTGCCGCCAGCGTTCAATCTGAGCCATGATCAAACTCTTCAGTTCAAACATCTTTGGGTTTTTAAGAAACCCTAAACTTGGCTCAGCAATCGTTGGTTACATCTTTGATTTCTCGCGGAGTAACTTGTGATGCTGATAATCTTGTTGACTATCAGTCTGACTCCACAAGCACCCACACGAATTGCTTGATTCAGTTGTTAAAGAGCGGTTGGTTAAGATCTTTCGTCTCAACCGAGGCGCGCATTCTACAGCAGCCTCTGTTGCTGTCAAGTGGTTATTTTCAGAAGTTTTCAAAGTTTCCTTTGTAACTTCAACCACTTGCGCTTCCGATCACTCGGTAGCGGGAGGCGAATTCTACAGCGTTACACGCTGCTGTCAACACCTCTTTTTCAACTCCTTTCGGACTTCGATGAACTGAAGCCACTCACTGCCGAAAACTGCGTAACTCTTTGTTTACCAAGGAGTTTTCCGTTTCGACTGCGCCGGAAGTGGGGCGAATTATAGACATCCTGAATCTGCCGTCAAGCACTGATTTCGGCTTTATTCGGATTTGAGCGTAATACGCGCAAATGCCTTCTTGCCGGCCTGACAAACGTGCGTCGCGCCCAGTACGTATATAAAGGTGCGATCGACCACCTCACCATCAATACGCACACCGCCGGAACCCAGCAGGTCACGCGCCACTGCCGAGTTCTTCACCAGCCCGGCCTTATTAAGGACAGCCGCAATCGGCATATCTTCGGCAGCAGTCAGCTCGATCTCTGGCAGATCGTCCGGGAGCTCGCCCTCTTTCATACGATTGCCTGCCGCACGATGAGCATTGGCCGCAGCCTCTTCACCATGGAACCGCGCAACGATTTCTTCGGCCAGCTTGATCTTGATGTCGCGCGGGTTAGCGCCAGCCTCGACATCAGCACGGAATGCATTGATCTCATCCATGGAGCGGAAGCTGAGCAATTCGAAATAGCGCCACATCAACACATCCGGTATGGAAACCAGCTTGCTGTACATGACACCCGGCGCTTCCTGAATACCGACGTAGTTGCCCAAGGACTTGGACATCTTCTTCACGCCATCCAACCCCTCGAGCAACGGCATCGTCAGAATGCACTGAGGATCTTGACCATAACCACGCTGCAGCTCACGCCCCATCAACAGGTTGAACTTCTGATCAGTGCCGCCCAGCTCAATATCCGCGCGCAAAGCGACCGAGTCATAACCCTGAACCAGCGGATAAAGGAACTCGTGAATGGCGATTGGCTGATTAGTTGTGTAGCGCTTATCGAAATCGTCGCGCTCGAGCATGCGGGCAACGGTGTACTGCGACGTCAGGCGAATGAAGTCCGCCGGCCCCATCTGGTCCATCCAGGTGGAGTTGAACGCAACTTCGGTCTTCGCCGGATCAAGAATCTTGAAGACCTGAGTCTTGTAGGTCTCGGCATTCTCGAGAACCTGCTCACGGGTGAGCGGTGGACGCGTCGCGCTCTTGCCGCTCGGATCACCGATCATCCCGGTGAAATCACCTATAAGGAAGATCACCTGATGCCCCAGTTCCTGGAACTGGCGCAGCTTATTAATAAGCACGGTATGACCCAGGTGCAAATCCGGTGCAGTCGGATCGAAGCCTGCCTTAATACGTAGCGGCTGGCCACGCTTGAGCTTTTCGATCAGCTCGGACTCGACCAACAGTTCTTCTGCACCACGTTTAATCAGCGCTAGCTGCTCTTCAACCGACTTCATAACAGACCCGCAAGGCTCGAATTCAAAGGGGACCAACCATACAAGATCACGCGTCAAATACAAAGTTTGGCCGGCGCAATGACGCCAATCCGCTGGCAGAGTGTCCGCGGACTTGCTTCAGAGATGATTTGGTTATATTTTATACAGTTATTTCATCTTCATCATGTCATTCATCTTTTCCAATTCATCTTTTTCAAAGTCAAAATTACTTATGACCCAAGAATCGTCTAAAGCGCCGCCGCTTTACCCGAAGACCCACCTGCTCGCAGCAAGCGGCATCGCCGCTCTCCTGAGCCTGGCGCTTCTGGTATTTCCTTCCAGTGATGTTGAAGCAAAAAAGACCACTCTGAGTCTCGAACTGGAAAGCCCTGCTGAACAACTGTCACAAGATCAAGACGCTGCTGACGCCGCTCAAGCCACAAATGAGCCAGTAACCTCCCCTTTTGCGCAGATCGATAACAGCGCCGAAGAACCACAGGAAACCGCGCAGGCGGTGCCTGCGGTCGAAGAAAAGAAGTCTGCGAACCACAGGGAAGTGATTGTCTCCAAAGGCGATACGCTCTCCACCCTGTTTGAGAAAGTCGGCCTCCCAGCCACCTCGGTGCATGATGTCCTGGCCAGCGACAAACAAGCCAAGCAATTCAGCCAACTCAAACACGGCCAGAAGCTCGAGTTCGAACTGACCCCCGAAGGCCAACTGACCAGCCTGCACAGCAAACTCAGCGACCTCGAAAGCATCACCCTGACCAGGCATGACAAGGGTTATGCGTTCAACCGCATCACTGCCAAACCCACCACGCGTTCCGCCTATGTTCATGGCGTGATCAACAGTTCGCTGTCGCAATCCGCCGCTCGCGCTGGTTTGTCCCACAGCCTGACGATGGATATGGCCAGTGTATTTGGATACGACGTCGACTTCGCCCAGGATATTCGCCAGGGTGACGAGTTCGATGTGATCTACGAACAGAAAGTCGTCAACGGCAAGGCTGTCGGCAACGGCCCGATCCTTTCCGCACGTTTCACCAACCGCGGCAAGACTTACACCGCCGTGCGTTACATCAACAAACAAGGCAACAGCAGCTACTACACCGCTGACGGCAACAGCATGCGCAAAGCGTTCATCCGCACCCCGGTGGACTTTGCCCGCATCAGCTCGAAATTCTCCATGGGGCGAAAGCACCCGATCCTGAACAAGATTCGCGCCCACAAAGGCGTCGATTACGCAGCACCACGCGGTACGCCAATCAAGGCGGCTGGCGACGGCAAAGTATTGCTGGCGGGTCGCCGCGGCGGCTACGGCAATACCGTGGTCCTCCAACATGGCAATACCTACACCACGCTCTACGGCCACATGCAAGGCTTCGCCAAAGGCGTGAAAACTGGCGGCACGGTGAAACAGGGCCAGGTGATTGGCTATATCGGCACCACCGGCCTCTCCACTGGCCCGCATTTGCACTACGAATTCCAGGTCAATGGCGTGCACGTCGATCCACTGGGCCAGAAACTGCCAATGGCCGATCCGATTGCCAAGGCGGAACGCGCACGCTTCCTCGCCCAAAGCCAGCCACTGATGGCGCGCATGGAACAGGAAAAAGCCACTCTGCTGGCTTCGAGCAAGCGTTAAGCCATGGCTCTCTATATAGGTGTGATGTCCGGGACCAGCCTTGATGGCCTGGACATCGCGCTGATCGAGCAAGCCCCGGCGATCAGATTGATCGCCACGCATTACATTCCGATGCCCGAAACCCTGCGCACCGAGCTGCTTGGCTTGTGCGCCAGCGGCCCGGACGAGATAGCCCGTTCAGCCATCACCCAACAAAACTGGGTAAAACTGGCTGCCCAGGGTGTACAAACCCTCCTTGATCAACAACACCTTAAGCCCGAAGACATTCGTGCGATTGGCAGCCATGGCCAGACCATTCGCCACGAACCGGCACGCGGCTTCACCGTGCAAATCGGCAACCCTGCCCTGCTGACCGAGTTGACAGGCATTGCCGTAGTCAGCGACTTCCGCAGTCGCGATGTGGCCGCCGGTGGACAAGGCGCGCCGCTAGTCCCGGCATTCCACGAAGCCTTGTTTGAAGAACGCGCCGGCAATCGCGCCGTATTGAATATTGGTGGATTCAGCAACCTCAGCCTGATCGAACCCGGCAAACCCGTTGCGGGTTTCGACTGCGGTCCGGGTAACGTATTGCTGGATGCATGGATTCACCAGCAGCGCGGCGACAACTTTGATAGGGATGGCCAATGGGCCGCCAACGGCAAAGTCGAACCGTCACTGCTGAATGAGCTGCTCAGTGATCCCTTCTTCGTGACCAAAGGCCCGAAAAGCACCGGCCGCGAAGTGTTCAACCTGCCATGGCTGACACAACACCTCTCGAAGCTACCGACTTTTGCCGCCGAAGACGTGCAAGCAACCCTGCTCGAACTGACCGCGCTGACGATCATCGAGTCACTGCAACACGCCCAGGCGGACACTCAAGAACTGCTGGTCTGCGGCGGCGGCGCGCACAACACCACGCTGATGAAGCGCTTGGCCAACCTGTTGCCCAACGCCAAAGTCAGCAGCACCGCCGCTTACGGCGTGGACCCGGACTGGGTCGAAGCCATGGCCTTCGCCTGGCTGGCCCATTGCTGCCTCGAAGGCATCGCCGCCAATCGCCCTAGCGTCACTGGCGCTCGAGGCCTGCGCGTTCTGGGCGCCATTTACCCGGCGTAAACGCCAGAAAGCAAAACGCCGCACAACCCATAAGGTTCTGCGGCGTTTTGCATTGTGTGCAGGTGCAATCAGATCGAGAACGAAGACCCACAGCCACAAGTCGTGCTGGCGTTCGGGTTCTTGATCACGAAGCGCGAGCCTTCCAGACCTTCCTGATAATCCACCTCGGCACCGGCCAGGTACTGGAAGCTCATCGGGTCTACGACCAGACTCACGCCTTCGCGCTCGACGATGGTGTCGTCATCGGCCACTTCTTCATCGAAGGTAAAGCCGTACTGAAAACCTGAACAACCGCCGCCCGTAACGAATACGCGCAGTTTCAAGCGATCATTCCCCTCTTCATCGACCAGGCTCTTCACTTTGTGCGCGGCACCGTGGGTGAATTGCAAAGCCGTGGGGGTGAAGGATTCGACGCTCATGCTGACTATCTCCCGGCGTTACGCCGTCATATTGCGTGATGACGCGCATTATCCGCTTCTCCTAGAAAAGCGGTCAACTATTGTTACGGTATATCAATCGAACCCATTGCTCGCCCGGAATGCAAAAAGGCCCGTCAGACGGGCCTTTTTGCTTTGCAGGATAAAGCGTTACGGCAACATGCCGGCGTGGGACAGGCCCAGACGCTCATCCAGACCGAACAGGATGTTCATGTTCTGCACCGCCTGACCCGACGCACCTTTGACCAGGTTGTCGATCACCGACAATACCACCACCAGATCACCATCCTGTGGACGATGCACCGCAATCCGGCACACGTTGGCGCCGCGCACGCTGCGGGTTTCCGGATGGCTGCCGGCCGGCATTACGTCGACGAACGGTTCGTTGGCATAGCGCTTTTCAAACAACGCTTGCAGATCCACCGAGCGATCCACGACGGTCGCGTAAAGCGTCGAGTGAATGCCGCGAATCATTGGCGTCAGGTGCGGAACGAACGTCAGACCGACGTCCTTGCCCGCCGCGCGACGCAGCCCTTGGCGGATTTCCGGCAAGTGACGGTGACCTTTGACTGAGTAGGCTTTCATGCTTTCCGACGTCTCGGAGTACAGCGATCCTACAGAGGCGCCACGCCCGGCACCGCTGACGCCGGATTTGCAGTCGGCAATCAGGTGAGCGGTATCCGCCAGACCGGCTTCGAGCAACGGCAGGAAACCCAATTGCGTAGCGGTCGGGTAGCAACCCGGCACTGCAATCAGGCGAGCCTTCTTGATTTGTTCGCGATTGACTTCCGGCAGGCCGTAGACCGCTTCGTCCAGCAACTCTGGCGCACCGTGCGGCTGGCCGTACCACTTGGCCCATTCTGCGGCATCTTGCAGGCGGAAATCCGCCGACAGGTCGATGACCTTGGTCCCGGCCGCCAGCAACTCACCCGCCAGGGCATGGGCTACACCGTGAGGCGTTGCAAAGAACACCACATCACAGGCACCCAGGGTCTTGATGTCCGGAACACTGAACGCCAGGCCGTCGTAGTGACCTCGCAGGTTCGGGTACATGTCGGCGACGGCCAGGCCAGCCTCGGATCGGGAAGTGATGACAACCACTTCAGCTTGCGGATGCTGTGCCAACAGACGCAGCAGTTCGACACCGGTGTAACCCGTGCCGCCGACGATACCGACCTTGACCATAAACCTGCCCTCAACGAACCCACTGGAAAGCCGTCGATAATAGGGGCCGCGCGCGTCTGCGACAACCGTCAAGGTGACGTGCGGACGCTCAAGCCTCTACTATTCCGGCTACCGTGAATCCTGGAATAACTAAAAATGCTTTATCTGTGGCTCAAAGCGCTTCACATCGTCAGCATCGTTTGCTGGTTTGCAGGGCTGTTTTACCTGCCACGCCTGTTCGTCTATCACGCGCAGAGCGAAGACACCGTCAGCAAGGAACGCTTCAGCGTCATGGAGCGCAAGCTGTACCGGGGCATCATGGGCCCGTCGATGATCGCTACGCTGATTTTCGGCGGCTGGTTGATCAGCCTCAACCCCAGCGCCTATTTCAGCCAGGGTGGCTGGATGCACGCCAAGTTGGCGTTGGTGGTTTTTCTGATCGGTTACCACCACATGTGCGGCGCGCAGGTGAAACGTTTTGCCCGTGGCGAAAACACCCGCAGCCATGTCTTTTATCGCTGGTTCAATGAAGTCCCGGTTCTGATATTGCTGGCAATCGTAATTCTGGTCGTGGTTCGGCCGTTCTAATCTCAACAAACATCATTCACCGGGGTACTTCCAATGTCGCTGCCCGCTCTGCTCGATCAACGTCTGCGTCTGCCTGTGGTGGCTGCGCCGATGTTCCTGATTTCCAACCCGCAACTGGTGCTCGCTTGTTGCCGAAATGGCGTGGTGGGGAGCTTCCCCGCGTTGAACCAGCGCGAAAGCAGCGGCTTCAAGGCCTGGCTGGAAGAGATCGAAGCCGGGTTGGCAGCAATGGAAAACCCGGCACCCTACGCGGTCAACCTGATCGTCCACAATAGCAACCCGCGCCTGCAAGCGGATCTGCAGATCTGCATCGAGCACAAAGTGCCGATCGTGATCACAAGCCTGGGCGCCGTAAAAGAAGTGGTCGACGCTGTACACAGCTACGGCGGCCTGGTGTTTCACGACGTGACGACTCGCCGTCATGCGGAAAAAGCCGCCGAAGCCGGCGTGGACGGCTTGATTGCCGTGGCCGCGGGTGCCGGTGGACACGCCGGGACCTGGAGCCCGTTTTCGCTGATCGCCGAGATCCGCCAGTTCTTCGACAAGACCCTGCTGCTGGCCGGCTGCCTGAACCATGGCCACGAGATTCTCGCCGCGCAATTGCTGGGGGCGGATTTGGCCTACTTCGGTACGCGATTTATCGGTACCACTGAAAGTCATGCACCTGACGCCTACAAAGAGATGCTACTGACGTCCCGGGCGGCGGACATCGTCCATACTCCAGCCGTCTCGGGTGTACCGGCGAGCTTCATGCGTCAAAGTCTTGAAGCGGCGGGCTTCGACATGGCCGCCCTGCAAAACAAGGGGGAGGTGAACTTCGGTTCCAAACTGAAACCCATCAGCGATGAAGCCAAGGCCTGGAAAACCGTGTGGTCTGCAGGTCAGGGGGTCGGGGAAATCGATGACCTGCCGAGCGTCGACCAACTGGTCGCACGGCTGGACGACGAATACCGCAAGGCATTGGCACTGGCCGCGTCGTTGCCCAAGCGCTGGCCACGCTAAAATGAAAGTTTGGCCAGCCCCTACCGGCTGGCCTTACACTCGATTCCTAATTCAAACACTCGCGACAAGGATGCCTCGCAATGAGCGAAAACCGTTTCAAGATCACATTCAACGGCGCTCTGCTGCCAGGTGTTGACCTCGCCACCGCAAAACTCAACCTCGCCGCGCTGTACAAAAGCGAGGTCGCTGCCGTCGAAAGATTGTTCAGTGGCCAGACGGTGACGCTTAAACAAGGCTTGTCGCAAGCCGACGCAAAAACCTACCTTCAAGCGCTGACGAAAACCGGTATCGACGCCCGGGTCGAAGCAGAGCCCGCGGTCGAGTTGAACCTGGCCGACGTCCAGCATCACGCTCCAGCCAGCATTCAACCTGCCCCGACGGACCCGGAATCCCCGTACGCGCCGCCCCGCGCGACTGTCGGCGAAACCGAACCCGTGTTCGCCACGCTCAAGCCATTCAGCGTCGAAGGCCGCATCGGCCGCTTGCGTTATCTTGCGTGGACGATGGTCCTGACCCTGGTCATGCTTGCGGTAGGCTCGGTGCTGGCCGTTTTCGCCATCGCCCTTATTAGCGCAGACTCGACGGCGGGCCTGATTGTCGGTGGCCTGGTGGCGCTGATCCTGTTTATCGCAGTGGCCGTGGTCAGCATTCAGATCAGCGTGCAGCGCCTGCACGACATTGGCTGGTCGGGCTGGCTCTGGTTACTCAACCTCGTCCCGTTCGTGGGTAGCTTCTTCCCGATCGTGATCATGGTCGCCCCCGGCACCAACATCGCCAATCGCTATGGCCCACCGCCGCCGCCCAACAGCACAGCGGTCAAAGCACTGGCTTCGTTGTGGATCGTGTTTATCGCCATCGTCTTCGTTGCTGCACTGGCCGGCGGTTTCAGTGCGATTCAGGAAGAGTATGAAAGCACGACCCAAAGCAGCTACGACAGCGGCTCGGTGACCACCGAAGAAATCGACGTCGAGCCAGCCGAAGCTGCTGAACCTGCACCAGATTCTGCAGACGATGAAGCCGAAGAAGCCCCGGCCCCTGTAGACTCTGCGAAAGAATAAACAGCGCTCCCCGCCCGTGACACCTGCGTCGCGGCGCGGAGCTGTTGCGATGGAGAACTGCATGACCCGTTACGCTCTGATCACCGGCGCTTCCAGCGGCATCGGCCTGGCGATGGCCGAAGCGCTGGCCCGACGTGGCCGCAGCCTGATTCTGGTGGCCCGACAGCGTGATCAGCTGGAAAGTATTGCGATTGAACTGACTCAACGTTTTGGCGTGGAAGTACTTTTCCGTGCCTGCGACCTCGGCGAGCCGCTCCGGCTGTCAGGGTTTCTGCTGGAACTGGAGGAAGGTGACCGACAAATCGATTTGCTGGTCAATTGTGCCGGCATGGGTACCTGCGGTCCCTTTCTGGCTCAAGACTGGATGACCGAGCAGGACCTGATCGAAGTGAACATCCTGGCGCTCACCCGCCTGTGCCATGCCATCGGAAACAGCATGGCCTTGCAGGGTGGAGGGCAGATCCTCAATGTGGCCTCGGTCGCCGCATTTATCCCCGGCCCCTGGATGAGCACTTACTACGCCAGCAAGGCGTATGTGCTGCATTTTTCCGAAGGTCTGCGCGTCGAGCTGAAAAAATGCGCGGTCAAGGTCTCGGTGCTCTGCCCCGGCCCGACACGCACCGGTTTTTTCCGTACCGCGCAACTGGACACCGGCAAACTGATCGATAACAAAATGCTGATGAGCCCTGAAGAAGTGGCGCTGTACACCGTGCGGGCCCTGGAAAAAGATCGCGCGATCATTATCCCGGGCCGAGGGAACCGTTGGCGCGCCTTTCTGCCACGGCTCGGTTCTCGCTGGTTGAACAGGACAATCGTCGGCATGATCAACAAGGCTTACTGCCCTCGCTGAAGGGTCCTACGGTAAAACACTGGGCGGGGGCATTCCCCATGAGTACACTCGGGCCAGCCAAAACAACGGAGAAAACAGCTGTGGATACTCTGTTCACCAAGATCATCAACCGGGAAATCCCGGCCAGGATCATCTACGAGGACGACCAGGTACTGGCCTTCCACGACATCGCCCCACAGGCACCGGTGCATTTTCTGGTGATCCCGAAAAAACCGGTGCGCACCCTTAACGACCTCACCGAGGACGACAAGGCCCTGGCCGGACATATTCTGTTCACCGCCCAACGCCTGGCCCTGGAATTGGGCTGTGAAAAAGGCTTCCGCGTTGTCATGAACTGCAATGAAGAAGGTGGGCAAACCGTCTATCACATTCACATGCACGTGCTGGGTCAGCGCCAGATGCATTGGCCGCCGGGCTGATTGCAATTGATCCTGTGGGCGTGGTGCACCGCCGCTCCCACAACGGCATCACAGCACTGTCACAACAACTGCAGCACAATGACCCAGCGCAAACCTTCCCCCGGCCGATTGGGTTAAACTGGCCGCCGAGATTTTCCCGGAGGTCAGCATGACTACCCAACGTCACTATTCGCCGATTGATCGTCTTCTGCTGCAAGCCGATGCCGCCATGCGCACCCTGCTGCCCTTCAGTGGCCAGCCGTACCGTCCGTCGCCAGCCATCGTCCAGCCCGATGCGCAAATGAGCGATGAAGACACCCGCCACGTGGCCGGTCTGATGCGCATCAACCACACCGGCGAAGTCTGCGCCCAGGCGTTGTACCAAGGGCAAGCCCTGACCGCCAAGCTGCCCCATGTGCGCGAGGCAATGGAACATGCAGCAGAAGAAGAAATCGACCATCTGGTCTGGTGCGAGCAACGCATCCATCAATTGGGCAGCCATACCAGCATTCTTAATCCGCTGTTTTACGGCATGTCGTTCGGGATTGGCGCAGTTGCCGGGTTGATCAGCGACAAAGTCAGCCTCGGGTTCGTTGCCGCCACCGAACATCAAGTGTGCAAACACTTGAACGAACACCTTGAGCAATTGCCGGCGGGAGATGAAAAATCCCGGGCGATTCTCGAGCAGATGCGCATTGATGAAGAACATCATGCGGAAAGCGCACTGGATGCTGGCGGCTTCCGCTTCCCGGCACCGGTGAAGTTCGGGATGAGCCTGTTGGCCAAAGTGATGACCAAGAGTACTTATCGGATCTGACCGTAGGAGCATGGCTTGCCCGCGATGGCGATCTCGAGGACGCTATCGCGGGCAAGCCATGCTCCTACGAAGGTTTTGCGACAGACATAAAAAAGGCGACTGCCGTGAGGGAGTCGCCTTTTTTTGCCCGTAAATCTTACGCCATGTTGCGTGCGTAGAAGATCTCTAGCATTTCGTGTTTCACACGGTCAGTCACCTGAGCACGTTGCTCGGAAGACAGGTTGCTGGTGGCGTCACCGAACAGGTAGTTATCCAGTTCGAAATTCTTCAGCAGCATTTTGGTGTGGAACAGGTTTTCCTGGTACACGTTTACGTCGGTCATCTGGTACGCGTCGTAAGTGTCGTCGGACAGGTAGTTCTGGATCGAGTTGATCTCGTGATCGATGAAGTGCTTCTTGCCTTCAACATCGCGGGTAAAGCCGCGCACACGATAGTCCACGGTCACGATGTCCGAATCGAACTGGTGAATCAGGAAGTTGAGCGCTTTAAGCGGTGAAATGACCCCGCAAGTCGACACGTCGATGTCCACACGGAACGTTGCAATACCGCTGACCGGATGGATTTCCGGGTAGGTGTGCACCGTGATGTGGCTCTTGTCGAGGTGGGCCAGGATAATTTCAGGCAGTGGGCCCGGGGACTCTTCGATCTGGCTGTCGGTCGGGGTCACCGGCTCTTCAGAGATCAGAATTGTGACGCTGGCACCCTGTGGTTCGTAGTCCTGACTGGCGATGTTCAGGATGTTGGCACCAATGATATCGACAACTTCCGTGAGGATCTGCGTCAGGCGTTTCGCGTTGTACTCTTTATTGATGTACTCAACGTAGGCCTGTTGGTCTTGCGGGGTTTCCGCGTAGCAGATGTCATAGATGTTGAAGCTCAAGGTCTTTGTCAGGTTATTGAACCCGTGGAGCTTGAGTTTGCTTTTCACCGTTAAAAAACTCTCTATGTATTGCGGCCCGGCCGCGTGATCAAGCATGCCCGTCAGATGCGAACGACGCACCTGCGTAGGACGGTTAACACCTCTTCGCGATGGCGATTTTGGTTGTCTGTTCGGGACTGCGGCCTGTCGGTTGACAGGCCACGACCCTGAAAAAAGTGGCGCATTATGCAGACGTCAGCTTGGGTTCGCCAGAGTCTGCACCGCTTTTATGATAGTTGAATGTCGACTCAACCGAGTTCGATGATCTCGTAGTCGTGGGTAATCGCCACGCCTGCCGCGCCGAGCATGATCGAAGCCGAGCAATACTTCTCAGCCGACAGCTCAATAGCGCGTTTGACCTGGGCTTCTTTCAGCCCACGGCCCTTGACCACGAAGTGCATGTGAATCTTGGTGAAGACCTTCGGGTCTTCGGTGGCACGCTCGGCTTCGAGGAAGGCTTCACAGCTTTCGACGGCCTGGCGGGACTTCTTGAGGATGCTCACCACGTCGAAGTTACTGCAACCGCCGACACCCAGCAGGAGCATTTCCATCGGCCGGACACCCAGGTTACGACCGCCGGCATCGGGCGGACCGTCCATGACCACGACATGACCGCTGCCGGATTCACCGAGGAACATGGCTTCGCCAGCCCATTGGATGCGTGCCTTCATCGCCAAGACTCCACTGTCTAAAAAAAGGGTCGCCAGCTTAGCACAGGGCCCTGGTTTGACAGCGTTTCGCCTTCCTGGGACGCAAGTGTCGACGCCGTAGGTAAATGTTCGAATGTTGCAGGAAGTGTCTGTTAAGCTGACGCCAATTCACTGGCGCATGGCCAGCTTTGCATTGACCATTGTCAGCGACTCATAAAAAAACCAAAACACACCGTGAAGTCTTTTCGGGATACAACCATGGTTGCTATTGCCCCAACACCCAAAATCAAGAACCTCGACAAGCTGTTGATGCATTGTCAGCGTCGGCGCTATGCGGCCAAGAGCAACATCATTTGTGCGGGTGATCGCTCGGAAACGTTGTTCTTCATCATCAAAGGCTCTGTCACGATCCTGATTGAGGATGACGATGGTCGTGAAATGATCATCGCCTACCTGAACGCCGGGGACTTTTTTGGTGAGTTGGGCCTGTTTGAACAGGCTGGCCTGGAACAGCAGCGCAGCGCCTGGGTACGCGCCAAGATTGAATGCGAAGTCGCGGAAATCAGCTACGCGAAATTCCGCGAGCTGTCCCAGCAAGACCCCGACATTCTTTACGTGCTTAGCGGACAAATCGCACAGCGTCTGCGCAACACCACGAAAAAGGTCGGAGACCTGGCGTTCTTCGACGTCACTGGGCGCGTCGCCCGCTGCCTGCTGGAACTGTGCAAACAGCCCGACGCGATGACTCACCCGGACGGCATGCAGATCAAAGTGACCCGCCAGGAAATCGGGCGGATTGTCGGCTGTTCGCGAGAAATGGTCGGCCGCGTGCTCAAGGATCTGGAAGAGCGCAACCTGGTGGACGTCAAAGGCAAGACCATGGTGGTCTTCGGCACGCGTTAACCTTCAAACATCCCTGCCAGCAACTGGCGATACAGCGTGTCGAGCCGCCCGAGTGCATCGGGCGCGGCGAACTTCTCATGCAAGGCGATATGGCTTTCGGCGCGAACCCGCTGCTCCAGACCGCAGGCTTCATTGAAGCGGTTGACCGCCGCAACCATCGACTCACGCTCGTTATCCAGCAACAAAGCACCGTGAACCAACCCGACCGGACGCGTACCGCCCTTGCTCTGGCGCCAGCGTTGAGCGGTGCCGACCATTTTGCGACCGTCGAGGTTGACGTTGAAACGGCCATCGCAGAACGCGCCATCGATTTCGCCAAGGGACGACTTGCCGCCCAACTCTTCCAGTAACTGACAGATCGGATCGCAGAGTCGGCGATAAGCGGTTTCAATCCGGTTCTGGTCACCTTCACTGCGGGGTGGCGCGTAGACCAGGGCAATGTTGATAGTGGACGCCGATTGCGGCACCGGCTCACCGCCGGTTTCACGCAGAAGAACCGGCCAACCGGCTGCTGCGGACACTTCACACGCAGTCTCGAAACCGGGCAAGCGATTCAAACGGCGCGGCATGACCAGCGCCCGATCACTCGGCTGCCAGAACAGCAGGCCGAACTCGGCGTCGCCGGCGCAGACCGAGGCCAACAGATCCTGTTCGGCTTGCAGGCCGGTTTCGACGGTCAGAGAGAGGATTGAGGTCATAAGGTATTCCGTTGGACATGAAGTCTGTGGTGGTACTTATGCCGCCATCGTCGGAACGCCGTCCGGAGACAAGCTCGGCTCCTACATGGGTTCTCCTGTAGGAGCCGAGCCTGCTCGGCGATGGGGTCGACTCGGTCTGCGTGTAATCAGTCGAGTGTAGAACCACTCACCGCGGTACCACGCTCCGGGAAGAACAGACGTTGCAGCTCGGTCCCCGGGCTTTCGGCGCGCATGAACGCTTCGCCGACCAGGAAGGCGTAGACGTCGCTGATTTCCATCAGTTCGACATCGGCACGGTTGAGAATGCCGCTCTCGGTGATGACCAGGCGATCACGCGGGATACGCGGCAACAAGTCGAGGGTGGTTTCCAGGCTGACATCGAAGGTGTGCAGGTTGCGGTTGTTGATGCCGACCAGTGGGGTGTCGAGGGTTTTCAAGGCCCGCTCCAGCTCGTCGCCATCGTGGACTTCCACCAGCACATCGAGATTGACGCTTTTGGCCACGGCCGCCAACTCGGCCATCTTCACGTCATCCAGCGCGGAGACGATCAACAGCACGCAGTCGGCTCCCAGCGCCCGGGCTTCGACGATCTGGTAAGGATCGATCATGAAGTCCTTGCGGATCACCGGCAGTTTGCACGCGGCCCGGGCCTGTTGCAGGTAGGCATCGGCGCCTTGGAAAAAATCGATATCGGTCAGCACCGACAAACACGTCGCGCCGCCCTTCTCGTAGCTTTTGGCGATGTCGGCAGGAACGAAGTTCTCGCGGATCACGCCCTTGCTCGGCGAGGCTTTCTTGATTTCGGCAATCACCGCTGGCTGCTTGAGCTTGGCTTGCGCCAACATCGCCTTGGCAAAACCACGGGGTGCATCGGCCGCCTTGGCCAGACTTTCCAGCTCGGCCAGGCTCACACGAGCGCTACGCTCGGCGACTTCCTGGACCTTGCGCGCCAGAATGTTTTCCAGAACCGTCGGTACACTCATCCTTCATTCTCCACTTTGAATACCGCGGTAAATGCACCCAACTCCTCCAGCTTCTCGCGAGCGAGGCCTGTGTGCAGCGCATCGTGCGCCAGGGCAACGCCTTCTTTCAAACTGGTTGCATGGTCAGCGGCATACAACGCGGCACCGGCATTGAGCATGATCATTTCGGCAGCTTTCTGACCGCTTTCGGTTTTGCGTTTGCCCAAGGCATCGCGAATCAGCTCCAGCGAAGCATCCGGGCTATCGACGGCCAGCCCATGCAGGCTCTGGCTCTTCATGCCGAGGTCTTCCGGCTCGACCCAATACTCGGTGATCTGGTCATTCTTCAATTCGGCCACAAAGGTCGGCGCTGCCAGACTGAATTCGTCCAGGCCATCCTTCGAGTGCACCACCAGCACATGCTTGCTGCCCAGTCGCTGCAGGACTTCAGCCAATGGCCGGCACAACGCCTGGTTGAACACGCCCACCACCTGATGCTTCACACCGGCCGGATTCGTAAGCGGGCCGAGCATGTTGAACAAGGTACGCAGGCCAAGATCCTTGCGCGGACCGGCGGCGTACTTCATGGCACGGTGGTGAGTCTGGGCGAACATGAAACCGATGCCGACGTTGTCGATACAGCGTGCGACTTGAACCGGGGTCAGGTTCAGGTAGATGCCCGCCGCTTCCAGCAGATCGGCGCTGCCGCTTTTGCCCGACACCGCACGATTGCCATGCTTGGCCACGGTGCAACCGGCCGCCGCAACGACGAAGGCAGAAGCGGTCGACACGTTGAAGATATTCGCACCGTCACCGCCGGTACCGACCACATCGACCACGCCGTCGAGTGTCTTGAGTTCGACCTTGTCCGCCAGCTCGCGCATGACCGACACGGCGCCGACGATTTCGTCGATGCTTTCGCTCTTCATGCGCATGGCCATCATGAACGCGCCAATCTGTGCGTCGGTGCATTGGCCGGTCATGATTTCGCGCATCACATCGCGCATCTCATCGGTGCTGAGGTCGAGGTGATCGACGATACGGCCCAGGGCTGTCTTGATATTCATGAAAAGTCCTTAGCGCGTGCCGCCGGTTTGTTTGAGGAAGTTAGCGAACAATTCGTGGCCCTGTTCGGTGAGGATCGACTCAGGGTGGAACTGCACGCCTTCGATGTTCAGTGTCTTGTGGCGCAACCCCATGATCTCGTCGACCGAACCGTCTTCAAGCTGCGTCCATGCCGTCAACTCCAGGCAATCGGGCAGGGTTTCGCGCTTGACGATCAGCGAGTGATAACGGGTCACGGTCAATGGGCGATTCAGCCCTGCGAATACGCCCTTGTCCTCGTGGAATACCGGGCTAGTCTTACCGTGCATGACTTGACGGGCGCGGACCACATCACCACCAAAGGCCTGGCCGATGGACTGGTGGCCGAGGCAGACGCCCAGAATAGGCAGCTTGCCGGCGAAATGCTTGATCGCTTCAATCGAGATACCGGCTTCGGTCGGGGTGCAAGGACCGGGGGACACCACGATGCGCTCGGGGTTGAGGGCTTCGATTTCAGCGATGGTCAGCTCATCGTTGCGCACAACCTTGACCTGGGAGCCAAGCTCACCGAGGTACTGCACAACGTTGTAAGTAAAGGAGTCGTAGTTATCGATCATCAGCAGCATGGCGTTTTTGAACCTCTTGAATTCACTGACTTTAAAGATGGCCTTCGAATGATCGACCCGCAGGGCGTTGCGCTTTATCAGGTGCTGGAGTAGCGCCAGCAAAGCGGCATTTCAAACGGGTAGAAGGCAAAGCGGTACAGGTCCGGCGGGGCCGGCAAAAGAATTCAGGCGCGCCAACGCCAGCGGGCGTGTGCCTTGATGACTTGATCCAGGAGTTTACTGATGATCAACACGGGGAAGGTCTCATTCATACGTCTCGGCACAGTAACTTAGCTGGGCAGAGCGTGCAATATGGCCGGGGCTGCTGCTTGCGAAACTATCAAAGGCTTCGCGACGGATGGCAAAAGGCCGGAAGTTTTTGGTACTGTCGTTTCGTTCACCTAAAACAATAAATAAACGGACTTGCTCATGATCAAACAGACGTTGTTTGTACCGCTCGCAGGATGCTTGCTCGCAATGGCCTGCGCCCAGGCGTACGCCGCGCCGAATCCATACACCAGTTTCGTCGTCTTCGGCGACAGCCTCAACGACGCCGGGACCTTTGCCGACACCGGCGGACCTGCCGGGGCGACACAACGCTTTACCAACCGGACGGGGCCGGTTTATCTGGATGGCAGCGGCGAAGTCCGCTCACTCAACTCCACGCAGATACTGGGTGGAAAACTCGGGTTCACGGCGGACCAGACCGCTTCATCGAACTCGGCGGTCCGCGCCAGCAACGGCCAGCCCGATGGTAATAACTGGGCCGTCGGCGGTTATCGCACCGATCAGATTCTCGATTCGATCACCACCACGTCCGACACGGGGGCTCGTGTCCGTGCCGGATACTTGCCGTCGAACAACTTCCGTGCCGACCCGAACGCACTGTATTACCTGTCGGGTGGCGGTAACGACTTCCTGCAAGGTCGCGTTACCAGCCTGCCCCAAGCCAGTGCCGCCGCCGACCGACTGGCCGACAGCGTGCAGACGCTGCAAGGCGCCGGCGCCCGCTACGTCATGGTCTGGCTGCTGCCCGACATCGGCTTCACCCCTGCATTCAACGGTTCCCCGCTGCAAGCATTCACGTCTCAGCTCAGCGCCCAGTTCAACACCGAACTGGTCAGCCGACTGCAGAACATCAATGCTGAAATCATCCCGCTCAACATTCCGGTACTGCTCAAAGAGACGTTCGCCAACCCGGCGCAATTTGGCTTGGCCACCGACCAGAACCTGAGTGCCACCTGCTTCAGCGGCAACAGCTGCACTGAAAACGCCCGTTACGGCATCAACAGCGCCACACCCGATCCGACCAAGCTGATCTACAACGACGCGGTGCACCCCACCGAAACCGGGCAGCGCTTGATTGCCGATTACGCGTACTCGCTGTTGGCGGCGCCGTGGGAGCTGACGCTATTGCCGCAAATGGCCCAAGGCACCTTGCGTGCGCATCAGGATGAACTGCGCAACCAATGGCTGGCCGATTGGGAAAACTGGCAAGGCGTCGGCCAATGGCGCGCCATTGTTGCCGGCGGTGGCCAGCATCAGGACTTTGACGGGCAGGACAGTGTCGTCAGCGCCGACGGTAACGGTTACAACCTGAACATCGGTGGCAGCTACCGCCTCAACGATGCCTGGCGCGTCGGCGTGGCCGCCGGTTTCTATGACCAGAAACTCGAAGCCGGTGCGAGCGACTCCGACTACAAGCTCAACACGTATATGGGCACGGCATTCGCCCAGTACCAGGAAAACCGCGTATGGGCTGACGCAGCGTTGACCGCCGGGCATCTGGATTACGACAGCCTCAAGCGTAAATTCCAGTTGGGTGCCAATGAACGCGGTGAAAAAGGCGATACCAGTGGCTACGTCGAAGCCTTCAGCGCTCGCATTGGTTATGACATTGCGCAGCAAGCCAGCAGTCCTTGGCACCTGTCGCCCTTTGTCAGCGCTGATTTCGCCAAGGTGAAGGTCGACGGTTACTCGGAAGACGGCGCTGATGCCACAGCGCTGACCTTTGCCGATCAAGAGAGCATCTCCCGGCGCCTGGGTATCGGTTTGCAGGGCAAATACCAGATCACGCCACAAACCCAGGTGTTTGGCGAAGTGGCTCACGAGCGTGAGTACAACGACGACGCCCAGGACGTGTCCATTCACCTCAACAGCCTGCCGAACAATCAGTTCACGCTGGAAGGCTACACCCCGCAAACCAACCTGAACCGTGTGAACCTGGGTGTGAGCCACAACCTCACCAAGGACCTGGCACTGCGCGCCAGCTACGTCATTCGCAAGGATGACGACTTCACTCAACAAGGCATCAACGTGGGCGTTGCGCTGGACTTCTAAATCGCAGGTCATAAAAAACGCGGCGCCCTCACAGGCGCCGCGTTTTTTTATGCCCGCAAATCCAATGTGGGAGCGAGCCGGCTCGCGATAGCGGAGTGTCAGTCGACATCAATAGTGAATGTCAGTCCGTCATCGCGAGCAGGCTCGCTCCTACAGGGGGTATTGCGTGAACTCAGGCGTCCGGGGTCTGTTCTGCCAAAGCTACGGCACGGAACATTGCGCGGCGTTTGTTCAGGGTTTCTTCCCATTCCAGCGCCGGGACCGAGTCGGCGACGATGCCGCCACCGGCCTGCACGTGCAGTTCGCCGTTCTTGATCACGGCGGTACGGATCGCAATCGCCGTGTCCATGTTGCCGTTCCAGGCAAAGTAACCGACCGCGCCGCCGTAGACACCGCGCTTCACCGGTTCCAGCTCATCGATGATCTCCATCGCGCGAATCTTCGGTGCACCCGACAACGTACCGGCCGGCAGAATCGCCCGCAGCGCGTCCATCGCCGTCAGCCCGGCCTTCAACTGCCCGGTAACGTTGGACACGATGTGCATCACGTTGGAATAACGCTCAATGACCATCTTCTCGGTGAGTTTCACCGATCCGATTTCCGAAACCCGACCGGTGTCGTTACGACCCAGGTCGATCAGCATCAAGTGCTCGGCGATTTCCTTGTCATCGGACAGCAGGTCTTTTTCCAGCGCCAGATCGGCTTCTTCGTTGGCCCCGCGTGGACGGGTACCGGCAATCGGGCGCACGGTAATCAGGTTGTCTTCGACCCGCACCAGCACTTCCGGGGAACTGCCAACGACATGGAAGTCGCCGAAGTTGAAGAAGTACATGTAAGGCGTCGGGTTGAAGCAGCGCAACGCCCGGTACAGATCGATAGGTGCTGCCTTGAAGTCAATCGACATGCGCTGGGACGGTACGACCTGCATGCAGTCACCGGCCAGGATGTATTCCTTGATGGTGTCGACAGCTTTTTCGTAATCGTCCTGGGTGAAGCTCGAACGGAACACCGGATCAGCCGACTGTTGCTTGCTGAAATCCAGGCCACGGCGCGGCGTGATCGGCTGACGGAGTTTTTCCAGCAGCTCTTCCAGACGCTCCTGGCCTTGCTCGAACGCACCGGCCTGCGATGGATCGGCGAGCACAATCGCGTGCATCTTGCCGGCGAGGTTGTCGAACACCACTACTGCATCCGAAACCATCAGCAGAATGTCCGGCACGCCCAGTGGATCCGGGTTCGGGCATTTGCCCAGACGCTTCTCCACATACCGCACGCAGTCATAACCGAAATAGCCCACCAGACCGCCGTTGAAACGTGGCAGACCAGCGATGGTCGGCACGTTGTAACGGGCCTTGAAGGTTTCGACGAACGCCAGCGGGTCTTCAACGTCGTGGCTTTCGGTCTCGACACCGTCGACGGTCACACTGACATGATGGTCATGCACCCGAAGAACGGTGCGGCATGGCAGGCCGATAATCGAATAACGGCCCCACTTCTCCCCGCCCTGAACCGATTCCAGCAGGTAGGAGTTCGGCTCGTCGGCCAGTTTCAGGTAGATCGACAGCGGCGTGTCGAAGTCAGCCAGGGTTTCGCAGGCAAGCGGGATGCGGTTGTAGCCGGCAGCGGCCAAACGCAGGAATTCTTCGCGGATCATGGGGTAGCCTCGTGGCTTGAGGGTCTAACAGTCAGGTATGCAAACGCGCCGGTATGCCGGCCAGGAACAAGTCAGGCGCGCCAACGCCAGCGGGCCAGGGCCTTGATGACTTTCATCCAGAGTTTGCGAGTGACCACCACGATGGCGTTTCCAGCAGGGGGTTGAACAGCGTCGAGCAACGTTATCTCAGCGGCCGGATCCAGGCAACCGGGAATTAGCTTGCGCAAATCGTCGATGACCAGCGCTGGCGATTCCTCGGCAATCGGCCGGCCATGGTTGTAGCCATAACTGAGCGCCACACACTTGACCCCCGCCGCTTTTGCCGCCTGCACATCGCTGCGCGAATCGCCGACGAACAAGGATTGCGAAGCCGGAATGTTGGCCATTTTCATTACGAAAAACAGCGCGGCCGGATCGGGTTTCTTCTGCGGCAGGGTATCGCCGCCGATGATCCATTTGAAGTAGCGACCGATTTTCATCTGATCCAGCAGCGGCGCGACGAAACGCTCCGGCTTGTTGGTGATCAGCGCCATCTCGACACCCTGCTTGTGCAGCCACTTCAAGGTGTCGCGCACACCGGGATAGACCACGGTCAGCTCATGGCTAGCGCCATAGGCCTGCATGAAAATTTCCAGCGCGTGTTCGGCCTCGACGTCATCGACGGCCGCATGCTCGATGCCACCCGCCAATGCACGACGCACCAATACCGGCGCGCCGTTACCGACCCATTCACGGACCGACTCGATGCCGGCAGGCTTGCGGCCCAGCTTGAGCAGCATGTGATCCACAGCCGCTGCGAGGTCCGGGACCGAATCGATCAGCGTGCCATCCAGATCGAACATCACCAGCCGCGGCAGACGCCCCGGGAACAGCTGCTCAAAACCACTCATGGGCGAGCCAACGCCAGCTCGGCGCGCATCTTCTCGATCACTTCCTGATAGTTCGGCGCGTTGAAAATTGCCGAACCGGCGACGAAGGTGTCAGCCCCCGCCGCCGCGATTTCACGAATGTTGTTCACGTTCACGCCGCCGTCGATTTCCAGGCGAATGTCACGCCCGGAGGCATCGATCAACGCCCGTGCTTCACGCAGTTTGTCGAGGGTGCCGGGTATGAACTTCTGCCCGCCGAAGCCCGGGTTGACGCTCATCAGCAAGATCATGTCGACCTTGTCCATCACGTACTTGAGCACGTCGAGCGGGGTCGCCGGGTTGAACACCAGGCCCGACTTGCAGCCGCCCTCGCGGATCAATTGCAGCGAGCGGTCGACGTGCTGCGAGGCTTCCGGGTGGAAGGTGATGTAAGTCGCGCCGGCTTCGATGAAGTCACCGACGATACGGTCCACCGGGCTGACCATCAGGTGCGCGTCGATCGGCGCGGTCACGCCGTATTTGCGCAACGCAGCGCACACCATCGGGCCAATGGTCAGGTTCGGTACGTAGTGGTTGTCCATGACATCGAAGTGCACGAAGTCGGCGCCGGCGGCCAGGACGTTGTCCACTTCTTCACCCAGGCGGGCGAAGTCGGCGGAGAGAATCGACGGAGCAATGACGAAGGGCTGCATGACGCACCTTTTTTGAGCAGAATCACGATGGCGCGCATTGTATACCTCATACTTTGGCGCGCGCACTGTGACCGCGATGATTGGGGCTGCCTTCGATCAATAAGTCACGAGGAGCTCTAGTACGCCGCCCGATAGATTTTCTCGATATCGACGGCGCTCAATTTGCGCGGATTGTTGCGCATCAGGCGCTCGATCCCCGCCGCTTCTGCGGCCATCGCCGGGATGGCGTCTTCGGGAACGCCGAAGCTGCGCAGCCCCTGCGGAATTTCCACCGCAGCGCACAACCCGGTCATCGCCTCCACGGCTTTATCTGCTGCTTCGTTGGCACTCAGATGAGAGGTCTTCACCCCCATGGCCTCGGCAATATCCTGCATGCGTTCGACGCAGGCCATCTTGTTCCAGGTCATGACATAGGGCAGCAGCAAGGCGTTGCTGACGCCGTGGGCGATGTTGAAACGTCCGCCCAGCGGATACGCCAACGCATGCACCGCGCCGACCCCGGCATTACCGAATGCCATGCCGGCCATCAGGCTGGCGGTGGCCATGTCTTCGCGGGCTTGCAGGTTGGACGGATTGGCATAGGCCTTGGGCAGCGCCTTGGCGATCAGTTTGATGGCGCCGATGGCGAGGGCGTCGGTGATCGGCGAAGCGTTGACGGACAGGTAGGATTCAATGGCATGCACCAGCGCATCGACGCCGCTGGCAGCGGTGACACCGCGCGGGCAAGTCAGGGTCATTTGCGGGCTGACCAGCGCCACGTCCGGCAACAGATAGTCGCTGACGATGCCTTTTTTCAGCTGCGCGACCTTGTCGGAAAGGATCGCCACGTTGGTGACTTCAGAGCCGGTGCCGGCGGTGGTCGGGATCGCGATCAGCGGCGGCCCTTTGCGCGGCACCTGGTCGATGCCGAACAAATCTTCCAGCGCGCCGTGGTAACCGGCATACGCCGCCACGCTCTTGGCAATGTCGATGGCACTGCCGCCGCCCAGACCGATCAAGCCGTCATGCCCGCCGTCGCGATACACCCGCATGCAATCTTCGACGATCGCGATTTCCGGGTCTGGCAGCACCCGATCAAATATCTCGTAGGTCCGGTCCCCCAGCTGTGCCAGCGCCAGTTCGACCGTGCCGGACTTGACCAGCGCCGCGTCAGTGACAATCAGCGGGTTATCGACATCCAGACGCGTCAGTTCAGCGGCGAGCTGCTCGATGGCACCTGCGCCGGTGATCAGTTTGTGAGCGATTTTGAAAGAGGAAAGACTCATCGTGCGCAGCCTCTTATAGGTAGGGGAGCTGGGCACAATAGTAGCTGGGGATTGGGGTTTGTCTGCTATTCAGGTCGTGAATAACCGAGTGGCCATTCCGATTGTTCCCACGCTCTGCGTGGGAATGCTTCAACGGACACTCTGCGTTCGGCTCGAAACGGGACGCAGAGCGTCTTGGGCTGCATTCCCACGCGGAGCGTGGGAACGATCATCGGTGTGAAATCTTAGACCTGGGCGGTGCGCAGTTTTTCGCTGCGACCGCGCAGCCATTCCAGGGTCAGCAGCAGGATCACCGAGAAGGCAATCAGCAGGGTCGCGGCCGCGGCAATCGTCGGGCTGAGGTTTTCGCGGATCCCGCTGAACATCTGCCGTGGCAGGGTGGCTTGCTCGGGACCGGCGAGGAACAACGTCACCACCACTTCATCGAACGAGGTTGCGAAGGCAAACAGCGCCCCCGAAATCACGCCCGGCGCAATCAGCGGCAACGTCACCCGGCGAAACGCAGTCAGCGGCGATGCACCGAGGCTTGCAGCGGCACGCACCAGGTTATGGTTGAAGCCCTGCAACGTCGCCGACACGGTGATGATCACAAACGGCACACCCAACACCGCGTGCACCACGATCAGCGAGAAGAAGCTGTTGCCCAATCCGAGCGGGGCAAAGAACAGGTAACTCGCCACGCCAATGATCACCACCGGCACCACCATCGGCGAAATCACCAGTGCCATGACCAGCGCCTTGCCAGGAAAATCGCCGCGTGTCAGGCCAATCGCCGCGAGTGTGCCGAAGACCATCGCCAGCACCGTCGCCGCCGGGGCAACAATGATGCTGTTCTTCAGTGCGCGCATCCATTCGGCCGAGGCGAAGAAGTCCTGATACCAGTGCAGCGAAAAGCCTTGCAGCGGGTACACCAGGAAACTGCCTGAGTTGAACGACAGCGGAATGATCACCAGCACCGGCAGAATCAGGAACAACAGAATCAAGCCGCAGAGAATCCGCAAACTGTAGAACCACACCCGCTCGACGGGCGACATATAAGGACTCAGCATTTCGTTCTCCCCTTAGCTCAGGCGCAGGCGGCTGGCGCCCACCAGCCAGCTGTAAATCAGATAAAGCACCACCGTCGCCAGGAGCAGCAGGCCGCCGAGTGCGGTCGCCATGCCCCAGTTGATGCTGGTGTTGGTGTAGAAGGCGACGAAGTAGCTGACCATCTGATCGTTCGGGCTGCCCAGCAATGCCGGGGTGATGTAGTAGCCGATGGCGAGGATGAACACCAACAGGCAACCGGCGCCGACACCGGCATAGGTCTGCGGGAAGTACACCCGCCAGAAGCTTGCAAACGGATGGCAGCCGAGGGAAATCGCGGCACGCATGTAGGTGGGCGAGATGCCTTTCATCACGCTGTAGATCGGCAGGATCATGAACGGCAGCAGAATGTGCACCATCGAGATGTAGACGCCGACACGGTTGAACACTAGCTCCAGCGGTTTATCGATGATGCCCATGGCCATCAGGCCGCTGTTAATCAGGCCGCCCGATTGCAACAACACGATCCATGCCGCAACACGCACCAGGATCGAGGTCCAGAACGGCAGCAGCACCAGAATCATCAACAGGTTGCTTTGACGCGAAGGCAGGTTCGCCAGCAGGTAGGCCAGTGGATACGCCAGCACCAGGCAAATGGCCGTGATGATCAGCCCCATCCAGAAAGTCCGGGCGAAAATATCGAGGTAGATCGCCTGGTCGGGGGTGGCCGGGGCAATTTCGCCGAGGTCATCGATGCGATGATCGACAGCCGCCAGCAAGTAGTAAGGCGTAATGCTGCTGACGTTGCGGCGTACCGCCTGCCAGTAGGCTGGATCACCCCAACGCTCGTCGAGACCTTCCAGCGCTTCTTTATAAGAGGTCGGTTCGGTGGCGAACGGCAAGGCGCGAGCCGTTTTGGTCAGCAGGCTGCGATAGCCGGCCAATTCCATGTTCAGGCGCTTGGACAAATCGCCCAGGGTTTGATTCTTGCGGGCTTCGGCGAGGTCTTCGCTGGCCGCTTTGTATACCGGTTCAGCGGGCAAGCCTCGGCCGTCCCAGCTGGCGATGGCCGACACGGTGCGCGGCATGCCGCCGACCACTTCCGGGTTGCCCACGCTTTTGTAGAGCAGCGCCACGATGGGCACCAGGAACACCAGCAACAGAAACAGCACCAGGGGCGCGATCAAGGCCTGGGCTTTCCAGCGGTTGACCCGCTCGGCGTGCTTGAGTCGCTGCTTCAAGGTGGGGTCAGTGCCCGCGTTCAGGGGAATGGCGGTGGCCATGGCGTACTCCGGAAATCTTTGATCGTTACAGAGGCAGGCGCTCCCTGTAAGGGAGGCCACCTCTGTTCTTGTTAGCTACACATCGCCCCTGTAGGAGCATGGCTTGCCCGCGATAGCGTCGGCACATTCAACATGAATGTTGAATGACACACCTTCATCGCGGGCAAGCCTTGCTCCTACAGGAGTGGATAAGCCCACAGGGTGGTCTTATTTTGCAGCCCAGGAGTTGAAACGCTGCTCCAGTTGCTCGCCGTTGTCAGCCCAGAAGCTGACGTCGATCTGCACCTGGTTGGCGATGTTTTCCGGGGTGGTCGGCATGTCTTTCAGGACATCCTTGGACAGCAACGGAACGGCTTGGGTGTTGGCCGGGCCGTAAGCGATGTTTTCCGAGTAGGTCTTCTGCTGCTGTGGCATCACCGAGAAAGCGATGAATTTCTTCGCCGCTTCAGCGCGTGCCTTGTCCAGGCCTTTTGGAATCGCCCATGCGTCGAAGTCGTAGATGCCGCCATTCCACACGACTTTCAGGTTGCTTTCTTTCTGCACGGCAGCGATCCGGCCGTTGTAGGCCGAACTCATGACCACGTCACCGGAGGCGAGGTACTGCGGCGGTTGTGCGCCAGCTTCCCACCACTGGATGCTTGGCTTGAGTTCATCGAGCTTCTTGAACGCGCGGTCCTGACCATCTTTGCCGGCCAGCACTTTGTAGACGTCTTTCGGCGCAACGCCGTCGGCCATCAGAGCGAATTCCAGGGTGTACTTGGCGCCTTTACGCAGGCCACGTTTGCCCGGGAATTTCTTGGTGTCCCAGAAATCCACCCAGCTGGTTGGCGCGGAAGCCAGTTTGTCGGCGTTGTAGGCCAGCACGGTCGACCACACGAAGAAGCCTACGCCGCATGGCTGGATGGCGCCTTTGACGTAGTCTTCGGTTTTGCCGAACAACTTCGGATCCAGCTGCTCGAACATGTCTTCGTCGCAACCACGGGACAGTTCTGGCGATTCAACTTCGACCAGGTCCCAGGACACGCTCTTGGTGTCGACCATGGCTTTGACCTTGGCCATTTCACCGTTGTACTCGCCCGCCACGATCTTGCCGTTGCCTGCCGCTTCCCACGGTGCGTAGAAGGCTTTGACCTGCGCAGCCTTGTTCGCCCCGCCAAAGGACACCACGGTCAGGTCCGGGCCGGCAGCCATTGCGCTTGCCGCCCCCATCATGCCCAGTGCCAGAGCGGTGAATTTCAGGGATCTCAACATTTATTGTTCTCTCCACGTGCAGGGTTGGTGTTGTTGAAGCCGGGGCGATCAGTTCGCCTCTAAAAGTGGGTCGAGCGCGCGAACGTGTTCGACCTGCCAGCCAAGCGGTACCACGTCGCCGACAGCCAGCGCGGGATCGAGCTCGGCAATCGGTTGTTTCACGAAGAAGTCAGTCTTGCCGCAGACTTCCAGGCGAACCCGGACGTGGTCGCCCAGATAGATGAATTCCGCCACCCTCCCTGAGAAGCGGTTGACGCATGACTCGCTGGAACCATTGAGGCTGATACGCTCGGGGCGAATCGACAGGGTGACGGGTTCGCCGGTCTTGCCGACGTTGACCGCCAGCGCTTCAACCTTCTCGCCGCGACCCAGTTCAACGATGCAGCGGTCGCCGGTCTGGCTATGCAAGCGGCCGTTGAGGCGGTTGTTCTCGCCGATGAAGTTGGCGACGAAGGTGTTTTTCGGTTCTTCGTAAAGCGTACGCGGCGGTGCGATCTGTTGAATTTCACCTTGATGGAACACCGCAACCCGGTCAGACATCGTCAGGGCTTCGCCCTGGTCGTGAGTCACGTAGACCACGGTCACACCGAGGCGTTGATGCAGGTGCTTGATCTCCATCTGCATGTGTTCGCGCAGTTGTTTGTCGAGTGCGCCGAGCGGTTCGTCCATCAGCACCAGTTGCGGCTCGAACACCAACGCACGGGCCAACGCCACACGCTGTTGCTGACCGCCGGACAGTTGGGCCGGATAACGTTGAGCAAAGGCGTCGAGTTGCACCATGCTCAGGACGCGCTTGACCTTGTCGCTGACATCGCTCTTGTTCAGACCGCGCACGGTCAACGGGAACGCGAGGTTCTCGGCGACCGTCATGTGCGGGAACAATGCGTAGTTCTGGAACACCATGCCAATGTCGCGCTTGTGCGGCGGCACGTTATTGATGGCGCGCCCGGCCAACAGGATTTCGCCCGCGGTCGGGGTTTCGAAACCGGCGAGCATCATCAGGCTGGTGGTCTTGCCGGAGCCGGACGGCCCGAGCAAGGTGAGGAATTCGCCTTTGCGAATGTCCAGGTTGAGGTCTTTGACGATCAGGTTCTCGCCGTCGTAGCTTTTTTGCACTCCACGAAAGCTGACCAGAATATCGCTGGCCCCTGCGCTTGAATCGACCTGGCTCATACCCACACCTTTGTTATTGATGACTGCTGTGGGACTAAGCCTAGTGGACCCTGCCGACCACGCAAATCGGGGTGCAGGAGAGAATCGCCTCAGCCGGACGGAAGGCTCGGGGTAGGGATTGCCCTACAAGGATGGCGCGTTTTGGCAAACGCAGCGGCAAGCGGTCGGCTACAAGCCGCAAGGACTGGCAAAAGCAGGTTGGCGGGGTGTCGTAAATGGATATGCCACCGCGTTTGTCTTGCAGGAGCAAAGCTTGCTCGCGATGACGATTTCAAGGACGCCATCGCGGGCAAGCCTTGCTCCTAAAGGGTTCGCGGCGGGTTTTAGAGGAGTTTGTGTTCCATCGCGTACTTCACCAGTTCCGCCAGGGACGTGATGTTGAGCTTCTGCATCAGCCGCGCCTTGTGGGTGCTGATGGTTTTGTTGCTCAGTGCCAATTGCTGGGCGATGTCATTGACGTTAACGCCTTGGGCAAGACGTTCGAACACCGAAAACTCGCGCTCTGAAAGCAATGAATGCAATGGCCTTGAATCGGTCAGGCCGACTTCGAACACCATGCGGTCGGCGAGGTCCGGATCGATATAGCGCCCGCCCGCCGCCACTTTGCGGATCGCCGTCAGCAGCAGGGCCGGATCGCTGTCCTTGGTCGCATACCCCGCAGCGCCGACCTTCAACGCCCGGGCGGCCATTTGTGCTTCGTCGTGCATCGACAGCACCAGGATGGCGGGTGGATTGTTTAGTGCACGAATGCGCGGAATCGCTTCCAGGCCATTGACGCCCGGCATGGAGATATCCAGCAATACCACCTCGCAGGGCACATGCCGCAAGGTCTCGAGCAACTGTTCGCCATTGCTCGCCTCCCCCACCACCAGCAAGTCCTTGGCCAGGCCAATCAATTGCTTGATGCCTTCGCGAACGATGGTGTGGTCTTCAGCTACCAGTACACGGATCACAGTCTTCTCCAGATTCAAGATCATTCGCGAGCAGGCTCGCGAAGGCGTCAATACAACCAACACCTATTCTTCAAACTTCATCCACCGGCACGCGCACACTCAGGGTGGTGCCTTCACCCGGTTCACTTTCAAGCGACAACTGCCCGCCCATGATCAACACCCGCTCACGCATGCCGACAATCCCGAAGGAGGTTGGCCTGCCGGTCGCGGCGACAAATCCTACGCCATCATCGCTGACCGTCAGACACAACTCGTCGCCGTCCAGCGACAATGACAGTTCGACAGTATGCGCCTGGGCATGACGCATGACATTGGTCAGGGCCTCCTGAAGGATCCGGAACAAAACCAATTGCCCTCGCATCGCTGAGCAGTGGCAGATTGTCCGGCACCTGCACCAAACAAGGGATCTGTGTGCGCGCCTCGAAACGCCGGGCCTGCCATTCGATGGCAGACGCGATCCCGGCATCCAGGATCGGTGGTCGCAGCGCCGTGGCCACGTCGCGCCACCAATTGGAACAGCTGGGCGATCAAGCGCTTCATGCTGTTTCAAGCGTTCGTTTCAGACCCGGGTCGAGTTGGGCGTAGGCCAATTCGCACATGGACGTTTTCCAGTTTGAGCACGGTCAGCATCTGACCCAGTTCGTCGTGGACTTCCCTGGCGATACGGGCCTTTTTCCTCTTCGCGCACGCTCTCCAGATGGGCAGACAACTCGCGCAACTGCTCGCGGGAGCTGGCGAGTTTCCAGCTCAATACGCTTGCTCTCGCTGATGTCCCAGACGATACCGTCCCAGACATAGGTGCCGTCTTCGAGCCGACGGGTGATGGCTTTGATTTCGGCCCAACGCTGTTCACCCGAACGGGTCAGGATCCGTCCTTGCCACGACCAGTCGCTGTCAGTATCAAGCGCAAGGTCCTGAGTCTGGTGATAGCTCGCCTTGTCGTCCGGGTGCACCAGGCTGCGCAAGCCTTTGTCGCGATGGGCCCAGGGTAGCCGGCGAGTACCCTACCAGGCTTTCACTGCCTTCACTGATGTAGGCAAAGTCGATTTGCCCTGTCACCAGCGCGCGCTCCAGGCGAAAGACCAGCCCGGGAACGTTGGCAGCGATCCCCTGCAAACCGGGCCTCGCTTTCCTGCAACGCGGCCAATGCCCGACGACGCTCGGTGACGTCATTGAGGTAGACCACCAGGTATTCGCCATCACGGAAGCGCATAAAGCTCAACGAAACATCCGTCGGCAAAATGCTGCCATCGGCCCGCACGCACTGGGTTTCGAAACTTTGCGGTCCGTCCTCGCTGGCCCGTGCGCGCTTCCATAAGTTCAGCCAGCGATCCATGTGCAAAACCAGGCTCGAAGTCGATCAGCGGCCGATCAATGATCCCGCCCGGTGGGTAGCCGAGCATGGTTTCTGCGGCGCGGTTGGCGTAACGCACATGGCTGTCCCAGTTGACCCAGAGAATACCGACGGTGCTCTGATCGATGGAAAAACTGCGTCAGGCGCAGCGCTTCTTCGCTGGCCTCACGCAGGGCAATGTCTTCGCGCGCGGCCAACAGGCGCTGCTCCAGACTGTGTTGTTGGCGCCGCTGCCAGATCACCACGGCCATGCTGCTCAGCATCACCACGGCGAGCAGCAGACAGAGGTTTTGCCAGAAAACCCGGGGACTCGGAGAACCTTGGATACTTGGGCTGCAGCCATTGGTTGTGCAGTTGCTCCAGGTCTTTTGCCGGGATTGCCCGCAGCGCACTTTCGACGATGCCGGCCAGCTCAGGCCAATCCCGGCGAGTGGCCACTCGCAGCAATTGCGGCAAGCCGATATCGCCCACCACGACCAGCCCGGCGAATTCGGGTTCAGCAATCAAACGCCCCAGCTGTGCTTCATCGACCACCGCGTAGCCGGCCTGCTGACTCAGCAACAATTGCAGCGCCTGGCGCTCGATCGGTACGCCTTGCAGATTCAGATGCGGGTAATTGCTGCGCAGATAATCGGCGGTCGCGCTGGGCATGCGCACCGCTACGCGGGTCTGGCTGTCGAGCTTCTCCAACTCCACGACACCGGTGCCTTTCTGATCGCTGACCACCAGTTGCGGCACCCGCATGTACGGGTCGGTAAATTGCCAAAGCCGCAAAACCGGCCGGGGTTTGAGTCAACCCTACCGCGATGTCGACTTCCCCCTCGCGCGCGGCGTCTTCCAGTTTGTGCGACATCAGGAAAATTGCGCCAGCGCAGCTCAACATTGAGGGCCTGGGCCAGCCACTTCATCAACTCGATGTTAACCCCTGACAGCCGTTGCAAGCGCCGATCATATTGAGCATACGGGGCCTGCAACACCACGCCGACCCGCAATTCATCATGGGTGGCCAGCCATTGCTGTTGCACAGGTGATAGCCGTGCGACATGGGTCGGTGGTGCAGACCCCGCCCACCCCATCAAGGGAAACCATAAACAGCCGATAACCCACAGGCAGCGAAAACGCATCATCGAAGTCTCACACACTGACAAACACTGACTAACCCATTAGGCTGCCGGAATCACTTCTGGCCTGGAATATCCGATGCCCCCTGTCTACCGCCTGGCACTGCCAGCATTGTGCCTGTCGCTGATCCTGCCTTGTGCCTTTTCTGTCGAGGCCGCCGACCCGGCGCCTGTCGTTGAAGAAAAACCCGCAGAAGAAAAAAACGGTCGAACGCCAGCCATTGCTTGAGCGTAGTCAGGAAGAAGCGACAGCACTTGAGCGAAAAATCCCTGCTCAGGAACAGCAACAACTGCAAGCCGGCACCGACAATTTTTCTCGCCTTGTGGAAGCCGGCCAATACCGCCGAGCCCAAGGGCGCAGTGATTATCATCCCTGGCGCCGGCGAAACAGTTGACTGGCCTCAAGCAATCGGCCCATTGCGCCGTCAATTGCCCAACGCCCAATGGAGCAGCCTGAGTATCACCTTGCCCGACTTGCAAAGCGACGCCATTGCACCTCGCATCGTCGAAGTCGCGCCGGCACCTAAAGCGCCGGAAGCCGTCAGCAAAGACTCCACCACCGCAGCCCCGATCGAGCAGGCTGCTGGCGGTGAAGCAGACGTGGCGGACAAGGCCATCGCCGAAACCAGCGAGGAGCAAGCCAAGGCCGACGCCGAACGAATCTTCGCGCGTATCGACGCCGCCATTGCCTATGCCGAACAACAAAGCGCCCGCAGCATTGTCGTGCTGGGCCATGGTACGGGCGCTTACTGGGCCGCGCGCTACTTGAGTGAGAAGCAGCCCTCGCAAGTGGAAAAATTTGTGATGGTCGCCGCCCAGACGCCGGTTGCGGCGAAGCCTGAGCTGGCCGAATTGACGCCGACGTTGAAGCTGCCGACGGCTGATCTGTTCTATAAGGACAAAGTAGCGGATCGCAACGCAGCGCTGGAGCGTTTGCAGGCCAGCAAGCGTTTGAAGGCATCGGCGTTCAGCCAGGTTTCGCTCAAGGCATTGCCCGGCGATGCCAAGGCGGAGCAAGAGCAACTGGTGCGCCGGGTGCGCGGCTGGTTGAATCCGCAAAACGCGGCGGACTGACAGACCGCATCGCCCGATTCGCGGGCAGGCTCACTCCCACATTTCAACCTGCGAACACAGGTCCATTGTGGGAGCGTGGCTTGCCCGCGATCGCGGCATCACCGGCGACAGATCTCTTTCCTGCTAACGAAAATCCCGCCGCTCACGAATCAACGTGTAAGCCGTGTGCAGATCACGCGTCTTGTCCGTTGCCTCGCGAACCTGCAATGCCGTCGCCCCGCTGCCGGCAATCTTGTCCGGGTGATGGCGACTCAGCAGGCGCCGATACGCGCGCTTGATCTGCGCTGGCTCACTGGTGGTCGACACGCCCAAAAGCCGCAACGCATCCTGATAGGTAATGGCGTTGCTGACCTGTGGCCGTTTGTGCTGCTCATAATCGGTCGCCAGCGCCTGAACCTGGTGCGGCGTCCAGCCCAGCCACTTCCCCCACTGGGCAATCAGCTCGCGCTCGCGGTGACCGGCCCGGCCATCGGCCCAGACCATCCGCCAACAGGCGCGCAAGACACCTTCTGCTGCATGAGGCTGAGCACTCAGGCGCCGCAGATAGCCGCGTAACCGGTCATTCCCCGACTTGCCCCGATTGAACGCGGCAATGGCACGCCGCTGCGCCGAATCAGACATGTCCAAAGAGCGCATCTCTTGGCGAGCCTGCTGGATGTGACCCTCCACCACCCGTCCATCGCTCTTGGCCAACCGACCCAACAACACGAACAGCAGTTCATCGTTGCGCAGCATCGGACGACCGCCGAGCTTTTCCAGCAAATGCCCAACGCTTTGCAGGTGCAAGCGCCGATCCAGCGCCTGCCCCAACAAGGCACCGAGCATGGCCCCCGGAATGCTGGCTATGGCAAAACCAGCTCCGGCTCCGATCAGAGTCCCTGGCCACAACATCTCAGCGGCTCGCTTCTATCAGTGTTTCAACTTCGGCCAGGCGTTCGTGCGTGCCGACATCCACCCACAGGCCTTTGAGCCGCTCACCGCTGACTTGCCCCTCTGCCATGGCTTTGCGCAACAGCGGCGCGAGCTTGAAAGCCCCGTCCGAACACCCCTCGAACAACTGCGGATGCAGCACTGCGATGCCGCTGTAAGTCAGGGTTGCTGCGCCCGGTTGGCCATCGCTCACGTGCCCGTCGGCCAACGTGAAATCGCCGACCGGGTGATGGGCCGGGTTGTTTGCCAATACCAGGTGAGCCAGCCCGGCAATGGGCTGGTGCAGCACGCTGAAGTCGTAGTCGGTCCAGATGTCACCGTTGACCACGACAAACGCATCGTCACCCAGCAATGGCAGTGCCCGGAAAATCCCGCCACCGGTTTCCAGCGGCTCACCTTCGGGCGAGTACGCAATGCTGACGCCGTAGCGCGAACCGTCGCCCAGATAATCTTCGATCTGCTGACCGAGCCAGGCATGGTTGATTACGATCTCGGTAAAACCGGCTGCCGCCAGGGCGTGCAGGTGATACTCGATCAGCGGCACGCCGCCAGCGCGAACCAGCGGCTTGGGAGTGGTCAGGGTCAGCGGGCGCATGCGCTCGCCTTTGCCTGCGGCCAGAATCATTGCCTTCATGCATGGACTCCGGCGCGCAGACTGGCGAGCAGTACATCCAGTTCCGCCAGTTCAGGACGGCGGGCGATCACCGCCTCTATATAAGCAAAGAAGCGCGGCACGTCGGCCAGGTAGCGCGGCTTGCCGTCACGATGGCAAATGCGGGCGAAGATGCCGATGACTTTCAAGTGACGTTGCACGCCCATCAGGTCGCTGGCACGCAGGAAATCCTCGAAGTCCGGTTGAACCGGAATGTCGAGCGCAGCAGCTTGCTGCCAGTAATTTTCAAGCCAGCCGCGCACACGCTCTTCAGGCCAGCTGAGGAAGGCGTCCTTGAACAGGCAGGTCACGTCGTAGGTCACGGGACCATACACCGCGTCCTGGAAATCCAGCACACCCGGGTTCGGTTCGCTGAGCATCAGGTTGCGTGGCATGTAGTCGCGGTGCACCAGGACTTTGGGCTGCGCCAGAGCGCTGTCGATCAGCAGATCGCTGACCTGCTGCCACAGCACTTTCTGCGCAGCATCGAACTCGATGCCCAGTTCGTGTTTGACGTACCAGTCAGGGAACAACTCCAGCTCGCGACGCAGCAGCGCGACGTCGTAACTCGGCAACGGCGCCACCATCGGCAACTGCTGAAAAGCCAACAACGCTTGCAGGGCGTCGTTGAACAAATCGTCGGCGTTTTCGCTGTCGATCACGTCCAGGTAAGTCTTGTTGCCCAGGTCATTGAGCAAAAGAAAACCGCGCTCAAGGTCTTCGGCATAAATTTTCGGCACATTTATTCCGGATTTCGCCAGCAAAAAAGCGATATCCACGAAGGGTTTGCAGTTTTCCTGGGGCGGCGGAGCGTCCATCACGATGAAGCTTTTGCCCTCGCCTTCCCAGCGAAAATAGCGCCGAAAACTCGCGTCACTACTGGCCGCAGTCAGTGTGGCCGGGGGTACGACGCCCCAACCTTGTTCTGCAAAGAGAATCGCCAACTGCTCATCGAGCCAAACTTTCAGGTGTTGCAAACGTACATCTTGGTCAGGCATTGCAAGGGTCTCCGACGGCGCTAGCCGTCAAGCGGGTCATGCTTTATTATCCAGCATCTTTTTCAGACCATCGAGAGGCGTGCGGCCCACACCGCGGGCAGATGGCACGCAGGAAGCCCGGACTAATAAGATGGCATTGAAATCCCCCGCGTTTCGTAAAAAATTTCCGTTGTTGGTTACCGGCAGTCTGCTGGCCCTGCAACCCCTAGCCACTTCATTCGTGGTCGCCGCGGAACAGTATGACTGCTCAGTCTCTGCTTCGGGCTCCTGGGACTGTGCGCCAAAATCGCCGGCGGCGGCATTGCCACCGCGTCCCATCCATGAGGGCAGCGCAGTTTCCGCCACTGGCGAAGCCGCAGCCGAGAACGGCTCCAGCGAAGACACCGGCGCCAAGCCCGCACTCGTTACCGAGGCCAAAGGCCGCGGCATGAAGTCGCGCAGTGAAGATTACAGCCACCTCGACTGGGTGCCACGCGAAAATCTCACTGCCGCGCAATTGGCTGAAACCGGTCCTTACTGCTCTGGTTCCTATATCGAACCGATTCGTCCTGGCATGAATGACAAGACGAATAAAAGTGACGCGCCCACCTTTATCGGTGCCAAGGCCTCACGCTACAACACCGAAGATCAAGTCGGCACGCTGGCCGGAGACGTCGTGTTGCGTCAGGGCAGCATGCAGGTCGAGTCCGACGAGGCCAGCCTGTATCAGGCCGAGAGCCGCGCCGAACTCAATGGCGACGTGCGTATTCGCGACAACGGCGCGCTGATCGTCGGCGACCACGCCGATGTGCAGCTCGACACCGGTGAAGCCAAGGTCGACAACGCCGAATACGTGATGCACAAATCCCGCATCCGCGGTAACGCGCTGTACGCCAAACGTGCGGAAAACGCGATCATCCGCCTCAAGGATGGTACGTACACCACCTGCGAACCGAACAGCAACGCCTGGCAGCTAAAGGGTAACAACATCACCCTGAACCCGGCGACCGGCTTCGGCACCGCGACCAACGTGACATTGCGGGTCAAGGACATTCCTGTCCTGTACACGCCGTACATCTACTTCCCGATCGACGACCGTCGCCAGTCCGGCTTCCTGCCGCCGACCATCGGCACCGGCAGCGATACCGGCTTCATGCTGGTCACACCGTATTACTTCAACCTGGCACCGAACTACGATGCCACGTTGTACCCGCGCTACATGGAAAAGCATGGCTTGCTGATGGAAGGCGAATTCCGCTACCTGACCAAGTCCAGCGAAGGTCAGTTCGGTGCTGCGTACCTCAACGACGAAGATACCGATCGCAGCAAGCAGACCGACTACCAGAAAGACCGCTACATGTATAACTGGCAGCACAAGGGCGGTCTCGACTCGCGAGTGCTCACGCAGGTCGATTACACCAAGATCAGCGATCCGTATTACTTCCAGGATCTGCAGACTGACCAGATCGGTGTAAAAAGCGCCGACTACGTGAATCAGCAAGGCTCGGTCACCTACCGTGGCGACAGCTACATCGCTCGCATCAACGCCCAGGCCTATGAGCTGGCGACCGTTTCCAACATCACGCCGTATGATCGTTTGCCGCAGATCACCTTTAATGGTTCATTGCCTACTCATCCAGGCGGGCTTGATTTCGACTACGAAACAGAAGTCGTGCGATTTGATCGCGACCTGAAAAACGGCACGTTCACCGACGAAGACGGGAACGAGTCGCCGCGCCTGGATACCAACGTTCAAGGCCTGGCACGTGCCACCGGCGACCGCCTGAACCTGGCACCCGCCATCAGCCTGCCAATGAGCTCGACGTATGGTTTCCTGACGCCCAAGCTCAAATACCAGTACACGCAGTACCAACTGGACCTCGACAGCATCGGCAAATCGCAGATTGCTGCACAGACCCCGGAACAGGACCAGCTCAACGGTACCTTCGACAGCAATCAAAACCGTGGCGTACCGATTGCCAGCATCGACAGCGGCCTGTACTTCGATCGCAACACCCAATGGTTCGGCAAGAACTATCGCCAGACCCTTGAACCGCGTCTGTACTACCTCTATGTGCCAGAAGTGGACCAGGAAGACATTCCTGTTTTCGACACCAGCGAATACACCTTCAACTATGCATCGTTGTTCCGTGACAACCGCTTCTCCGGGTCCGACCGTGTCGGCGACGAGAACAAGCTGTCGCTGGGCGTCACCAACCGCTGGATCGAAGACGATGGTTTCGAACGTCAGCGCATCAGCGTAGGCCAGGCCTTGTACTTCAAGGATCGCGAAGTCCAGTTGCCGGGTATCGACGCAAAAACCCGCACCGATGCGCAGTCAAATGTTTCGCCTTACGCACTGGAATACGAATACCGCTGGAACCGCGATTGGCGCACCACGGCCGACTACAACTGGGACCCGGACAGCCGCAGCCCTCGCTCGGGCAGCGCGATGTTCCACTACCAGCCTGAGGACAACCCGAACAAAGTCATCAACGCCGGCTATCGCTATCGCAATGACCAGGTCCGTTATGACCAGAACACCGGTAAGTGGTCCGTGGGTGGCGGTGACTATGGCACCCCTGGCCAGCCTGGCTACGTGAAGGACTACTACAAGATCGAGCAGCACGACTTTTCGGTTATCTGGCCGATCGTGCCTCAATGGAACGCCATCAGCCGCTGGCAGTATGACTACAACCGTGACCGTACCCTGGAAGCCTTCGGTGGTTTCGAGTACGACAACTGCTGCTGGAAACTGCGCCTGATCAACCGTTACTGGGTTTCCTATGACGAGTTCAGTCAGCAGGCTCCACAAAACGAAAAAGGCGACCACGGCGTCTTCCTCCAAATTGTTCTGAAGGGACTCGGCGGCCTCACCGGCGCCAAAGTAGAGAGTTTCCTCGACAAAGGCATCCAAGGTTATCGTGAACGTGAAGACCAAGCTTTCTGATTGTCTGCGCCCGCTCTTGCTGGGCGCGCTGTTCCTGGGTACTGCGGCCAACGCCGCCGTACAGTCCATCGATAAAGTGGTGGCCATCGTCGACAACGACGTGGTCATGCAGAGCCAACTGGACCAACGCGTCCGTGAAGTTCAGCAAACCATTGCCAAGCGCGGCACTGCCGTGCCACCAGCCAGCGTGCTGGAGCAGCAGGTGCTTGAGCGTCTGATCGTCGAAAACCTGCAACTGCAGATCGGCGAACGTTCGGGCATCCGCATTACCGATGAAGAACTGAACCAGGCGGTTGGCACCATTGCCCAGCGCAATAACATGTCGGTGGATCAATTCCGCGCGGCCCTGACTCATGACGGCCTGTCTTACGACGACGCCCGTGAACAGATTCGCCGTGAAATGGTCATCAGCCGTGTGCGTCAGCGTCGTGTGGCCGAGCGCATCCAGGTGTCGGAACAGGAAGTGAAGAACTTCCTCGCGTCCGACCTCGGCAAGATGCAATTGTCCGAAGAGTTCCGCCTGGCCAACATCCTGATCCCGACACCGGAAAGCGCCAACTCCGATGCGATTCAGAATGCCGCCAAGCAGGCCGATTCGATTTACCAGCAGCTCAAGCAAGGCGCTGACTTCAGTCAGTTGGCAATCGCCAAATCCGCCAGCGAAACCGCACTGGAAGGCGGCGACATGGGCTGGCGTAAAGCCGCTCAATTGCCCCCTCCGTTCGATCGCATGCTGAGCTCGATGTCCATTGGCGAAGTCACACAACCGATGCGCACACCGGGCGGCTTCATCATCCTGAAGATCCTCGAAAAGCGTGGCGGCCAGACCCAGGTACGCGACGAAGTGCACGTGCGCCACATCCTGGTCAAACCAAGTCCGATCCGCGATGAAGCCAAAACCAAGGCTCTGGCTCAGTCGCTCTACTCGCGCATCGAGGCGGGGGAAGATTTCAGCGAACTGGCGAAGAGCTACTCGGAAGACCCGGGTTCCGCCCTCAACGGCGGTGACCTGAACTGGGTCGACCCGAACGCACTGGTACCGGAATTCCGCGAAGTGATGGCCAAGACCCCACAAGGTCAGTTGTCCAAGCCATTCCAGACCCAATACGGCTGGCACGTTCTGGAAGTCCTTGGCCGTCGCGCCACTGACAGCACTGCCCAGGCTCGTGAGCAACAGGCGATGACCGTACTGCGTAACCGCAAATACGACGAAGAGCTGCAAACCTGGCTGCGTCAGATCCGTGACGAAGCGTACGTAGAGATCAAACTTCCTGGTGCAGACCAGGCAGCGCAGTGAAACCCAAGCGTTTCGCGCTGACACCCGGCGAACCGGCCGGCATAGGCCCTGACCTGTGCCTGCTGCTCGCCTCGCAAGCCCAGCCACACCCCCTGATTGCCATTACCAGCCGCGACCTGCTCCTTGAGCGGGCCGCGCAGCTGGGTGTGGTTGTCGATGTATTGCCGGTCACCCCGGACAGTTGGCCGGATGTACCCGCACCCGCCAACAGCCTGTATGTCTGGGATACACCGCTCAATGCACCGGTCACCGCCGGCCAACTGGACAAGGCCAATGCCGCTTTCGTCCTGGAAACCCTGACCCGCGCGGGCCAAGGCTGCCTGGACGGGCATTTCGCCGGCATGATCACCGCCCCCGTGCACAAGGGCGTGATCAACGAATCCGGCATTGCCTTTTCCGGGCACACGGAGTTTCTCGCTGACCTGACCCATACCGCCCAAGTGGTGATGATGCTTGCCACCCGCGGATTGCGCGTGGCACTGGTCACCACTCACCTGCCCCTTCGCGAGATTGCCGATGCAATCACACCGGAGCGTCTGGAGCGGGTCACACGAATCCTGCATGCCGACCTGCAAGACAAATTCGGCATCGCCCAGCCACGCATCCTGGTCTGCGGGCTTAACCCGCATGCCGGCGAAGGCGGACACCTGGGCCATGAAGAAATCGACATCATCGAACCTACATTAGAGCGCCTGCGCGGTGAAGGCATGGACCTTCGCGGCCCCCTGCCCGCCGACACTCTGTTTACCCCCAAATATCTGGAGCACTGCGACGCGGTGCTGGCGATGTACCACGACCAGGGGCTGCCTGTGCTGAAATACAAAGGCTTCGGCGCGGCAGTCAACGTGACCCTCGGCTTGCCGATCATCCGCACGTCAGTCGACCACGGCACCGCCCTGGATCTGGCCGGCAGTGGCAGAATCGACACCGGCAGCCTGCAAGTCGCCCTGGAAACCGCCTACCAGATGGCCGAGACCCGTTTATGACCGAGCATTACCAACACAAGGCGCGCAAACGCTTTGGCCAGAACTTCCTGCACGATGCCGGTGTTATCGACCGCATCCTGCGCTCCATCCATGCCAAAGCCGAAGACCGCGTATTGGAAATCGGCCCGGGCCAGGGTGCGCTGACTCAGGGCCTGCTCAACAGCGGCGCCCAGCTGGACGTAGTGGAACTGGACAAGGACCTGGTCCCGATCCTCAATCAGCAGTTCGCCGGCAGGAGCAACTTCAGCCTGCATCAGGGTGACGCCCTGAAGTTCGACTTCAACAGCCTGAATGCCGCGCCGGGCAGTCTGCGCGTGGTCGGCAACCTGCCGTACAACATCTCTACACCGCTGATTTTTCACCTGTTGCACAACGCCAGCCTGATCCGCGACATGCACTTCATGCTGCAAAAAGAAGTGGTCGAGCGCATGGCGGCGGGTCCTGGTGGCGGTGACTGGGGCCGCCTGTCGATCATGGTTCAGTACCACTGCCGGGTTGAGCATCTGTTCAACGTCGGACCGGGCGCATTCAATCCGCCGCCAAAAGTTGATTCGGCCATTGTGCGCCTGGTGCCACACGCGGTATTGCCGCATCCGGCCAAAGACCACAAACTGCTGGAACGCGTCGTTCGCGAAGCGTTCAACCAGCGCCGCAAGACCCTGCGCAACACCCTCAAGTTGCTCCTGAGCAATGCCGAGATCGAAGCGGCTGGCGTCGATGGCAGCCTGCGTCCCGAGCAGCTCGACCTGGCCGCTTTCGTGCGCCTGGCCGACAAGCTCAGCGAACAAGTCCTGAACAAACCCGCCGCCGACTGACAGGTGACGAGCGTTATCGGGTAGGACGCCAGACGCGATGTCTGGTTTACTACCCGATACTTGGCCTAGACTGAACTCCATCAGCTAAGCCCCGCGTCCCGCTTCGTTTTTAAGGCCTCTTGCATGTCCGATCCTCGTTATCAGGTCGACGTCAGCGTCGTCACCCGCTATCTGGCAGAACAATCGCAACCCGAGCAAAGTCGCTTTGCCTTTGCGTACACCATTTCCGTGCACAACAACGGCGAGTTACCGGCCAAACTGCTGTCGCGGCATTGGGTGATCACCGATGGTGACGGGCATGTCGAAGAGGTTCGCGGTGCCGGCGTGGTTGGCCAGCAACCGTTGATCGAGGTGGGCGAGAGCCACACGTACAGCAGCGGCACGGTCATGACCACCAAGGTCGGCACCATGCAAGGCACTTATCAGATGATTGCCGACGACGGTAAGCATTTCGACGCCATCATCGCTCCATTCCGTCTGGCGGTGCCCGGAGCCTTGCACTGATGGCAACGTACGCGGTCGGCGACTTGCAAGGCTGCCTCGAGCCCCTGCAATGCTTGCTTGAACAAGTCGCCTTCGACCCTGCAAAGGATCACCTCTGGCTGGTAGGCGACCTGGTCAACCGCGGCCCGCAGTCGCTGGCGACACTGCGCTTTCTCTACGGCATTCGCGAATCGCTGGTGTGTGTCCTGGGCAACCACGACCTGCACTTGCTGGCCGCCGGGCATAACATTGAACGCCTGAAGAAAGCCGACACCCTGCGCGAGATACTCGAAGCGCCTGATCGCGCGGAACTGCTGGAATGGCTGCGCCAGCAAAAGCTCATGCACTACGACGAACTGCGCAACATCGCACTGGTTCATGCCGGCATCCCGCCCCAGTGGTCGTTGCGCAAAGCCCTGAAATACGCCGCCGAAGTTGAAGAGGCGCTGCACGACGACAACCGTATCGCGCCGTACCTCGACGGTATGTATGGCAACGAACCGGTGAAATGGGACAACGACCTCAAGGGTGTAGCCCGCCTGCGTGTCATCACCAACTATTTCACCCGCATGCGTTTCTGCACTCGCGAAGGCAAACTCGACCTCAAGAGCAAGGAAGGCGCCGACACTGCACTACCGGGCTATAAGCCATGGTTCACTTACAAAGAGCGCAAGACCAAAGACCTGAAGATCATCTTCGGTCATTGGGCTGCACTCGAAGGCCAGTGTGACGAGCCGGGGATCTTTGCCCTCGATACCGGTTGTGTGTGGGGTGGCGCCATGACGCTGATGAATGTCGACACCGGCGAGCGCCTGCAATGCAAATGCGACGACCAGGGCCATAGCACGCCACCAATCGCCCCAATCACTACCGAACAATCGCCAGCCAGCGCCCCGCGCCAGACTGCGTTACCGACGAGCCACAGGAGCCCGCCATGAGCGAATTCAAACGTATCCCCCCAGAGCAGGCTCAGGCCCTGCGTGAACAAGGCGCCGTGGTGGTCGATGTTCGCGACCCTGCTACCTTCGCCGCGCTGCATATCAGCGGCTCGAAGCATCTGGACAACCATTCCCTGCATGCCTTTATCCAGGGCGCAGACCTGGACGCCCCCACCGTCGTGGTCTGCTACCACGGCAATTCCAGCCAGGGCGCCGCGGCCTACCTGATTAGCCAGGGATTCTCGGACGTCTACAGCATGGATGGCGGTTTTGAGCTGTGGCGCACGACCTATCCTGCGGAAACAGCGCAAGGCACCTCGGAATAATTTTTTTGTAACGTGCGAGCCCCCGTGCCCCGCGGGCTCGCGCGATGGCAGACGAACGGTCTGGCATAACTTATTACGTATCTCGCCTTTACCTCCCGAATTCCCAACTATCCTTAAGCGCAGGCCATCCAAAACAGGGGAGAGCCGGTACACCGGCGCGCGGGTCATCGGGAGTAGCTTTCGGCGTAGTCAGCACCGAAAGAGTTCTGGGGGGTAAACAGCAACCGCCTGTTCGGTTGCTGCCAGCATCGACTGAGTGATCCGGCGTCGGCTCCACGTATCGAGCGAGGTGACGTCATGAGTATCTTTAGCCACTTCCAACAACGCTTCGAGTCCACACGCCAGGAAGAACTCTCACTGCAAGAGTATCTTGAGCTGTGCAAAAAGGACCGCAGCGCCTACGTTTCCGCCGCCGAGCGTCTGCTGCTGGCCATCGGAGAACCGGAGCTGCTCGACACCTCGACCAACTCGAGACTGTCGCGAATCTTTTCCAACAAAGTGATCCGTCGCTATCCGGCCTTTGAAGACTTCCACGGGATGGAAGAATGCATCGACCAGATCGTGTCGTATTTCCGTCATGCCGCTCAGGGCCTGGAAGAAAAGAAACAGATCCTCTACTTGCTTGGCCCCGTCGGTGGCGGTAAGTCATCCCTGGCCGAGAAGCTGAAACAACTGATCGAAAAAGTGCCCTTCTACGCAATCAAGGGCTCACCGGTATTCGAGTCGCCACTGGGTCTGTTCAACGCCACCGAAGATGGCGCGATCCTCGAAGAAGACTTCGGCATCCCGCGGCGCTACCTCAACACCATCATGTCGCCATGGGCCACCAAGCGCCTGGCCGAATTCGGCGGCGACATCAGCCAGTTCCGGGTGGTGAAACTCTATCCGTCGATCCTCAATCAGATCGCCGTGGCCAAGACCGAGCCGGGTGACGAGAACAACCAGGACATCTCGGCCCTGGTGGGCAAGGTCGATATCCGCAAACTGGAAGAATACCCACAGAACGACGCCGATGCTTACAGCTACTCGGGCGCCCTGTGCCGCGCCAACCAGGGGCTGATGGAATTCGTCGAAATGTTCAAGGCGCCGATCAAGGTGCTGCACCCATTGCTGACCGCCACCCAGGAAGGTAACTACAACAGTACCGAAGGCCTCGGGGCGATCCCGTTTACCGGGATCCTGCTGGCCCACTCCAACGAATCGGAATGGCACACCTTCCGCAACAACAAGAACAACGAAGCGTTTATCGACCGGATCTACATCGTCAAAGTGCCGTACTGCCTGCGGGTCAGCGACGAAGTGAAGATCTACGACAAGCTGCTGTTCAACAGTTCGCTGGCCAAGGCCCATTGCGCGCCCGACACCCTGAAAATGCTTGCCCAGTTCACCGTGCTCTCGCGCCTCAAGGAGCCGGAAAATTCGAACATCTACTCCAAGATGCGTGTGTACGACGGTGAAAACCTCAAGGACACCGATCCGAAGGCCAAGTCGATCCAGGAATACCGCGACAACGCTGGTGTCGACGAAGGCATGAACGGTCTTTCGACCCGCTTCGCGTTCAAGATCCTGTCGAAGGTCTTCAACTTCGATCCGCACGAAATCGCCGCCAACCCGGTGCATTTGCTGTACGTGCTGGAACAACAGATCGAACAGGAACAGTTCCAGGCTGAAACCCGCGAGCGCTACCTGCGCTTCCTCAAGGAGTACCTGGCACCGCGTTACATCGAGTTCATCGGCAAGGAAATCCAGACCGCTTACCTCGAATCGTACAGCGAGTACGGCCAGAACATCTTCGATCGCTACGTGCTGTACGCCGACTTCTGGATCCAGGACCAGGAATACCGCGACCCGGAAACCGGCGAAATCCTCAATCGTGTCGCCCTGAACGAAGAGCTGGAGAAAATCGAGAAACCGGCCGGCATCAGCAATCCGAAGGATTTCCGCAACGAAATCGTCAACTTCGTGCTGCGCGCCCGGGCCAACAACAACGGCAAGAACCCGACCTGGCTCAGCTACGAAAAACTTCGGGTGGTCATCGAGAAGAAAATGTTCTCCAACACCGAGGACCTCCTGCCGGTCATCAGCTTCAACGCCAAGGCCAGCAAAGAGGACCAGCAGAAGCACAACGACTTCGTCACACGGATGGTCGAGCGCGGTTACACCGACAAACAGGTCCGACTGCTGTCCGAGTGGTACCTGCGGGTCAGAAAATCACAATAACCCGCTGCCGGTCAGACCGGTTGTCGTCAGCCAGAGGCCTGTGCATGCATTTTCTGTTACACAAGCCTCTGGAAGGTGTTCGAAAGTCGGTAGCGAGTTCAAGCAGCATCCACAGCGCTTGGGGGAGCGTCGCATATCCCTTGGCCCTCGGTTCGATGCTGCACCACCGCTCGCCCCTTTCAGGACAGCTTCTAAGGAGCAGTCATGAGCTATGTGATCGACCGACGTCTCAATGGCAAGAACAAGAGCACGGTGAACCGTCAGCGGTTTCTGCGGCGTTACCGTGACCACATCAAAAAGGCTGTCGAAGAGGCGGTCAGCCGGCGGTCCATTACCGACATGGAACACGGCGAACAGATCAGCATTCCCGGTCGGGACATCGACGAACCGGTGCTTCATCACGGTCGCGGCGGCAAACAAACCGTCGTACATCCAGGCAACAAGGAGTTCACCAGCGGCGAGCACATCGCCCGCCCACCCGGAGGTAGCGGCGGTAGAGGCCCCGGCAAGGCTGGCAACTCGGGTGAAGGGATGGACGAATTCGTCTTCCAGATCACCCAGGAAGAATTCCTCGAGTTCATGTTCGAAGACCTCGAATTGCCGAATCTGGTCAAACGCAACCTGACCGGCACCGACACGTTCAAAACGGTGCGTGCAGGCATCAGCAACGAAGGCAACCCGTCGCGCATCAATATCATCCGCACCCTGCGTTCGGCCCACGCACGGCGCATTGCCCTGTCCGGCAGCAGCCGGGCGAAACTGCGTGAAGCCAAAGAAGAACTTCTGCGCCTGAAGCTGGAGGAACCGGACAACTTCGGCGATATCCAGAAAATCGAAGAAGAAATCGAAAAACTCAGTGCGCGCATTCATCGCATCCCGTTCCTCGATACGTTCGACCTCAAGTACAACCTGCTCATCAAGCAGCCCAATCCCAGTTCCAAAGCGGTGATGTTCTGCCTGATGGACGTCTCCGGCTCCATGACGCAGGCGACCAAGGACATCGCCAAGCGCTTCTTTATCCTGCTGTACCTGTTTCTCAAGCGTAACTACGACAAGATCGACGTCGTGTTCATCCGCCACCACACCAGTGCCCGCGAAGTGGATGAAGAAGAGTTCTTCTACTCGCGCGAAACCGGCGGCACCATCGTGTCCAGTGCCTTGAAACTGATGCAGGAGATCATGGCCGAGCGTTATCCGAGCAACGAGTGGAACATTTATGCCGCCCAGGCTTCGGACGGCGACAACTGGAATGACGATTCGCCGATCTGCCGTGACATTCTGATCAACCAGATAATGCCGTTCGTGCAGTACTACACTTACGTTGAGATCACCCCGCGCGAACATCAGGCCCTGTGGTTCGAGTACGAGCGCATAGCCGAAGCCTTTTCTGACACTTTCGCCCAGCAGCAACTGGTCTCGGCCGGGGATATCTACCCGGTCTTCCGTGAACTCTTCCAGCGCAGGTTAGTGACATGACCGCCAAAGAGCAGAAGCGCCAACCCATTTCCACCGGCTCCGAATGGACGTTCGAGCTGATCCAGGCCTATGACCGCGAAATCAGCCGCCTGGCAGCTCGTTACGCACTCGATACGTACCCCAACCAGATCGAAGTCATCACCGCCGAGCAGATGATGGACGCCTACGCCTCGGTCGGTATGCCACTGGGGTACCACCATTGGTCCTACGGCAAACACTTCCTCAGCACGGAAAAGTCCTACAGTCGCGGGCAGATGGGGCTGGCCTACGAGATCGTGATCAACTCAGACCCGTGCATCGCTTACCTGATGGAAGAAAACACCATCTGCATGCAGGCGCTCGTCGTGGCACATGCCTGCTACGGGCATAACAGCTTTTTCAAAGGCAATTACCTGTTCCGCACCTGGACCGACGCCAGCTCGATCATTGATTACCTGGTGTTTGCCAAGCAGTACATCATGCAGTGCGAGGAGCGCCACGGCATCGACGCGGTGGAGGACTTGCTGGACTCCTGCCACGCACTGATGAACTACGGTGTCGACCGCTACAAACGCCCCTACCCGATTTCCGCTGAAGAAGAACGGCGCCGGCAAAAGGATCGGGAAGAGCATTTGCAGAAACAGATCAATGATTTGTGGCGCACGATTCCAAAAGGCGCAGACAAGTACAGCGACAAGGACAATGCACGCTTCCCCGCCGAACCTCAGGAAAATATCCTGTACTTCATCGAAAAACACGCGCCGCTACTGGAGCCTTGGCAGCGGGAAATCGTGCGGATCGTGCGCAAGATCGCTCAGTATTTTTACCCTCAGCGCCAGACCCAGGTGATGAACGAAGGCTGGGCCACGTTCTGGCACTACACGTTGATGAACGACCTGTACGACGAAGGCCTGGTCACCGACGGCTTCATGATGGAGTTCCTGACATCCCACACCAGCGTTGTGTTTCAACCCGGCTTTGACAGCCCTTACTACAGCGGAATCAACCCTTACACCCTCGGGTTTGCCATGTACCGGGACATCCGGCGGATGTGCGAAGAACCCACCGATGAAGATCGCCACTGGTTCCCGGAAATTGCCGGCACCGACTGGCTGTCAACCATCAAGTTCGCCATGAGCAGCTTCAAGGATGAGAGTTTTATCCTTCAGTACCTGTCACCGAAAGTGATTCGCGACCTGAAACTGTTCAGCATTCTCGATGACGATCAAAAGGACGACCTGCTCGTACCAGCGATTCACGATGAAGAAGGCTACCGAATCATCCGTGAAACCCTGGCGGCGCAGTACAACCTGGGCAATCGCGAACCCAACGTGCAGATTTACAGCATTGACCGGCGCGGCGACCGCTCCCTGACCCTGCGCCACCAGCAACACGACCGCAAACCGCTGGGCGAGTCCACCGAGGAAGTGCTCAAGCACCTGCACCGCCTGTGGGGTTTTGATATCCACCTGGAAACCTTGCAAGGCGATCAGGTGATGAAAACCCATCACGTTCCACCCAGAAACGAGCATAGCGAAGGGGATTACGGCCGGCTGGACTTGGCCGTCATTCATCTTTGAGCGGGTTTGAGCCTCCGAAAGTTCGACGCAACGGTTATTCTGTCGAGCTAACGGAGGTTTTTTATGCAGATTTATAAAGTCGGCGGTGCCGTACGTGATCGCCTGCTCGGCAAACCTGTCACCGATATCGACTGGGTCGTGGTGGGCGCCACCACTGAAGAGATGCTCGCCAAGGGATTTCGCCCGGTCGGGGCGGACTTCCCGGTATTTCTTCACCCTAAAAGCGGTGAGGAATATGCCCTTGCCCGTACCGAACGCAAGAGTGGACGCGGATATGGCGGTTTCACCTTTCACGCCAGTCCCGAAGTCACCCTCGAAGAAGACCTGATCCGTCGCGACCTGACGATTAACGCCATGGCCGAGGACGATCAGCAAAACCTGACCGACCCCTACCATGGCCAGCGCGATCTGGAAGCCCGCCTTCTTCGTCACGTTTCCCCCGCGTTCGCCGAAGATCCGCTCCGTGTCCTGCGCGTCGCCCGTTTTGCAGCACGCTATGCGCCGCTAGGTTTCAACGTCGCGCCCGAGACCATGGAGTTGATGCGCCAGCTCAGCGAATCGGGCGAACTGGAAGCGCTGACCGCCGAACGCAGCTGGAAAGAAATTTCCCGAGCATTGATGGAAGATCAGCCGCAAGTGTTCATCGAAGTGCTGCGCGGGTGCGGCGCTCTCAAGGTGCTGATGCCTGAAGTTGACGCGTTGTTTGGCGTCCCCCAGCCCGAGGCTCATCACCCGGAAATCGACACCGGGGTGCATACGCTGAGCGTGCTCGAGCAAGCGGCGCATCACAAACAACCGCTGACCGTGCGCTGGGCCTGCCTGCTGCATGACCTGGGCAAAGGACTGACACCCGAAGAAGACTGGCCCCGGCACATTGCCCATGAACACAGGGGTTTGAAGCTGATCAAAGCGGTCAACGAACGGTTCAAGGCACCGAGAGATTGCCAGGAACTGGCACTGCTGGTGGGCGAATATCATACCCATGGTCATCGCGCCCTGGAGCTGAAGCCTTCGACGCTGCTGGATTTGCTACAGAGTTTTGACGTCTACCGACGACCTCAGCGGTTCGAAGAATTTATCCACGCGTGTGAGATGGATGCACGCGGACGCAAAGGTCTGGAACAGAGAACTTATCCACAGGCGGATTATTTGCGCGGTGCGGCGACGGCAGCCAGAAGCGTGGCGGTCCAGCCGCTGCTGGAGAAGGGCTTCAAAGGGCCGGAGTTGGGTGAAGCGATCAAGCGTGAACGACTGAAGGCGCTGAAGGCCTACAAAGAAGCGGCGTCTGTCTGAAAGCTATCGCGGGCAAGCCCGCTCCCACAGGTACGATGCAACCCTTGTGGGAGCGGGCTTGCCCGCGATGATGTCAGTCAAATCACAGCAAATTCGAAGGTGTTAGCTGCTCGCCACGCCACTCAAACGCAACCGGCGCCAATACTTGATCAATCTGCGCTTCGCCCCACAAGGTCGCAAAGCTCTTTCCTACACCCGGATGCACGCGATCAGGCGCAATCAGCGATAACGGCCACAGCACGAAAGCGTTCTTCAAAATTTCGGCTCGCGGCAGGATCAAACCATCAAAATTACCCACCAGATCACCAAACAGCAGGACGTCGATATCCAGCGGCAATCCCTTGCGGTCCGGTGCGTAGCGACCGTTGTCCGCCTCGATGAATTTCAATCGACGGTCGAGCTCCATCAGCGGCAGATCGGTGTAAGCCGACACCACGAAATTGAAGAACGGCCCGCTCTTGATGCCCACTGGCTGGCTTTCGAACACCGCCGAACAGCGGATATCCACCAGAAACTCCGCAAGGGCATCCAGACCTGCCTGCAAATGGGTTTCACGCTCGATATTGCTACCGAGCCCGAGGTACACCTGAGTCAGCGACATCCGCGCTCGATCTCCACGCCCACACCACCGGTGGCCGCCGGGACAGCGCCAGGCTTGGTCAGCTTGAGGCGCATCCAGGTGATCTTGAATTCATTCATCAGCACTTCAACCAGACGCTCGGCAAAAGTCTCGACCAGTTGGTATTGCGCCTGCTCGGCAAACGCCTGGATGCGCGACGACACACTGGCGTAATCGAGCGCCAGGGTCAGGTCGTCACCGGCGGCGGCCGGGCGATTGTCCCAGGCGAAGCTCAGATCAAGACGCAGGCACTGTCGGATGCCTCGCTCCCAGTCGTAGGCACCGATCACGGTGTCGACTTCCAGGCCCTCGATAAACACTCTGTCCAAGCACTTTTCTCCGCTGCACGACAAGGGCGCAATGCGCCGTTAGAATCAGGGCGTCCTCGCCCGGAATAGTTAGCATGTTTTGGTTATTGGCGATCCTCGCCTACCTGCTCGGCTCGCTGTCCTTCGCCATTTTGCTCAGCCGCCTGACCGGGAGTCCCGATCCGCGAATGAGTGGCTCAGGCAATGCCGGTGCCACCAACATGTTGCGCCTGGCCGGCAAGAAACTCGCCGTCCTGACCCTTCTCGGCGACCTCTGCAAAGGCTTGCTGCCCGTGCTGATCGCCGCTCTTGCCGGTCTTTCGCTGCAAGAACAGGCCTGGATCGGCATCTGCGCCGTCATCGGCCATCTGTTTCCAGTGTACTTTCGCTTTCGCGGTGGCAAAGGTGTCGCCACCGCGGCCGGCATGTTGCTGGGGCTATACCCGCCCGCCGCGTTGCTGGCGGTCTGCGCCTGGCTGCTGACATTCTACCTGACCCGCACCAGCTCACTCGCCGCCCTGATCGCCACACCCCTGACGCTGCCGCTGCTTGCCTGGCAAGAACCGGCGGCGTTGCTGCCCATGAGCGTGCTCACCGGGCTGATTGTCTGGCGTCATCGCGGCAATCTACGCGACCTGTTTGCCGGGCGCGAACGGCATTTTTAAATACCGGACGTGAGCGCGGCTCATCAAAGCGCAGACAACTGCTCCATCGGCCAACGCGCCTGCACGCTGATCGCCAAAGATTCATGCTGGCCGGCCTGCAAGCGCTGGCAACCGGCAAACGCGATCATCGCGCCATTGTCGGTGCAGAACTCCGGGCGGGCATAAAACACATCACCCTTCATGTCGCCGAGCATTTTCTCCAGCGAGGTGCGCAGGGCCTTGTTGGCGCTGACGCCCCCGGCAATCACCAGGCGCTTCATGCCCGCTTGCTTCAGGGCTCGCTTGCACTTGATGGTCAAAGTCTCCACCACGGCCTGCTGGAACGCCAGAGAGATGTCGCAACGGGCTTGCTCGCTGTCGTCCCCGGCGCTGACGCTTTGCTGCCAGGTGTTCAGGGCGAAGGTTTTCAAGCCACTGAAACTGAATGCCAGGCCTGGACGGTCGCACATCGGACGCGGAAACGTGAATCGTCCCGCAACACCTTGCTCGGCCAGACGCGCGATTTCCGGGCCGCCCGGATAATTGAGCCCCATCATCTTCGCGGTCTTGTCAAAGGCCTCACCGGCGGCATCATCCAGCGTCTCGCCCAAAAGCGTGTACTGACCGATCCCGTCGACCTGAACCAACTGCGTATGACCACCGGACACCAACAAAGCGACGAACGGGAATTCGGGCGGTTGCGTCTCCAGCATAGGCGCCAGCAAGTGGCCTTCCATGTGGTGCACACCCAAGGCCGGAATACCCCAGGCAAAGGCCAGCGCCTGGGCGCAGGAAGCCCCCACCAGCAACGCCCCAACCAGGCCAGGACCCGCGGTATAAGCGATCGCGTCGATCTCGGTCGGCACACAGTCAGCTTCGGCCAACACCTGACGAATCAAGGGCAGCATCCGTTTCACGTGATCGCGCGAGGCCAGCTCCGGCACCACACCACCATAGGCGCGGTGCAAGTCGATCTGACTGAACAGTGCGTCGGCCAACAGCCCGCGTTCACTGTCATATAATGCGACGCCGGTTTCGTCGCAGGAGGTTTCTAATCCCAGTACTAGCATGGGTTTGCGCCTTGTTTAGGCTGAATTCGAAGGCGCGCATAATAGTCGCCGCGTGATGCCCCGACCAGCGGTTTTCGATCAGAGGCTTTGCATTCCGAGCGATGAGGAGTTAACATCCGCAACCCTTAAAAACCGACGTCTTCAAGTGCTCTTTTGCCGCGAGGATGTTGACCCCGGTAATGAATGAAGGTAGCTCTGGATGCCAGCCGTCAAAGTAAAAGAGAACGAACCCTTCGACGTAGCTCTGCGTCGTTTCAAGCGCTCCTGCGAAAAAGCCGGTGTACTGGCTGAAGTTCGTAGCCGCGAATTTTACGAGAAGCCAACTTCCGAGCGTAAGCGCAAAGCAGCAGCCGCTGTTAAGCGTCACGCGAAGAAAGTTCAGCGCGAACAGCGCCGCGCCGTTCGTCTGTACTAATACACAGACGATCGTAGCAAGCTTCTGCCAAGCCCGGCTCTCAGCCGGGCTAATGGCATTTGCGTAAAACGCTTGATGCTTCACTGTCGAAGCCGCAGACGCGACCAAGACAAACCTGCTTTACAGCGTCAGACCTGGCTCTTTTGCCAGCGGTGCACGTCTTTTCTGACGAGCCTTCCAAGGCTACTGACGAGCACACCCACTGATTCCTCTCACGACGATCAGCCCAAGGCACCTGCTTGCGTGCCCGCTTATTGAGCTATCCGAGGCCATCGACAGGCCGCAGCGGATTCAGCGCAACACTTTCAAACAGTCGATTACTGATTGGTATTAACGTCAGTGGATTTTCGGCAGATACACTCCCCGATAGCGATTACGCAGACGACACCGGTCGAGCCGCACTTTTTGCGCGCCTCAAACAACGACCCGCGTCCGGCCGCCCTTCGTTAAAGGTCCATTTCAGCGCAGATGACGAGAACGCCATGGCCGGGCTAATTCCCCAGAGCTTCATTGACGACCTTCTGAACCGCACCGACATCGTCGATGTGGTCAGCTCGCGCCTGCAATTGAAAAAGGCCGGCAAGAACCACACCGCTTGCTGCCCGTTCCACAAAGAGAAAACCCCGTCTTTCAGCGTCAGCCCCGACAAACAGTTCTATTACTGCTTCGGCTGCGGTGCTGGCGGTAACGCCCTCGGCTTCATCATGGACCACGACAACCTGGATTTCGTCCAGGCCGTCGAAGAACTGGCCAAAGCAGCCGGTATGGAAATCCCCCGTGAAGAAAGCGGTCGGGCGCACAAACCGCGGCAACCAACCGATTCGCCGCTGTATCCGCTGCTCACCGCTGCCGCCGACTTTTATCGTCAGGCGCTGAAAAGCCATCCGTCACGCAAAGCCGCGGTGGATTACTTGAAGGGCCGCGGACTGACCGGCGAGATTGCCCGCGACTTCGGCCTCGGCTTTGCCCCGCCGGGCTGGGACAACCTGTTCAAGCACTTGAGCAGCGATACCCTGCAACAAAAAGCCATGGTCGACGCCGGGCTGCTGATCGAGAACGCCGAAACAGGCAAACGCTATGACCGCTTCCGCGATCGCGTGATGTTCCCGATTCGCGACAGCCGTGGGCGCATCATCGCTTTCGGCGGCAGGGTACTGGGCGACGACAAACCGAAATACCTGAACTCACCGGAAACACCGGTCTTCCATAAAGGCCAGGAACTCTACGGTCTTTATGAAGCACGCAAAAACAACCGCAACCTCGACGAAATCATCGTCGTCGAAGGCTATATGGACGTCATCGCCCTCGCCCAGCAAGGCCTGCGCAATGCCGTCGCGACCCTGGGCACCGCCACCAGCGAAGAGCACTTGAAGCGTCTGTTTCGCGTCGTGCCCAACGTGCTGTTCTGTTTCGACGGCGACCAGGCTGGCCGTAATGCCGCCTGGCGGGCACTGGAAGCGACACTGCCCTGCCTACAAGACGGGCGGCGCGCACGCTTTCTGTTCCTGCCGGAAGGCGAAGACCCGGATACATTGGTTCGCTCCGAAGGCACGGATGCCTTCCGTGCGCGAATCAACCAGCACGCCCAGCCACTGGCGGATTATTTCTTCCAGCAGTTGACCGAGGAGTCGGACCCGCGCTCGCTGGAAGGAAAGGCCCACATGGCCACCCTCGCCGCGCCGCTGATCGACAAGGTACCGGGTGCCAACCTGCGCATCCTGATGCGCCAGCGTCTGAGCGAAATCACCGGGCTTAGCGGTGAAGCCGTCAGCCAACTGGCGCAAAGCGCCCCGCAGGAAGCGCCACCGGCATACGATCCAGGCATCGATTACGACGCCATGCCCGATTACAGCGACTACCATCAGCCGCAGTCACAAGAGATGTACGCGCCGCAGCAGGAGTGGACGCCGAAAAAACCCGGCGCTGGCGGCAAGAAGTGGGACAAGAAACCCTGGGACAAGAATGGCAAACGCGGTGGCGATCGTGATCAACCGAGCGCCCCGCGCACTCCAATTGCCGTGGAAGCCCCAACGCTGATCGCACTTCGAACCCTCATTCATCATCCAGACCTGGCCGGCCGGGTAGAAACCGCCGACCATTTCGCCAATGAGAGCAATACCTACGCACAGCTGCTGGTCGCACTGATCGAAGCGGTGCAAAAAAATCCTAAGCTAAACTCAATTCAGCTTATGGCCCGCTGGCACGGGACTGAGCAGGGGCGTTTGCTCAAGGCATTGGCGGAAAAGGAATGGCTGATTGCAGGTGACAACCTTGAACAACAGTTTTTAGACACCATTACTAGGCTATCAGCCGCTCAACACACGGATAGCCTGGAAGTACTAATCAGGAAAGCAAGGCAGCCAGGATTGACCGCGGAGGAAGCAAATCAGATAGCAAATCAGATGCGCGACCTATTAAAACGCAATATGGCTGTATCAAACCCGACCTCAACTGGCGCGTGAGGTCATAGCTCAGGTATAATCCTCGGCTTGTTTTTTGCCCGCCAAGACCTTCAGTGGATAGGGTGTTATGTCCGGAAAAGCGCAACAGCAGTCTCGTATCAAAGAGTTGATCACACTTGGTCGTGAGCAGGGTTACCTGACTTACGCGGAGGTCAACGACCACCTGCCGGAGGATATTTCAGATCCGGAACAGGTGGAAGACATCATCCGCATGATCAATGACATGGGGATCAACGTATTCGAGGTTGCGCCAGATAAGGATTCCCTTATGCTGGCCGACGCCGATACCGACGAAGCCGCGGCCGAAGAGGCAGCAGCAGCGTTGGCAGCGGTCGAGACCGACATTGGTCGCACCACCGACCCAGTGCGCATGTACATGCGTGAAATGGGTACGGTAGAGCTCCTCACACGTGAAGGCGAAATCGAAATCGCCAAACGTATTGAGGAGGGCATCCGCGAAGTGATGGGCGCAATTGCGCACTTCCCTGGCACGGTTGACCATATTCTCTCCGAATACACTCGCGTCACCACCGAAGGTGGCCGCCTGTCCGACGTCCTGAGCGGTTATATCGACCCGGACGACGGCATTGCACCGCCTGCTGCAGAAGTGCCACCGCCGATCGATCCGAAAGCCGCTCCCGCTGCCGACGACACCGACGACGATGACGCCGAAGCAACGGATGACGAAGAAGAAGCCGAAAGCGGCCCGGATCCGATCATCGCTGCACAGCGTTTTGGCGCTGTCTCCGATCAGATGGAAATCACCCGCAAGGCGCTGAAAAAGCACGGTCGTGGCAATAAGCTGGCAATCGCCGAGCTGTTGGCCCTGGCTGAGCTGTTCATGCCGATCAAACTGGTTCCGAAGCAATTCGAAGGCCTGGTCGAGCGTGTTCGCAGTGCCCTGGATCGTCTGCGTCAGCAAGAGCGCGCGATCATGCAACTTTGCGTTCGTGATGCCCGCATGCCGCGTGCCGACTTCCTGCGCCAGTTCCCGGGCAATGAAGTTGACGAAAGCTGGACCGATGCACTGGCCAAAGGCAAGAGCAAATACGCTGAAGCCATTGGTCGCCTGCAACCGGACATCATTCGTTGCCAGCAGAAGCTGACCGCGCTGGAAACCGAAACCGGTTTGACGATCGCCGAGATCAAGGACATCAACCGTCGCATGTCGATCGGTGAGGCCAAGGCCCGCCGCGCGAAAAAAGAGATGGTCGAAGCGAACTTGCGTCTGGTGATCTCCATCGCCAAGAAGTACACCAACCGTGGCCTGCAATTCCTCGATCTGATCCAGGAAGGCAACATCGGTTTGATGAAAGCGGTAGACAAGTTCGAATACCGCCGCGGCTACAAATTCTCGACTTATGCCACCTGGTGGATCCGTCAGGCGATCACTCGCTCGATCGCCGACCAGGCCCGCACCATCCGTATTCCGGTGCACATGATCGAGACGATCAACAAGCTCAACCGTATTTCCCGTCAGATGTTGCAGGAAATGGGTCGCGAACCGACTCCGGAAGAGCTGGGCGAACGCATGGAAATGCCTGAGGACAAGATCCGCAAGGTATTGAAGATCGCTAAAGAGCCGATCTCCATGGAAACCCCGATCGGTGATGACGAGGACTCCCATCTGGGTGACTTCATCGAAGACTCGACCATGCAGTCGCCAATCGATGTCGCCACTGTTGAGAGCCTTAAAGAAGCGACTCGCGAAGTGCTGTCCGGCCTCACTGCACGTGAAGCCAAGGTTCTGCGCATGCGCTTCGGTATCGACATGAATACCGACCACACCCTTGAGGAAGTTGGTAAGCAGTTCGACGTGACCCGTGAACGGATTCGTCAGATCGAAGCCAAGGCACTGCGCAAGCTGCGCCACCCGACGAGAAGCGAGCATTTGCGCTCCTTCCTCGACGAGTAACAACAGAACCCCCGGCCCAGGCCGGGGGTTTTGCTTTATGCAGATTAAATCCCCCGCACATCCCCCCCACCGCTTAGCCCGTCTACACTCGAAACATTCCCCCGAGCCATAACGAGACCGTTATGCCCAGACTGCCGACCGTGCTTTTTTTGCTGTCGCTGATGACCTGGACCGCAACGGCTGGCGCGCTGACTCTGACCGACGACGAACGTAGCTGGCTGACCGCACACCCGGATTTACGCTTGGGTGTGGACGCGTCATGGCCGCCATTTGAGTTCCGCGACGAACAGGGCCGCTATCAAGGCCTGGCCGCGGACTACATCAACGTGATCCGCCAAAGGCTGGCGATCAAACTCACGCCCATCGAGCCGGTCAGTTGGACGGTCGTACTGGAACAGGCCAAGCAAGGCAAGCTAGACATGTTACCGGGCATCATGTCGACCCCGGAACGCCAGTCATACCTGTCGTTTACGCGCCCCTACCTCGACTTTCCGATTGTCATCCTGGCCCATGTCGGCGGCGCCCAACCGCACAAGCTCGAAGACCTGTACGGGCTAAAGATTGCCGTGGTGGAAAACTATGCGCCGCATGAGCTACTGCGCACCCACCACCCAGACTTGAATCTGGTGCCGATGTCCAATGTGAGTTCAGCCTTGCAGGCGCTGGCCACCGATGAAGTAGACGCCGTGGTGGGCGATCTCGCTTCCAGCGTCTGGAGCCTTCGTCAGCTCAAGCTCGAAGGGTTGTATGTCAGCGGCGAAACCCCGTATCGCTATCAACTGGCAATGGCCGTGCCCCCCAACAACAAGGTGCTGGTCGGCATTCTGGATAAAGTGCTGGCGGACATGAGCCCGAGTGAAATCAGCGCCATTCAGGAACACTGGGTCGGAAATGTCCTGGATCACCGTAGCTTCTGGTCGGATCTGCTGGCTTACGGCTTGCCGGGGCTGCTGTTTCTGATGGTCATGCTGGCCGTGGTGATTCGGATCAACCGTCGACTGAGTTCTGAAATTGCTCGTCGGGTCGACCTCGAACAGGAGCTGCGCAGCAGCGAGTACCACTATCGCGGGCTGGTCGAGAGTCTGTCGGCCATCGCGTGGGAAGCACGGATCAGCGATTACACCTACAGCTACGTGTCGCCACACGCCGAAGACCTGCTGGGATATCCCCTGTCCCATTGGCTGATTCCGGGGTTCTGGCGCAATATCATCCACCCTGCGGACCTGACACGGGCTCAAACCTACTGCGATCACGAAGTGCTGGCCGGGCGCGATCACAGCGTTGATTACCGGGTCATCACCGCCGATGGCCGCTGCCTGTGGGTGCGCGACATCGTCAGCCTGATCGAGCACGGCCATGAGCCGGTGTTGCGCGGGTTGATGATCGACATCAGTGATGCCAAGCGCACTGAAGAGGCGCTAAGCCTTTCCGAGCAAAAATTCGCCTCGGTATTCCAGCAGTGCCCGGACATCCTGGTGATCGCGCGGCTTAGTGACGGTTGTCTGCTAGAGGTCAACAAAGCGTTCGAAGAACAGATTGGTCTCAAGGCCGAAGAGGTCATAGGCCAGACCGCCACCGACCTGAACATCTGGGGCATACCCGGTGTGGGTCCGGGCCTGCTGCAACGTCTGCAGGCCGGCAGTATCCGCAACCTGGAAATGCCCTTTCGTCGCAGTAATGGCCACGTGTTTACCGGCCTGATTTCCGCCGAACCCTTTGATCTCGATACCACTCCCGCCCTCGTAGTGGTGGTGCGTGACATCAGCCAGCTAAAAGAAACCCAGCAACAACTGCAAACCTCCGAAGAGAAATTCGCCAAGGCCTTTCATGCTTCCCCAGACGGTTTGTTGCTGTCGCGCCAGAGCGACGGGTTACTGCTGGAGGTCAATGAAGGATTCAGCCGCATTACCGGTTTCAACAGCGCAATGTCCGTGGACCGGTCGGCCCTGGACCTGGGGATATGGGTCAACCTCAACGAACGCAAGCAAATGCTCGACCTGCTGCACCGCGATGGCTTCGTCCGCGACTTCAGCTGCCACATCCGCCGCAGCGACGGGCAGATCCGCCTCTGCGAGGTATCGAGCCGTCCGCTGCCGATCGGCGATGAAGATTGCATGCTGACCATTGCCCGGGACATTACCGAGCGGCACCTCATGCAGGAAAAGCTGCAACAGGCCGCCACCGTATTCGAAAGCACAGCCGAAGGTGTGTTGATCACCGACACCCAACAGCACATCAGCGCGGTCAACCGTGCCTTTACCGAGATTACCGGCTACAGCGAGAGCGAAGCACTGGGCCACACCCCTCGCCTGCTCGCTTCGGGCCTCCACGACAGCGCATTCTATGCCGCGATGTGGCATCAGTTGACAGCCGAAGGTCATTGGCAAGGCGAGATTTCCAACCGCCGCAAGAACGGCGAACTCTATCCGAGCTGGCTGACCATCAGCGCTGTGCGCAACCGGGAAAAATTCATCACCCACTTTGTGGCGGTATTTGCCGATATTTCCAGCCTCAAACACGCCCAGGCCAAACTCGACTACCAGGCGCATCACGACCCACTGACCGGCCTGCCAAACCGCACGCTGTTCGAAAGCCGACTACAAACCGCACTCAACTCGCAGAAGGAAAACGGCGGCCAGGGCGCAGTGCTGTTCCTCGACCTGGACCGCTTCAAGCACATCAACGACAGCCTCGGCCACCCCGTCGGCGACCTGCTGCTCAAAGGCATCGCCGTGCGCCTCAAAGAGCAGTTGCGCGATATCGATACTGTTGCGCGCCTTGGTGGTGACGAATTCATCATTCTGCTACCGGGCCTTCAGCAATCCAGCGATGCCGACAATATTGCGACCAAGCTGCTCAACTGTTTCTCCGCGCCCTTCCAGGCCGGGGAGCATGAGTTTTTCATCAGCGCCAGTATCGGCACCAGCCTGTACCCCAACGACGGCTGGGACGTCGCCACGCTGGTCAAAAACGCCGACGCGGCGATGTACCGCTCCAAGGCCAAGGGGCGTAACCGGGTTGAAAGCTACACCCGCGACCTCACCGCACAGGCCAGCGAACGCGTGGCGCTGGAACATGAGCTGCGGCGCGCCATCGAGCGCAACGAACTATTCCTGCATTACCAACCGAAAATCAGCCTCGCCGACCATCGACTGGTCGGCGCCGAAGCGCTGATTCGCTGGCATCACCCGACCTTCGGCACCGTGCCGCCGGAACACTTCATTCCCCTGGCCGAAGAAAACGGCATGATTCTGCAAATTGGCGACTGGGTACTCGAGACGGCTTGCCGGCAGATGCAAGAGTGGAATCAGGTGTATGAATGCCTCGGCCCGCTCTCGGTCAACCTCGCAGGCGCCCAACTGCGCCAACCGAACCTGTTGGGGCGGATCGAACAACTGCTCAAGGACAGCCATCTCGCGCCGGGTTTTCTGCAACTGGAGATTACCGAAAACTTCATCATGAGCCAGGCCGAAGAAGCGCTGGCGGTGCTGCACCAACTCAAACAACTGGGTGTTCAGTTGGCCATCGATGACTTCGGTACGGGCTATTCGTCGCTGAGCTACCTCAAGCGCTTGCCGCTGGATATTCTCAAGATCGATCAGTCGTTCGTCCGCGGCCTGCCTGACGATCCGCACGATGCGGCGATCGTTCGCGCGATCATCGCGCTGGGCCGCAGCATGCAATTTACCGTCATTGCCGAAGGCGTCGAGACCGTGGCCCAACAGGAATTCCTCACTGCCGAAGGCTGTGAACAGATCCAGGGCTACATCGTCAGCCTGCCTCTGCCCCCCGACGAATTTGCCGCGACGTTTCTTCGTATAGCCGTATCCGATTTTTCGGATAGCACAGCCGAGAAACCGTCGCTATAATCCGCGACCTACTGAGGGCCTATAGCTCAGTTGGTTAGAGCAGAGGACTCATAATCCTTTGGTCCACGGTTCAAGTCCGTGTGGGCCCACCAAACAAAAAAGCCGCGCTAATGCGCGGCTTTTTCGTATGCGACGAGCTGGTTTTCTTTAAGTTGTATGTCGCAGCTATCAGATGACGCCCGCCAAGGTTGTAGGCAACATCTGATTATCTTGTGATGGGCACTTTGCTGCCTTGTTGCGCTTTTGTTCGACGGGATACTCTCCGGACGTCACTGCCAATGCAGTGATCGGGCTTGGAAACCCGTCGAATCAAAACGTAACAGCGCCCCTGATTACGATTGCAGCAGCTTATCTGCAACCTGAGTTATGGCGGCTGTGCGCGGGACGTCTTAGGGCGTGCCGGTTCCTTGATTCCCGGTTTTCCAACCTGCGCACAGCTGCCACCCATTCGCTTGGAAACGAAATTGGCATCTCCTCAAATCAAGGAAGTTGACCATGAACAACCAATCAGAACTAAAAACCATTGGCTTCACTCCGTTCATATACTGCTCGGATCAGGCGTTGTTCAACGTCCGCGCCGGCGTCCCCATCGTTGAAGCATTATCACAAGCCTCCGATCTGCTATTCCTGGCCAAGGCATTTGCCGAGGATGCAACCTACACAAAGGACACCGACCGCCATGCTTGGGCCGCGCACTACCTGACGGCGATGGATAAGGCGTTGATTGATGATGTAGTGAAGGTGCTTACGCCGCGACCTGCGCGGACCGCGACGAAATCCGAGTAACAGCACTCAACAGGATTGTGCCCCGAGTATTCGAGACCTTCAGCTCATCGTCACGAGTGTCGTGACGCATTCGCCGATACGCGACCTGGCACTCACTACTGGCCAATCACTATCAACGTTGTGTATGTTCGCGCCTCATCGTCGAAGGGCACGTTCGACTCAATCGAGACAAAAGGAATTTGCGGATGAAGAAAGCCATTTTTACCAGCCTGTTCACAGCACTGATTGTTGCAGGCAGCCCTGCGATTGCCCAAGCGAAAGCCAGCGTTGCCGATGTTTTTAATGGAAAAATGTTGGGCACTAATCTGCGTCACTTCGAATCGGTTGCCGGCGTCGCACGTGAGAGTTCGGGCGATCATCACTCTTATGAGGTTCAAGGTTGCCAAATTACGGCGACTGCCGGTGGCGGCACAATAAGTGAACTGCGCATGGAGCTTTCGCCGACCTGCCAAGCCGACTTGAAATCCTTCATCGGTGAATCGTTCGCACCGGCCGCCAACAAGCCCCTGACCTTCGGAAACTTTCAACAAGCGGCTGGGGACCTGAATTTCTACGCGGACTGCCTGACCATGTGCGGCAACGCTGCCGATCCGTCGGTTTTTGCGCTATGGGACGGCCCGCGAGCTGTGGACTTCCGTCAGGTGTTGCTGGAAGTTGTGCTGGTCAGCGATCAAGCGCTGAAAGCCTCTAACCAGTGGCAGGCCAGCATGACCAAGGTCAAGGGCGAAGATTTTGTCACCGATACTCGTTTTAACTGTGAGAGAGATTTCGACGCGCAGGCGCAGCAAAGCTTCCAGGCTGTGCAGGTTACCGCGATTACCATCGGCTCCGAACTGCCGACTCCTGGCTGCTGAGCGGCCAAACAGAAAAGCCGCGCTAATGCGCGGCTTTTTCACGCCCGTGATTCAGCCGTCACTTGGGCAATGTCTAGCAATCACATAGCCCCAGTTCGAATATCGACCACAAGCGCCCCGCCGAACGAGTCTGTAACATGCTCAGCCATTGAACCGTGCCACTGGAGCCACCCCTTGCCTGACATCCGCCCGCCCGTGCTTGATGAAATCGACCGCCAATTGATCGCAGCCTTGCAGATCAACGCCCGCGAGAGCGTGGCCATGCTGGCCCGGCAATTGGGCATCGCGCGCACGACCGTCACGTCGCGACTGGCGCGCCTGGAAAAGGCCAAAGTCATCACCGGTTATGGCGTGCGCCTCGGTCAGCGCGTGGTCGATGGCGGATTGCAGGCGTATGTCGGGATTACCGTGCAACCGCGCTCTGGCAAGGAAGTGCTGCGCCGGCTCAGTGCGATGGCTCAGGTTCAGCAGTTGTGTGCGGTAAGTGGCGAATTTGATTATGTGGCGTGGTTGCGTACCGACTCGCCAGAGCAGCTGGATCAATTGCTGGATCAGATCGGCAGTGTGGATGGGGTGGAGAAGACGACGACTTCGATCATTCTGAGCAGCAAGATTGATCGGGGGCAGCCGGTTTGACATTCCAACTCAGGTTTCATGGGCGCCTGAGCTGACGCCATCGCGAGCACGCTCGCGCCTACAGGGGATCGAGTTGTCACTCTGATTCAACGCTACGTCATATTGACCATTAAAATGGCAAATCGACGACATTTTGCGTCTTATTAACGTGTTCTACGCTCACTAGAATGGCTGCCATCTTTTCCTATACTCAGACGCGCATCCCGCGTCGGGTCGCCAGCAAGGTCAGCCATGAACAAGAACAATCGCCATCCTGCAGACGGTAAAAAACCAGTCACCATTTTCGGCCCGGACTTTCCTTTCGCCTTCGACGACTGGATCGAACACCCGGCGGGTCTGGGCAGCATTCCTGCGCACAACCACGGTGCCGAAGTAGCGATTGTCGGTGCTGGTATCGCCGGCTTGGTGGCGGCTTACGAATTGATGAAACTGGGCCTCAAACCCGTCGTCTACGAAGCCTCGAAAATGGGCGGGCGCCTGCGTTCCCAAGCGTTCAATGGCGCTGAAGGCATCATCGCCGAGCTCGGTGGCATGCGTTTTCCGGTCTCGTCCACCGCGTTCTATCACTACGTCGACAAGCTCGGTCTTGAGACCAAACCCTTCCCGAACCCGCTGACACCCGCGTCGGGCAGCACCGTGATCGATCTGGAAGGCAAAACCCATTACGCACAAAAACTGGCAGATCTTCCTGCACTGTTCCAGGAAGTAGCTGACGCCTGGGCCGACGCCCTGGAAGCCGGCTCGCAGTTCTCCGATATCCAGCAAGCGATCCGCGACCGCGACGTGCCACGCCTCAAGGAGCTGTGGAACACCCTCGTCCCGCTGTGGGACGACCGCACCTTCTACGACTTCGTCGCCACCTCCAAAGCGTTCGCCAAGCTGTCGTTCCATCACCGCGAAGTGTTCGGCCAGGTCGGTTTCGGCACCGGCGGCTGGGACTCGGATTTCCCCAACTCTATGCTGGAAATCTTCCGCGTGGTGATGACCAACTGCGACGATCATCAGCACTTGGTGGTCGGTGGGGTGGAACAGGTGCCACAGGGTATCTGGCGCCATGTGCCGGAACGTTGCGTGCACTGGCCTGAAGGCACCAGCCTCAGCTCCCTGCACAACGGAGCACCGCGTACCGGCGTGAAGAAGATTGCCCATGCACCGGGTGGCCGTTTCGCCGTCACCGACAACTGGGGTGATACCCGCGAATACGCCGCGGTGCTGACCACTTGCCAGAGCTGGCTGCTGACCACCCAGATCGAATGCGACGAAAGCCTGTTCTCGCAAAAAATGTGGATGGCGCTGGATCGCACGCGCTACATGCAATCGTCGAAGACGTTCGTGATGGTCGACCGCCCGTTCTGGAAGGACAAGGACCCGGAAACCGGCCGCGACTTGATGAGCATGACGCTCACCGATCGCCTGACCCGTGGCACCTACCTGTTCGATAACGGCGACGATAAGCCGGGGGTGATTTGCCTGTCGTACTCGTGGATGAGCGACGCACTGAAAATGTTGCCGCAGCCGGTGGAAAAACGCGTGAAGCTGGCGCTGGACGCGTTGAAAAAGATCTACCCGAAAGTCGACATCGCAGCGCGCATCATCGGCGATCCGATCACCGTATCCTGGGAAGCCGACCCGCATTTCCTCGGGGCCTTCAAAGGCGCCCTGCCCGGCCACTATCGCTATAACCAGCGCATGTACGCGCATTTCATGCAAGACGAGATGCCAGCCGAGCAACGCGGGATTTTCATCGCTGGCGACGACGTTTCGTGGACGCCGGCCTGGGTTGAAGGCGCGGTGCAGACCTCACTCAACGCGGTGTGGGGCATCATGAAACACTTCGGCGGTGAAACTCACGCCGAGAACCCGGGTCCAGGTGATGTGTTCAACGAGATCGGACCGATCGCCCTGCCCGAGTAAGAGGAATCCGAAATGCGCGTAGCCCTTTACCAATGTCCACCGCTGCCCCTGGACGTCGCCGGCAATCTGCAACGTCTACAGCAATTGGCCCAGGAAGCGAAAGGCGCCGATTTGCTGGTAGTGCCGGAGATGTTCCTGACCGGCTACAACATCGGCGTCGACGCCGTCAGCGTCCTCGCGGAGGTGCACAACGGTGAATCGGCGCAACACATTGCGCGCATTGCCAAGTCTGCCGGGATCGCCATTTTATATGGCTACCCGGAGCGCACCGAAGACGGGCAGATCTACAACGCCGTGCAGTTGATCGACGCCCAGGGCGAGCGGTTGTGCAACTACCGCAAGACTCACTTGTTCGGCGACCTCGATCACTCGATGTTCAGTGCTGGCGAAGATGACTTTCCGGTGATTGAGCTCAATGGCTGGAAGCTGGGCTTCCTGATTTGCTACGACATGGAGTTTCCGGAAAACGCTCGACGCCTGGCGCTGGCCGGTGCCGAGCTGATCCTGGTGCCGACGGCAAACATGATTCCCTTCGACTTCGTCGCCGACGTCACCGTCCGCGCCCGTGCTTTCGAAAACCAGTGCTATGTGGCCTACGCCAATTACTGCGGCCATGAAGGCGACATCCACTACTGCGGCCAGAGCAGCATCGCCGCGCCGGATGGCAGCCGCATCGCCCAGGCTGGCCTCGATGAAGCGCTGATCGTCGGCGAGCTGGATCGGCAGTTGATGACCGACTCTCGCGCCGCCAATCGCTACTTGCTGGACCGCCGTCCCGAGCTTTACGGCGACCTTAACAAGCGCTGAGCCCCTGTAATCCGCTAGCATTAGCGCTTCTCTGTTCTGGAAGTGCTCATGCCTGCGCTGAATCACCCTCGCCCCCACACTGAAACCCTGGCCAACGGCTTGCGGGTGACGCTGCGTCATGCCCCGAATTTGAAGCGCTGCGCGGCGGCACTCCGGGTTGCGGCGGGCAGTCACGATGTGCCGCTGGCCTGGCCCGGCCTGGCGCATTTTCTGGAGCATTTGCTGTTTCTGGGGACTGAGCGCTTTCCTGCGGGCCAAGGGTTGATGGCCTATGTGCAACGTCACGGCGGGCAGGTCAACGCACGAACCAGCGAACGCACGACCGACTTCTTTTTCGAACTGCCGCCTCAGGCATTTCTCGGCGGGCTGGAGCGTCTGTCAGACATGCTCGCCCATCCACGTATGAATCCGGAGGATCAGTTGCGCGAGCGCGAAGTGTTGCAAGCCGAGTTTGTCGCCTGGTCACAGGACGCGGCGGCGCAACGGCAATTGACGCTGCTCGATGGGTTGACGTCGACCCATCCCTTGCGCGGTTTCCATGCCGGAAATCGCGATAGCCTGCCGGTGGAGCTCCCTGAGTTTCAGCAGGCCTTGAAGGATTTTCATCAACGGTTTTATCAGACCGGGCAACTGACACTGAGCCTCGCCGGGCCGCAGAGTCTCGATGAATTACGCGAGATGGCTCAGCGTTTTGGCGCCGAGATTCCCGTCGGGGACAAGGTCGCACAACAAACGCCCGGCGCGCTGATGAACGCATCGCAGAACACTTATCAACAGGCTGGCGAGCGTCGCCTGGATCTTCTGTTCGCGTTCGAAGCATTGCCCGACTCATCGCGTGAAGCGCTGGCCTTTCTGTGTCACTGGCTGAATGCCGCTAAACCTGGCGGTCTGATGTCGACGCTGCAAGAGCAGGGGCTGGCGGACAGCCTGAAAGCCGCGCCGCTGTATCAGTTCGCGGGGCAAGCGTTGCTGCACATTGAACTCGCTACGGCGCAATCGGCGAGTGTGATTCGCCAGAAGCTTCTCGACTGGCTGGGCTTTTTTGCCGCCCATCAAGACTGGACCGACTTGCGCGAAGAATACGCCGCCTTGCTGCAACGCCAGCAGCAAGTCGGCGCTGCCTTGCCATTGGCCCAACGGGACAGCGAGCAGCTCGAAACCGGGCTGTCCGAGCAGGGGGTTGCAGCGCTTAAAGACCTCCTGAAAAAAATCGGCGCTGTGGATAACTTCAGCGGCGCTTGGCAATTGCCGACGCCAAATCCGTTTTTGCGCGACGAAGCACCCACCGCCAATGCCGGGTTGATTCGCGGTCAGACCAGCAAACACCGAGGCCTGCGCACGTTTGCCCAGGACCGTTCGCGCAGTCGTCGTGAAAACTCGCCGATGCAATTCAGTCAGGCCTTGGCGGACAACAGCGATGAAGGGGCGATATTTCTGCGCTGGCGCCTCGATTTCAAACCGCTGCCCAGCCTTCAATCGAGCCTGGAAAATCGCCTGCAGTCATTACGCGAGGATGCGCGTCAGGCCGGCGTCGACTTTTCCTTCACTGCATCGGGCAATGAATGGCTGCTGAAAATGACCGGACTCCAGGAGCCGATGCCGACTGTCCTCGAACACGCGCTGAAAGTGCTGACCGAACCTGAGGTCGTTGCCCCACAAGAACAACCGGCAAGCGCTGCGCTGATACCGATTCGGCAGTTGCTGAAGGCGCTGCCCGACGAGTGTCTTGAGCGCACCGACGACTCAGACGACCTCCAGCAACTCTGGTCGAGCGCGCGCTGGGACGGCCTGGCGGTTGGCCTGTCCACCCAGACACAAGCCGCGATGGGCCTGGCCTTGAGCCGTATTCCCGGCACCGCGGACAATCAACTGACACTGCCGCCCTCGATCAGCGCCCGGCATCTGTGGACGACCGTCGATACCGGCGCCAGCGAGCACGCGTTGCTGCTCTTCTGTCCGACGCCGACTCAGGACATCGCCGATGAAGCGGCCTGGCGTTTGCTCGCGCATCTGGCTCAGACACCGTTCTACCAGCGCCTGCGGGTGGAGTTGCAACTCGGCTATGCGGTGTTCAGCGCCCTGCGACAGATTCATGGGCAAACCGGGATCCTGTTCGGCGTGCAATCGCCCAGCGTTGCGCCGGTGGACTTGCTGGATCATATCCAGGCGTTTCTGAACGGCTTCACTTCGATGATTCAAAGCCTCGACGACGCCACTTTCATCGCTCAGCGCCAGGCCTTGGCCGATCAGTTTGATAGCGCCGCACTGCCCACCGTCCAGGCAACGGAACTACTCTGGCAGAGCAAATTAGCCGGCCATTCGTCGGATTATCTGAAGCAACTGGCCCAGGCCATTTTGACGATTGACCACCGTTCATTGCTGGCTGCGGCACAGCGGCTGAATCAGGCGCAGGGTGGCTGGCGCGCCCTGGCCAGCGCGCCTTGCCCGAACCCGCTTTGGCAAGCGACAAAATGATCATTACCAAGGCTGCAATTAGCTTTCTCACACATTGGCAGCCAATTACTTTGAAATTTTAAGTAACATAGCTACCTAACTATCTGAACATCTCCGACTGGAGGTGGACTATATGTATAGATCTGAACTGTCCCATCACCTGAAGGAATGCTCCCATGTCCTGGTCCAAACCTGCTTACACCGACCTGCGTATCGGCTTTGAAGTCACCATGTACTTCGCAAGCCGCTAATCTTTTTGTAGCGCAGTGCAACGCCTCGGCTCGCCGAGGCGTTTTTATTTTCAGTTTTCGAATGATGGAGCGGCCATGTTTGTCCAGATTCTAGGTTCCGCCGCGGGGGGTGGTTTTCCCCAGTGGAATTGCAATTGCGTGAACTGCGCCGGTTTTCGCAATGGCAGCCTGAACGCCAAGGCGCGAACCCAGTCGTCTATCGCAATTTCCGATGATGGCGTGAACTGGGTGTTGTGCAACGCGTCACCGGACATCCGCGCTCAGCTTCAAAGCTTCGCCCCGTTGCAACCGGGCCGCGCCCTGCGTGATACCGGCATCAGCGCCATCATCCTGATGGACAGCCAGATCGACCACACCACCGGCCTGCTCAGCCTGCGCGAAGGTTGCCCGCATCAGGTCTGGTGTACTGACATGGTCCATGAAGATTTGAGCAGCGGATTCCCGCTGTTTACCATGCTGACCCACTGGAATGGCGGACTGGACTGGAACCCGATCGAACTGGACCGCAGCTTCACCATCGCGGCCTGCCCAAACCTGCGATTCACCCCGTTGCCGCTACGCAGCGCCGCGCCGCCGTATTCGCCGCACCGCTTCGACCCGCACCCCGGCGACAACATCGGTCTGATCGTCGAAGACCTGAACACCGGCGGCAAGCTGTTCTATGCGCCGGGGCTGGGCAAGGTCGACGCGCCGCTGCTGAAGATCATGGCCAGCAGTGATTGCTTGTTGGTGGACGGCACGATGTGGGACGACGACGAAATGCAGCGTCGCGGCGTCGGTACGCGCACCGGACGGGAAATGGGCCACCTGGCGCAGAGCGGCCCCGGCGGCATGCTGGAGGTGCTGAAGCAACTGCCCAAGCAGCGCAAGGTGCTTATTCACATCAACAACACCAACCCGATTCTTGATGAAGACTCGCCGGAGCGTGCCGAGCTGGTTCGTCGGGATGTTGAAGTGGCTTATGACGGCATGAGTATTGTGTTGTAGCGGAGGGCCCCATCGCGAGCAAGCTCAGCTCCTACAAGAGCGTGCTCTGTAGGAGCTGAGCTTGCTCGCGATGGCGATAGTCCAGACACCACAAAATCCACCGGTCATACCCGGAGAACCGCAATGACTGACACCGCAATGACCCCCGCCGAATTCGAGGCCGCCCTGCGCGCCAAAGGCGCCTATTACCATATCCATCACCCCTATCACGTGGCGATGTATGAAGGCCGGGCGACTCGCGAGCAGATCCAGGGCTGGGTTGCCAACCGCTTTTACTATCAGGTGAACATTCCCCTGAAAGACGCCGCGATCCTCGCCAACTGCCCGGATCGCGAGATCCGTCGCGAGTGGATTCAGCGCCTGCTCGACCACGATGGCGCCCCCGGCGAAGACGGTGGCATCGAAGCCTGGCTGCGTCTGGGCCAGGCTGTGGGCCTCGACCCGGATCAACTGCGCTCTCATGAACTGGTGCTGCCCGGCGTACGTTTTGCCGTCGACGCCTACGTCAACTTTGCCCGCAGGGCCAGTTGGCAGGAAGCCGCGAGCAGCTCGCTGACTGAACTGTTCGCGCCGCAGATCCATCAATCGCGCCTGGACAGTTGGCCACAGCATTACCCATGGATCGACCCGGCCGGGTACGAGTATTTCCGCACTCGCCTGGGCCAGGCCCGCCGCGATGTGGAACACGGTCTGGCGATCACCTTGCAGCACTACACCACCCGGGCCGGTCAGGAGCGCATGCTGGAAATTCTCCAGTTCAAACTGGACATCCTTTGGAGCATGCTCGATGCCATGAGCATGGCCTACGAACTGAACCGCCCGCCGTATCACAGCGTGACCGAACAACGGGTCTGGCATAAAGGAATCACCTTATGAGTTTCGATCGCAGCAAGACCCCGACCTGGCGTCCCGGCTACCGTTTCCAGTACGAACCGGCGCAAAAAGGCCATGTGCTGCTGTACCCGGAAGGCATGATCAAGCTCAATGAAAGCGCCGCGCTGATTGGCGGTTTGATCGATGGCGAGCGTGATGTTGCGGCAATCATTGCCGAGCTCGACCTGCAGTTCCCCGGCGTGCCGGAGCTCGGTGACGACATCGAGCAATTCATGGAGGTTGCCCGTGCGCAGCACTGGATCGAACTTGCCTGAGTCGTCGGTGCAAGTACCGCCCACACCCGAAATCGGCCTGCCGCTGTGGCTGCTGGCCGAACTGACCTACCGCTGCCCGTTGCAATGCCCCTACTGCTCCAACCCGCTGGACTTCGCCGAACAAGGCAAGGAGCTGAGCACCGAGCAGTGGATCAAGGTCTTTCGCGAAGCGCGGGAGATGGGTGCGGCGCAGTTGGGCTTTTCCGGTGGCGAACCGCTGGTGCGCCAGGACCTCGCCGAGCTGATCGCCGAGGCACGCAAGTTGGGCTTCTACACCAACCTGATCACCTCCGGCATCGGCCTGACCGAGCAGAAAATCAGCGATTTCAAGAAGGCCGGCCTGGACCATATCCAGATCAGTTTCCAGGCCAGCGATGAGCAAGTGAACAACTTGCTGGCCGGCTCGAAAAAAGCCTTTGCGCAGAAGCTGGAAATGGCCCGCGCGGTGAAAGCCCACGGCTACCCGATGGTGCTGAATTTCGTGACCCATCGGCACAACATCGACAAGATCGACCGGATCATCGAGCTGTGCATCGCCCTGGAGGCGGACTTCGTCGAACTCGCCACCTGCCAGTTTTACGGCTGGGCGCAGCTCAATCGCGTCGGGTTGTTGCCGACCCGGGAACAGCTGGTCCGCGCCGAGCGCATCACCAACGAATACCGCGCCAAGCTGGAAGCCGAAGGGCATCCGTGCAAGCTGATTTTCGTTACGCCGGACTATTACGAAGAACGCCCGAAAGCCTGCATGAATGGCTGGGGCAGCATCTTCCTGACCGTTACCCCGGACGGCACCGCCCTGCCCTGTCACGGCGCCCGACAGCTGCCGGTGCAATTTCCAAACGTGCGCGACCACAGCATGCAACACATCTGGTACGACTCCTTCGGCTTCAACCGCTTTCGCGGTTACAACTGGATGCCCGAGCCGTGCCGTTCCTGCGATGAAAAAGAAAAGGACTTCGGCGGCTGCCGTTGCCAGGCGTTCATGCTCACCGGTGACGCGAGCAACGCCGACCCAGTGTGCAGCAAGTCTCAACATCATGGCGTGATTCTCAAGGCCCGCGAAGAAGCCGAGCACGCGACTCAGACCATCGAACAATTGGCCTTTCGCAATGAACGAAACTCCCGCCTTATCGCAAAAAGCTGAGCCTTTCAGCGCCTCCAGGGCCGTCGCGGCCGCGATCGACTTTGCCGAACTGCAGGTCGGCCAGCACGGTCTGTTCTGGAACGAATACCGGCCCGAAGAAGCCGCTTGCCGGATCTGGCATTGGCGTGACGGCCAGGCGCATTGCCTGACGCCGTCGGGTTTTAGTGTGCGCAGTCGAGTGTACGAATATGGCGGCGGCGGGTTTTGTCTGACCGATGACGGCATCGTTTTCGTCAACGAGGCGGACCAACAGCTGTATCGGCAATCGCTGCAGGGCGAAACACCTGAAGCGTTGACCGCGAGTAAATGCCGCTATGGCGACCTGCAATTCGCCAATGGACAGGTTCTGGCCGTCGAAGAGCACCACGATCAACATCGTCTGGTCGCGATCGATGTGGCTGATGGCGCCCGTCACTTGCTGGCCGAAGGCGCGGACTTCTACGCTGCGCCGACGTTGAGTCCCGACGCTCAGCGGTTGGCGTGGATCGAGTGGAGTCGGCCGGACCAGCCTTGGACTGCAACGCGTCTGATGGTGGCCGAACGTCAGAGCGATGGTGGCTTTGCGCTGCCGCATTGCGTGGCCGGCGACGCCGCTCAGGAGTCGTTGCAACAGCCGCGATTCGATACCAGCGGCCGGCTGTTTTGTCTGACCGACCGTGGCGGATATTGGCAGCCATGGGTCGAGTCTTCAGACGGGTTGAATCCGCTGCCGAGCGCCGCGGCCGATCATGGGCCAGCGCCGTGGCAATTGGGGGGGTGCACTTGGCTCCCGCTGCGCGACAACACTTTTTTGGCGAGCTGGACCGAAGGCGGTTTTGGCCGACTGGGCCTTTGCGGTGACACCCGTGAAGATTTCACCGGTGACTACAGCCGCTTCCGCCATCTCGCACTGGATGAGCAATTCATCTACTGCATCGCCGCCTCACCGATCAGTTCGGCAGCGGTGATCGCCATCGACCGCAGCACCCGGCGTGTCAAGGTACTGGCCGGTGGTGTCACACCCATGCCGGTCGAGCAGATCAGCGTGCCACAAACCCTGCGCTACCCGAGCGGTTCGGGCGAGGCGCACGGGTTCTTCTACCCGGCCACGACCGGGGAGGCGAAACCACCGCTGGTGGTGTTCATCCACGGCGGCCCGACCTCGGCGTGCTACCCGATGCTCGATCCGCGCATCCAGTATTGGGCGCAACGCGGCTTTGCCGTGGCCGACCTCAACTATCGGGGCAGCAGCGGTTACGGCCGGGCATATCGCCAGGCGCTGCATTTGAGTTGGGGCGAGGTGGACGTCGAGGACGCCTGCGCAGTCGTCGCCCACCTCGCCGAACGCGGGTTGATCGACGGCGACAACGCGTTCATTCGCGGTGGCAGCGCTGGCGGTTACACCACCCTGTGTGCCCTGGCGTTCAAGAACGTTTTCCGCGCTGGCGCCAGTCTGTACGGCGTCAGCGATCCCGTGGCATTGGGACGGGCGACTCATAAATTCGAAGGTGATTATCTGGACTGGCTGATCGGTGATCCGGTGCAGGATGCCAAACGCTACGCCGCACGAACGCCGTTGCTGCATGCGAGCAACATCCGTGTACCGATGATTTTCTTTCAGGGTGAACTGGACGCCGTGGTTGTGCCGCAACAGACCCGGGACATGGTCGAGGCACTACAGGACAACGGCATCCTGGTGGAAGCGCATTACTACGCCGACGAGCGCCACGGCTTCCGCAAGGCTGGCAATCAGGCCCATGCCCTGGAACAGGAGTGGTTGTTTTATCGCAGGGTAATCGATCAGGGCGTTTGAGGCCTGGCTCAGCGCTTGGCGATGATGTACACCGCGTGCACAATCCCGGGAATATAACCGCACAAGGTCAGCAGAATGTTCAACCAGAACGCCCCGCCAAATCCGACCTGCAGAAACACACCCAATGGCGGCAACAGAATGGCGATGATGATTCGAATAAAGTCCATGGGGTAGCTCCTGATTTGAATGGGCTCACGCGAGCCATACACCTAATCGACCTGTGTCGTGCGTCAGGGTTCAGTGCACTGATTACCGAGCGCCGACACTTCGCCAGGTTTTGCAGACAAAAAAACGCCCCACGCGAAAGGATCAAACGTGGGGCGATGCGTTATTACCGCGAGACGGTTCTGGTGTTTGTGTGGGACGAGTCTGATCAGACCGCAATCCCTTTTCGGCACTGCAACTGTGCAGTGCGCACCCGGGAGAAGGCGCGGGTCAGGCGCAGGAGCATTTCGTCGATGTTGGCGTTGCTGACGGTGAGGGCCGGGGTGAAGCGCAAACAATCGGGTTGTGGGGCGTCAAGCAGCAAACCTTCGTACAACGCGGCTTTGACGACAGCGTCAGCCGAATCGTCGGACAACGTCAGCCCCCAGAACAGCCCTTGCCCGCGCAATTCGCCGTGGCCATAGCGATGGGACAAAAGCCGCAGTCCTTCGCGCAGATGCTGGCCGGTCTGCGCGACATGCTCGAGAAAACCTTTGTCCTGCACACTGTCGAGCACCGCCAGGCCGGCAGCGGTCATCAGGGCATTGCCATGATGGCTGCCGCTCAGGTCGCCGACGTCAACACAGCACGCCTTGCCCCGTGCCAGCAGCGCCGCCAGTGGCACACCACCACCGAGTCCTTTGCCGAGAACGATGACATCGGCCCGAACGCCGTAGGACTGTTCGGCGAGCAGAGTGCCGCAACGCCCGATGCCCGTTTGTACTTCATCGAGGATCAACAGAATGCCCAGTTCGCGACACAGCCGTTCCACACTCTTGAGGTAATGCTCAGTGGCCGGGATCACGCCCGCATCGTTCTGGATCGGTTCAAGCATGATTGCCACGGTCCGGGCGTCGACCGCCGCGTGCATGGCCGCCAGATCATTGAAGGGAACGTGGTGCACGTCCGACGCCGACATCGTTGCCAGATGACGGCCATGGCAACTGTTGCTGGCAACGATAATGCGCGAGGCACCACCGCGATAACGCTCGCCCCATTTACACGCCAAGGAGATTGCCGCGTCACAGGCTTCGCTGCCACTGTTGAGCAGGTACGCCTGATCGCTGCCAGTCGCGGTGCACAAACGCCCCGCAAGGTTGAGCCGGCCGCGGTTGTGCAGCGCAAAACCGGGGTTGATCAGTGATTGAGCCTGTTGCGAAATCGCCTGAACCAATACCGAAGGACTGTGCCCCAGGCTATTGGTCCCACCACCTTGAGTGAAATCCAGGTAAGCACGATCCTCACTGTCCCATAACCAGGAACCCTGACCACGGACGAAAATCTGTTTCGGCCGCTCGACGCTGGGCATCATGTACTCGCTGGAAGGGTTGTGGTGGTGGGTGGGCTGGAAGGTGTCGACCGCCAAATCATCAAGACTGGGCGGACTACGCCGCAAACTGAACAAATTCATCCGAAAAAACCTCGCTTGAGGTTTTTTGCCTTACCTATGTAAACAGTCTCGCTGCAAACAGAATTCATGGTGCTTTGCGGCCCTGTAAGCCTTGTGAATGCGGTTAGACTAGGCGCAGGCACGGCCTTGAGCCATTTCGATTTTCCAGCATTTTCAATAAGCGTTACTTATGGATTTCAAGCAACTGCGTTATTTCGTCGCGGTCTACGAAGAAGGCCATGTCGGCCGGGCCGCCGAGCGGCTTTCAATCTCCCAGCCGGCGTTATCCCAGCAGATCCGCCACCTCGAACAGAACCTCGATGTGAGCCTGTTTGAACGCAGCAGCAAACGCCTGCTGCCAACCCTGGCCGCCCACACGTTGTACAACCATGCATTGCCTTTACTTGACGGCATGCAACGCGCGCGTGAAGCGTTGGGCAATTTCAAGGGACAGGCGCTGCGCACACTGGCGATTGGCGTGTTGCAGACGGTCCACACCAGTCTGGTGCCGCAAATGCTCGAACGGGTGCGCAAAGCCCAACCGCATCTGGTGGTGCAGATCTACGAACTGACCGGGCTGGAAATCGAGCGACGCCTGCTTAATGGTTCACTGGACATTGGCATCAGTTACCTGCCACCCAGGCAGCCAGGGTTGCATGGGGTGATGCTGTACGAAGACGAACTGACTCTTGTCATTCCCGCTGACCACCCGTTGCGCGAATTCAAGAAAGTCTCCATGAGCCAGGCCGCCGAGTTGCCGATGCTGCTACTGGGAGAAGAGTTTCAGGTGCGACAGATCTGGCAGACGCAGCTCGCCGCCCTAGGAAGGCGCCCGCAGGTGCAGGCCGAACTAAATAACATGGCGGGGATTCTCGACAGCCTGCCACACACCCGACTGGCGACGGTGCTGCCAGGACGTTCGCAAAAGGCACTCGGTAATAACGAGTTGCTGTGGAAACCACTGACCGAGCCACGTGTGTCGCTGAGAGTCGGATTGGTGTGTCGCGATGTACAGCGGCAACAGGCCTCACTGGCCTTGTTACGCACGCTGCTGGAAGAAGTGATGAACGGTCCGGATCAGCGCTTGAATAGCTCGACGACCTTGGACGGACTGAGCTGAGCACTTTTCTGCAGGCAAAAGAAAACCCCGCCGAAGCGGGGCTTTGCAGACTGTTTCCCTGACATCCATTTCACTCCGCCGTCCTGGCAGAATCCTACGTGTCCGTGTTGTTGCTTTGCGCTTCCTGCGCGACGTCCATGTGAAGTAGATTAACTGTGGATCCAATCTACGCCTATGGGAAAACAGCAGCACGTCATGTAAGAGATTGCTTACATGACGTTACCTTGTCAGAACTGCGCAGCATCCAGCAGGAACAGGGACTCGCTACCGGCTTTCACCGACGCGCTCAGCGAGTGAATACGTGGCAACAAGCGTGCGAAATAGAACCGCGCCGTACCCAGCTTGCTCGCGTAGAAGTCGTCCTGCGCTTCTTTGCCCAACGCAGCCTTGGCCATCAGTGCCCACATGTAGGCATATGCCACATAACCGAAGGTTTGCAGGTACTCGACCGACGCCGCACCGATTTCATTCGGGTTGTTTTTGGCGCGATCCAGCAACCACGCGGTCAGCTCGTCGAGGGTCGTTACCGCATCATTCAGCGGCTTGGTGAACTCGGCCAGATCAGCACTGGCGGTCGCGGTGAAATGACGGATTTCGTCAGCAAACAGGTTGTAGAACGCGCCGCCGGTGCCGACGATTTTGCGTCCGACCAGGTCCAGTGCCTGAATGCCGTTGGTGCCTTCGTAGATCTGCGTGATACGAACGTCACGCACCAGTTGCTCCTGGCCCCACTCGCGGATGTAACCGTGGCCGCCAAAAACCTGTTGGCCGTGAACGGTGGTTTCCAGACCCAGGTCGGTCAGGAATGCCTTGGCCACTGGCGTCAGCAACGCCACCAAGTCTTCAGCGCGTTTGCGGGTAGTCGCGTCTTCGCTGAACTTGGCGGTGTCGAGTTGCATGGCAACGTAAGTCGAGAACGCACGGCCACCTTCGTTCGAGGCTTTCATGGTCAGCAACATGCGACGTACGTCCGGGTGGACGATGATCGGGTCAGCCACTTTGTCTTTGTTTTGCGCGCCGGTCGGCGAACGGCTTTGCAGGCGGTCGCGAGCGTATTCAACGGCGTTCTGATAAGAACGCTCGCCGGTGGCCAGGCCCTGAATGCCCACGCCCAGACGCTCGTAGTTCATCATGGTGAACATCGCCGCCAGGCCTTTGTTCGGCTCACCGACCAGGTAACCCACGGCTTCGTCGAAGTTCATCACGCAGGTCGCGGACGCCTGGATGCCCATTTTGTGTTCGATCGAACCGCAGTTTGCCGGGTTGCGCGCACCCAGGCTGCCATCGGCATTGACCATGAACTTCGGCACCAGGAACAGCGAAATACCTTTCGGCCCCGCCGGCGCGTCCGGCAGCTTGGCCAGCACCAGGTGGATGATGTTCTCGGTCAGGTCGTGCTCACCGCCGGTGATGAAGATCTTGGTGCCGCTGACTTTGTAGGAACCGTCGGCCTGAGGCTCGGCCTTGGTGCGGATGATCCCCAGGTCAGTACCGGCATGCGGCTCGGTCAGGCACATGGAACCGGCCCAGACACCGGAGTACATGTTTGGCAGGTACGCAGCTTTCAGCTCGTCGCTGGCGTGGGCGTTGATCGACAGGCAGGCACCGGCCGTCAGCATCGGGTACAGACCGAACGACAGGCTGGCGGAGTTGACCATTTCTTCGACCTGAGCCGACACGGCTTTGGGCATGCCCATGCCGCCGTAGGCAGGATCGCCACCGACACCGACCCAGCCGCCTTCAGCATAAGTCTGATAAGCCTGCGGGAAACCTGCCGGCGTGGTGACCGCACCGTCCGCCCAATGGCAACCTTCTTCGTCAGCCGCACGGCTCAGCGGCGCGATGCTTTTGCTGGTGACCTTGCCGGCTTCTTCGAGAATGGCTTCGACGGTTTCCGCATCGACGGTCTCGGCCAGCGCAGGCAGCTCGGCCCAGAGTTTGGCGACCTCGAAAACTTCATTGAGAACGAAGCGCATATCGCGCAGGGGCGCTTTGTAGTCAGCCATGGCAAACCTCGCAAGATCTAAACAGGTGATTCGTAGGAGTGGTGCTTTCGTTGGGTCCGAGTGTAACCCAACAACTTTTGCGACACATAGGGTCAGCCCATGACCCTTTTGTAATGTTTAGTCACTGACTGTCGGGTCATTAAAAAGCCCGCAATGATGCGGGCTCCAATGTGGCGGATTTAAAAGACTAAAGTGCGAACAGCGCTGCCGGCAGCTTCATCAGGCAATCACTCCCAGCCTCTATCGCCGCGCGATGAGCCGCCGTACGCGGCAACAAGCGCTTGAAGTAAAACTCGCTGGTCGCCAGCTTGCCCTGACAATAATCGGCATCACCGCTACCCGCATCGAGTTGCGCCTGAGCCACCAGTGCCATGCGCAGCCAGAGATAGCCAAGGATGATGTAACCGCTGTACATCAAATAATCCACTGATGCCGCGCCCACTTCGTCCGCATTCTTCATCGCTGCCATGCCGACCTTGGTGGTCAGTTCGCCCCACTGCTGATTCAGCTCGTTGAGCTGCGCCACATAGCTGGCGAGCTGCGGATGCCCAGCGTTCGCCGCGCAGGATGTGTGCACGATTTTGGTGAAGCCACGCAGCAGCTTGCCCTGACTGCCGAGCACTTTTCGCCCGAGCAAGTCCAACGCCTGAATGCCATTGGTCCCCTCGTAGATCGGCGCAATCCGGCAATCGCGAACCAATTGCTCCATGCCCCATTCACGAATGAAGCCGTGCCCGCCAAACACTTGCATGCCGTGGTTGGTCACCTCCAGCCCGGTATCAGTCATGAAGGCTTTGCAGATTGGCGTCAAAAAGGCCAACAGGTCTTCGGCGTCCTGGCGTGCGGTTTCATCCGGGCTCAAGTTCGCCACGTCCAGCAATTGCGCGGTGAAGTAAGTCAACGCGCGGTTACCTTCGTTGAAGGCTTTCATGGTCAGCAACATCCGGCGCACGTCAGGATGCACGATGATCGGATCGGCGGCTTTTTCTGGCGCTTTCGGGCCGGTCAGCGAGCGCATTTGCAAGCGATCGTTAGCGTACTTGATGGCGCCCTGAAAGCTCGCCTCCCCCAGACACAACCCCTGCATCCCGGTGCCGAGGCGTGCGTGGTTCATCATGGTGAACATGCAGTTCAGGCCCTTGTTCGGCTCCCCGATCAAGAAGCCTTTGGCGCCATCGAAGTTCAGCACACAAGTGGCCGATGCCTTGATGCCCATTTTGTGTTCGATAGAGCCGCAGGAAACAGCGTTGCGTTCGCCCGCCTCGCCGTCGCCACCGGGCAGGAATTTAGGCACGATAAACAGCGAAATGCCTCGGGTGCCTGCCGGCGCATCCGGTAGTTTCGCCAGCACCAGATGAATGATGTTGTCACTCATGTCGTGCTCGCCGGCCGAGATGAAAATCTTGCTTCCGGAGATTGCATAGCTGCCATCGGTTGACGGCACGGCCCGCGTCTTGATGATGCCCAGGTCGGTGCCGCAATGGGCTTCGGTCAGGCACATGGTGCCTGTCCACTGGCCAGCGGTAAGTTTGCTCAGGTAGGTCTGCTTCTGTTCTTCGGTGCCGTGGGCGTGGATCGCGGACATCGCACCATGGGTCAATCCCGGGTACATGCCCCACGAGGTGTTGCTGGAACCGACCATTTCGCTGATGACCAGGCCCAGGGAACTTGGCAAGCCTTGCCCGCCGTAAGCCGGATCAGCCGCCAGACCATGCCAGCCCCCTTCAACGTATTGTGCGAAAGCTTGCTTGAAGCCTGTAGGCGTCGTTACCACGCCATTGTCGAAATGGCAGCCCTCTTCGTCGCCGCTGCGATTCAATGGCGCAAGCACGTTCTCGCAGAATTTCGCACCTTCTTCGAGGATCGCGTTGACCATGTCCGGACTGGCCTCAGTGGCACCCAGCGCGGCGTAATTGGCGTGAAAGTCGAAGACGTGGTCAATCAGAAAGCGCATGTCGCGCAGGGGAGCTTTGTACTCAGGCATGGTCGTTTCTCCGTCAGCAGATGCTTCAAACCTACTGCCGCCCACCACGCCGAACAATCACAGTCCAGACGCTGAATGCGCCATCATCACTCAACCCGCAGCGGCGTCCATTCGCACGGCGCCACGACGCGTCTGACCAAATGCCACCACACAGTTTCGCCCGGCGCCCTTGGCGCTGTAGAGCGCTTCGTCCGCGGACTTGAGGACCTTTTCGGGGGTGCGCTGATCCACGCGTTCGGCGACGCCGATGCTGACGGTGACCGACACACTGGACGCGCCGGGGCCCGAGCGGCGCTGACGTCCCTGCTGATCGTCCTGAGGGCGGTTGTCCTGATTGCGCAACTGAATACTGTAGGTGGCGATGGATTCACGAATGACTTCCAGGTGCGGCATGCACTCTTCGAGCGTCTTGCCTGCAAACACCAGCGCAAATTCCTCACCGCCGTAGCGATACGCCCTACCGCCTCCGCCAATTTTCGACAGTTTGCTGGCCACCAGGCGCAGCACCTGGTCACCCACATCATGACCATGGGTATCGTTGAATTTCTTGAAGTGATCGACGTCGCTCATCGCCAGCACGTAATTACGCCCCAGCCGCTGCATCCGCTCGTTCAAGGCACGACGACCCGGCAGGCCGGTGAGTTCGTCACGGAAGGCCATTTGATAGGCTTCGTGGGCGACCGCCGCCGCAATCATCAACATCACCTGGCTGCACATGATGTTGAGGGTAAACGGCAGAATGAAGGTTTTCGGCAGTGCCCAGAACAAACCGAGCAAACCGACCAGTTGAGCCGCATGCAAAGGTCTTGGGTTACGCCAGTATTGCCAGCTCAGCAGCAAGAACGAGGCGATGAACACCGGATAGGACAGCTGGATCAGGCTCATCCAGGCGCCATGCAGCGCCGGCCAGCGGATTTCGGACAGCCATATCAGCAAGGCTTGTGGGTAACTTTGCTCCAGCCCCAACGCCACACTGCCGACGGCCAGCAACACAGCAAAGCGCGCCACCATGTCCTGAAACAAGTGTGTGCGTTCCTGCCAGGCGGCGAATACGCCAAACATCAGCGGCAGCAACAGGCAACACAGGTGGAAAACCACTGCTGCGTCATCACGGACTTTGCCGTTGTCGCGGTAGTAGTCGGTTTGGGTGTCGAGCAGAAAGTAGGCGATGTACACCGTGACCATCAGAAACAGCTCACGCTGACGTCGATAAACCGCGCAGTACGCACCGCCGAGCAACAGCACCAGAGTCGGTAGCACGTTGAACAGCGAGGTGAAGAAAACGTTCAATTCCTTGATATAGGCAGCCGCAAGTCCCGCAAGCAAGAGCAGTATCGACGGTAGGAAATGGCTGAAACGCACAGCGGAAGAACGCGGCAAGGGTAAAGCTCCGACCGTCATGACAAATAGATGGCATTGTGCCCACCAACTGTAACGGCAGAAACCCCGATTTGCTGAGTGAAATACTGCGGCATTTACAAAAAAGCGTCACTGGCGAGCATCAGCCGCCAGTGACGTAAAGGGAAATATGATTACAGGTCGTTGTTGAACGGTTGCAGCGGCCCCTCCAGACTTGGGCGACCTTCAGCACCGACCGGTTTGAGCTGGATTTCGGCATCCTGCGCTTGTCGGGTAGTGATCTTCGGACTCGCCGGCTTTTGCCCGACGGAGTTTTCATCACCCTTTTCGCCCTGTGCCAGTACCAGCGACGGATGATCAAACGGCGCCCGTTCCCATGCGACCCGAGGATCGGTCAGTCCGACTTCCATGAATTTGACCAGCGCATCCACTTCATCCGGGGTGAGGTTCAGCCGAGTCATGTCCGGGTCGAGGTTTGAGCCGTTGTGCTGATTGACCGCTGGGTGGTCGAAGCCACTGGTGTTGCTGGCATCCTCACCACGCCGGTCGCCGCCACGGTTGTAGAACTCCATGACCTGACGCAGCGTCGCGCGACTGCCGTTGTGGAAATACGGTCCGGTCAACGCGATGTTACGCAGAGTCGGCGTCTTGAAGGCGCCATCGACCGCGTCGCGAAAACCGACATTCGGCTTGAGCGTCGCATCACAAGGGATCGCCGGGCTCAAAAGCGCTTCGAAGGTGCACACATCGACCTCCAGCGGGTCAGGGATCTGGCCGCCCTGGAGTACGGTGTTGTACTCGCGAGTGAAGGACAATGGATTGCCCCAGGCATCCGAGCCACCGAGCGCCAGGTCTTCCGACGTTGGACGCACCCCGGTGTTGTAGAAGCCGTTGTCATACAGCGTGGTCAGGTTGTCGGCCATCACCATGCGCTCGATCCGTTCCCGAGGATGGAACAGCAACCGGCTGCCGGCGTTGGTCAACTCCGCACCACCATGGCAACTGATGCACTTGCCCTTGCCCAGGAACAGATTCATGCCCTGGACCTGCTGGTCGTTCATGGCCGTATGATCGCCCTGCAAATAGGCATCCAACGGCGCCTGGTCCGAGATCAGCGTGGACTCATACATCTGAATCGCCAGCCCGAAGAACAGCGGGAAGTTCGCCTCCATCTGGGTGTATGGCGCACCACCCAGCGAGACCTGCTGCGTGGCATTCCACAGGCGCGGCTGGAACGCGTTCTTGATCAGCTCACGGTAGGTCGGCCGGCGGGCGCTGGACACTGGCCCCAGTACCGAATCGGTAGAGGAAATCCGCTGCTGCTTGAGCATCAAGGTGTCGAGCATGCGTCGGCCAATGTCGGCGAACGTACGACCGCCGCAGGACATTTCCACCGGACTGCCGGGAGGCCCTACCGCTTGCGAAGCGGCGGAAGCATCCTTGAGCGCCAGTCTGACTTTGGTCGCCACGCCACTGCGATCGCTGGTCACGAAAATCCCGGCGTCAGGATCGCGATTGCCAAATGGAGAGAAGCCGTTGAAGACGTTATTGGCGCGGCCATCCCAAAAGTTACGCACGTTGAACGCGGCATTGATCACCGTGGGTGCGTTGCGCCCGGTGCTGCGGCGAACATTGATGCCACCTACCTGGAAGATGCCGTCCGGTTGCTGAATGCACTTGTCGAAACGTGCCTGATGGGGTTTGACGAAGTTGGCGTCGAATACGCCCTGGGACCCGATCACATCGTCAGTCGAATAGACAATCGCCGAATTGCGATCCATCGGATCAGCCAATACATGGGTCGGAAAGTCGTCTTTCTTCAGCAGGTAATTCGGGCCGCCCTTGCCTCCTGATTTGGTGGTGTAGCTCGGCACGTCGCCTGGAATGTCCGAGGCGGTGAACGGCTTGTTGAAGATCGACGAAACGTTCGCGTTAGTATTCGCCTGACCGGGGTTGATCTGGTTGGTGGTGCGGTGATCAACACCCGCGTGGAAGTGGCAGGAGGCACAAGCCGTCGAACCGTCACTGCCGATCTCCATGTCCCAGAACAGCGCTTTGCCCAAGAGAACCGCCGCAGAGCGATTGAGCACGTAGTCAGTCATGAGGTCGACTTTGCGCCCGCCTTCGGTTCCCGACGGGTCGGGCGGGAGCAGTCCACGCAGCGATTGCAGAGTGGGCACGTCCAGTACGGGCGGATCGACCGCTACCGGGTCAGCGGCCCAGGCACTCGCGACCGGTAGACCGATGGTCAAAAGAGCCCCCGCCATCGCACAGGCTAAACGGGTGATTCGAAAGAGGTCCAAGTACTTAAACATCATGACATTCTCGATTCAGTGCGGAGTAGCCAAGCTCCGGGATTATCCTGTTGCGAGATGAACTCATCGCCATAAATCTTGCTGCTTGCACGATTAGTTACACCACTCGAAATGGCTCGGGCAAGGCGACGCTTAACTGGCAAAGTGCTCTCTTGGCTCAGGTTTGATTAAGACATTGCTCTGTCGCACCGACGGGTGCGCTTAACCCAACTCTAGCTGTAACAAAAAATTTCAGTAACAAAAAAATCAATATTTTTATTTAAATCAATACAAATAGAAATGCCTTGCAAACACACCCGACACCACATACCAACAACGACTACAGACATACCTCAAACATGGTGAACTTCCCCCATTACTGGGTGCAATCCCCCAATACATGCCAACACCGGCTTACACAAACAATCACAAGCCAATGAATATAAAGGAAAATATTTTCCATGATTATTACTTACCAGCCTGGCATAGCAATTGCTCACCACACTTCCATGGAACTAAATTCATTTACGCCCCGCTTACAAACTAGGTCATCAGGGGGGATAAACATTCATAAAATATAAACTCCGCGCGTGTACAAGTTACACTGCGCGAGCTATGGCTTTTATTTAATATCAAAACAAAAACTTCACGACTAATACTTAAATATTTTTTTCTTGCAATATCATTCCGCCCGGAGTAGATATAGACAACATTTCTCATTCAGTACTTAGGACCGAACTCCCCCAGCGAACACTTAAACTTCACCTCACACACTCCCGAACTTGGGTATATATCCCCCCCTATGTTGGTGGGTATTAATTCGGTAGTGTTGTGCGCAATACCATCCTTGGCCGCGCAGCCCGCATTCCGAGTGCGCTGGCGACTGTTTGTGTCTAATTGTTTCAAAACAGGCACGACAACTGCTTTGTACGCCTCAGGCTCAAGGAAATGTCTCTCGCGTGCGTCCGTAACCGGCCGACGCAACGCAGGTGAAAACATCCGAACGGCAAGTGTCGACCGTACACAGGCACTTATTCCGCTGGATCGAGCCCAAATTCGACACTCACGGCTTTGCGTTTTTCTTGCGCAGGATTCAGCGCATCAGCAGATCTACGATCTCGATTGGCCGGCAATTGGTCTTGCAAGATACTGGAGTGAGCCATGAGCTTATCTTTGTACGAAAAAACGCTCGCCATACCGCCGCTGCCTCACAAACGATTCAACGGCATCTTCAGTCGCCAAGTTCTGCTCGCCAGTGCCGTCGCTGTCGCACTGGCCATTAGTGGTGGCGGAGATGCATTTGCCAAAAACGGAGCTGGCGGTGGCGGTGGTGGCGGCGGTGGTGGCGGGACTGCCAAGCCCCCGGGTTTGCCCTCGCCGTTCACGACACCCACACTGCCCGATCCGATTTTTACAAACCCGACTGCGATTAATGGGTTTGACGTTACCGGTTTTATCCAAAACATGACCCTGGACACCACCAATTCGAATTGCCCCAGTACCAGCGACCCGGGCCGCTTCGGAGGGACTGTCCAGTTGAACGGCGTCACGATTGTTGTCCCTTGCAACACCGTTATGCAGATGCCGGCCAACACCCTGACCTGGGCCGACTTCGTCAGGGGTGGAACCCTGGCGCTCGGAAAATCAGCGGCGGCTTATCCCTCGTTCGAGATCCATGTGGTAGGCAATAACGTCTCCAACAAGCAGATTGCCGGGCTGATCTTTGTCTCCCAGCAATCATTCAACGCGGGTAACGGTTTCATCACCCGGATCGACTACACCAACGGCAACCTCGAAGTTGACAGCGGGAACCCGACACAACCCACGATTATTCAGATCAACGACCCGAACGGACGTTTTGGCCGTGCCCAAAGCCCCGACCCACGCTTCTCCGTCGATGATGCCAACCCGACCATCCATGCCGCCACCGGCTACCCGATGTGCGTGCCGCGCACGATTTCCGGGGACGATGCGCTCTGCCCACAGAAAAACCGGCCAAAAGTGGTCACCCCGACCACGACCAACAACTGCCGCAATTTCAGCCAGGCCGGTGTTGCGCCTCCGGCCAGTGGGGAACTCTCAGGGCCAGCGGTGGGGCAGGTCTATTGCAGCCAGTACGTCATGAAGAGATTCAGCGATGCTACACGCACGGCGACGGACCCCGATCCGACTCAACAGGCCCCCTTCGAAGTCGGCGACTTCATCAGCTGGTCCGGTACTTTGTTCAAGTCAGCCACAACGGGAGCCCCGGACTTCGTCTCTGCACACACGATCGAGGCGAATGTCGGGATCTACACTCAGCCTGGTTCTCAGCCCAGCTACATGGCTATCGGGGAGTTTGGCATCGGTACGGCCGACCCGGCTGCAACAGCCATCAGCGGAGTAGCCCAGGAGACGCAGGACCGGATTTTCCTTGAAGCCTCGACCACCGATATCAAGACCCCGGTCGACATCTATCTGATAGATGTCAATCCATCGACAGGTGTGCAAACCAATCGCTGGGTTACACCCTATGAGATGACGGGTGAATGCAACCCTGCGCTGGGCCTTGCGGCCAGTTGCCTGGGAGCCTCGGGTGGTATTACCACACAGAACACGGGTCCTCAGCCACAACGCGCCAGATTACGTGCGACCAAATCGCCCGCAGGGCTACTTAGCCAGCCGACACGTACCTTGCGCGTCGTTGCGCGGTCACTTTGCGTTCCACAGCAGAGCTTGTCCCAGACCGCCGTGGACAGTTGCATCCAGAATGCGGGCAGGCTGACCGTCGCCAATGGACTGATTGCCGGACAGTATGTGGCGCCGGTGTTTGAGTTCATCTTTCCAGAAGGCGTCAAGCCTGGCGATCCTGTGGTGCCTAACGACTTCTGGCATCTGCCGTTCATACGTAACGGCGAAGGCGTGAGCACCCCGACTGGCGTCGGCCCCCTGGATCCGACGCCATGGTGATCAAGGCCTGACCTCAGCGCAAAAAAAAACCGCCGCCCCTTTCGGGGCGGCGGTTTTTTAAGGACTGCGTTTAGGCCTTAGTAGCCCAGATCGAAGTTCTCTTCTTTCATGTCCATCAGGTTGTTAGCGCCCGACAGCATGGTGACAACGTGAGTGCGGGTACGCGGCAGGATGCGCTGGAAGTAGAAGCGCGCAGTCTGCAGCTTGGCGGTGTAGAACGCCTCTTCGGAAGTACCGGCAGCCAGTTTCTCGGCAGCCAGACGCGCCATGTCAGCCCAGAAGTAGGCCAGGCAGGCGTAACCGGAGTACATCAGGTAGTCCACGGAGGCCGCGCCGACTTCTTCGCGATCCTTCATGGCCGCCATACCGACCTTCATGGTCAGCTCGCCCCATTCTTTGTTCAATGCAGCCAGTGGTGCGACGAACTCTTGAACCGCTTCGTTGCCTTCGTTGGTCTGGCAGAACTTGTGGACGATTTTGGTGAAGCCTTTCAGGGCCTCGCCTTGCGTCATCAACACTTTGCGGCCCAGCAGGTCGAGTGCCTGAATACCGGTGGTGCCTTCGTACAGCATCGAAATGCGGCTGTCGCGAACGTTCTGCTCCATGCCCCACTCGGCGATGAAGCCGTGGCCGCCGTAGATTTGCACGCCATGGTTAGCGGATTCGAAACCGACTTCGGTCATGAACGCTTTGGCGATTGGGGTCATGAAGGCCAGCAGTGCGTCGGCTTTCTTCTTCTCTTCTTCATCCACGCCGTACTTGACGATGTCGACTTGCTTGGCGGTGAAGTAAACCATCGCGCGGTTGCCTTCGGCGAATGCCTTCATGGTCAACAGCATGCGACGTACATCTGGGTGAACGATGATCGGGTCGGCAGCCTTGTCCGGCGCTTTCGGGCCAGTCAGCGAACGCATTTGCAGACGATCGCGAGCGTATTTCAAGCCACCCTGGAAGCCGATTTCGGCGTGGGCCAGACCTTGCAGCGCGGTGCCCAGGCGTGCGGTGTTCATGAAGGTGAACATGCAGTTCAGGCCTTTGTTCGCCGGGCCGATCAGGAAACCGGTGGCCGCGTCGAAGTTCATCACGCAAGTGGCGTTACCGTGGATGCCCATCTTGTGTTCCAGGGAACCACAGCTTACTGCGTTGCGTGCGCCGATCGAACCGTCTGCGTTCGGCATGAACTTTGGAACGATGAACAGCGAGATACCTTTGGTGCCAGCCGGTGCATCCGGCAGGCGAGCCAGTACGATGTGGACGATGTTGTCGGCCATGTCGTGTTCACCGGCCGAGATGAAGATCTTGGTGCCGGAGACTTTGTAGGAACCGTCGGCCTGAGGTTCGGCCTTGGTGCGCAACATGCCCAGGTCGGTGCCGCAATGCGGTTCGGTCAGGCACATAGTGCCGGTCCACTCACCGGAAACCAGTTTGGTCAGGTACGCGTCTTGTTGCTCAGGCGTGCCGTGTTCGGAAATGGTGTTCATCGCGCCGTGCGACAGGCCTGGGTACATGCCCCACGACCAGTTGGCTTCGCCAACCATTTCGCTCACAGCCAGACCCAGAGACTCTGGCAGGCCTTGGCCACCGTGCTCTACGTCGTGGGCCAGGCTAGGCCAGCCGCCTTCGACGAATTGTTTGTAGGCTTCTTTGAAGCCAGTCGGCGTTTTAACGCCGGACTCGCTCCAGGTGCAGCCTTCGGTGTCGCCCACGCGGTTCAGCGGCGCCAGTACCTGCTCACAAAACTTGGCGCCTTCTTCGAGAATGGCGTCAACCATGTCCGGAGTTGCGTCTGCGCAAGCCGGAAGGCTCTGATAGTGCGCTTCGTAGCCGAGCAATTCGTCACGAACGAAGCGAATATCACGCAAGGGGGCCTTGTAGTCAGGCATAGCGATAAACCTCTGCTGATGTAACCGGGAATGAACGACCGTGTTGATTTGTTGTGACGGTCAAACAGTTGTTTGAAACATACGTTTACGCCTAATTCTTGTCAAGCGTCGATCTTTGGCCGTTCGTCATCACCTCACCGATCTGCCGGACACGCAGCAGCGTACGAGCGCTGAATAAACACCGCGGCGTGTAGAAAAGATTAGTTGAGCGAGAAGGACTTACGCAGAAAAACGCCGCGAAAAGTCGCGGCGTCGATGAAGCGGATTCAGCGGGGAATCAAGCGAATGTATCGATCAACGTGCCGAGCATTTCGTCCGAAGCCTTGGCGACTTTGGCGCCCGCTTCAACCTGAAATTTGCCTTGGGCCAGATCGATTACGTTGCTGGCCAGGTCAGATTGCTGGCTGCGATCAACCGAACGCAGACGATCAACCTGAGCCTCGGAGGACTGGCTGGTAACCGAACGCTCAATGGTGTTGCTGGCGATCTGCCCGGAAGCTTGATCGACGCGGTTCTGCCCTATCTGAATAGTGCTCAGACCAGCATAAAAAGCGGTGTTACCTGAGATTTCCATGGGAGAACTCGTCCTGCAAGGGATCAATGGTGGCCATTGAACCAGACCTGATGGCAAAAGGCCCGACAAAAACACTAATGGCACAGTGCCTTGTCATAGATAAAACCTAGTCCAGCAGATCCAGTTGCAAATGTTCCGCCACGGATTCAGCCGTGATCGACTTGAGCCTCGGTACTCGCCCCAGGCAGGGCGCGGGAATCCGCTCGGCGAGCGTGGCGAGGTTTTCCTCCAACCGTGAGGTTTTCGGATCGATGATATTGGCCACCCAACCCGCCAGCTGCAACCCATCCTGAGCAATCGCCTCGGCCGTCAACAGCGCATGGTTGATGCAACCCAGCCGCACACCGACCACCAGAATGACCGGCAAACCCAGCGCCATCGCCAGGTCAGACAGATTGTCCTGATCCGCCAACGGCACGCGCCAGCCGCCCGCCCCTTCGATCAGGGTGAAATCCGCCTGCATATCGAGAATCTCGCGCATGGGCGTCAACAGCGACTGCACGGTCAATGCCACGCCGGCCTCCCGTGCGGCCAGGTGTGGAGCGATGGCCGGCTCGAACGCGAGTGGATTGACCTGGGCATACGTCAACGGCAACGAACACTCGGCCAACAACGCCAACGCATCGGCATTACGCAACCCCTTGGGCGTCACGTCGCAGCCAGAGGCAACCGGCTTGCCCGCTGCCGTGCTCAGGCCCGCGGATCGCGCGGCATGCAACAAACCCGCAGCAACGGTGGTCTTGCCAACGTCAGTGTCAGTGCCGGTGATGAAATAGGCTGCGCTCATAAAGGTTTCTCCAACACGGCGTAGACCACCTGGTAAGTCGCCGGCAAACCTTCGGCCTGGCGAAATTGCTCATACGCCTCGATCAAACCGAGGATCCGCGCACGGCCAGTCAAACCACCCGGCCGCCCTGGGTTCAAGTTGTGCGCACCCAATGCCTTCAGTTCATGGGTCAGGCTGCGCACATCCGGGTAATGCAATACATGAGGACGCGTTTGCAGGCTGACAGTCTTCAAGCCACTGGCAGCACACAACTGCTGATAAACACCCAACTCGCGGAAGCGATTGACGTGGACCATGCCATCGACCTGACGCCAGCTGTCACGCAGTTCAAACAACGTCCCTACACAAAGACTAGCAAACGCGAAAATACCCCCTGGTTTCAGCACCCGGTGCGCCTCGCGAAGCACCGACTCAAAATCAGCGCACCACTGCACGGCAAGGCTGGAGAAGATCAAATCGCAGGTCGAATCCTGGAGCGGCAAGCGCTCGGCATCGCCCGCGATGAAATGGGTCGCCCCACCCAATGGCCGCGCGTGATTGAGCATGCCTTCGGCAATGTCGAGGGCGACACCCTGACCGGCCGGAAAACGCTCGCTCAACGCACGACTGAAATAACCGGTGCCGCAGCCCAGGTCCAGCCAGCGACCCGGGACAAAATCACCCGGCAAGCGACTCAACAACTGGCTGCCAACATCGCGTTGCAATTCGGCCACGCTGTCATAGCTCGCTGCCGCGCGAGAAAAGGACGCTGCCACCTGGCGCTTGTCAGGCAAACCGCCGGGCAGATTGGGAAGGGATAAATCAGTCATCACCGGACTCGTGCAAAAAGGCCTGAATCGCCCCCGCCACACCGTGGGGGTCTTCCAGAAGAAACGCATGACTGGCCTGTTCAATCAGACCAATTTCGACATCCGGCAGCAGCGTCAGCAAATCCCCTGCGGCTTCGGCCGGAACCAGGCCGTCGAGGCCGGCGAACAAATGAAATTGTGGACCGCGATATGCCTGCAAAGCCTGGCGAGTATCCAGTTGTGCAAGGACTTCCAGACCGGCCGCCAAAACCGAAGCAGTGGAATGGGGCGCACCACCGAGCAGTAACCGGGAAAGACCGCGAGGGTCTTGCGCGCCTTGCGCACACAGCAACGAAAACCGTTTCAACGTCAGGCGTGGATCTGCCTGGCAGCCGGCCAGAAACGCCTCGAACGTCTCGGCGGGCATCGCGCTCGGCCATTGCTCATGGGCAACAAACGAAGGATTGCTCGCCAGCGTCAGTAAACCGCAGCAGCGATCGCCTCGACGCGCCGCCAGCTCCGCCGCGAGCATGCCACCCAAGGACCAGCCTGCGAGCCAGGCGTCTTGCGGCAGGGTCGAATCCAGCTCATCGAGCCACTCGTCAAGATCACTCGATTCCAGTTCCGGCAACGGCTCGATCTCGACCCGCAGATGCTCATCCAGCCCACGCAAGGCTGCCGCCAAGGGTTCCAGCGGCGAAATCCCGAGGCCCCATCCGGGCAGCAGAATCAGTCGGTCACGCATGGCTTGGCTCCGATTTCAAAAGTGCAAAACAATCGGCCAGTCCATTCAACAAGCGCTGCACCTGTGCCTCGCTATGAGCGGCGGTCAGGGTCACCCGCAAGCGGGCGCTGCCAGCCGGCACGGTCGGCGGACGGATCGCGGTCACCATCAGACCGCGCTCGCGCAACATCTGCGACAGCCGTACCGCACGCCCGGCATCGCCGATCATGATCGGCTGGATCGGCGTGAAACTGTCCATCAGTTCCAGGCCAATCTGCTCGGCACCCTGGCGGAACTGACGAATCAGCACCTTCAGATGCTCACGCCGCCAGTGTTCGGTGCGCAGCAGTTCGAGGCTTTTCAGCGTCGCGCAGGCCAGCGCCGGTGGCTGGCTGGTGGTGTAAATGTAGGGTCTGGCGAACTGGATCAGACTTTCGATCAACTCGTCACTGCCAGCAACAAAGGCCCCGGCCGTGCCGAATGCCTTGCCCAGTGTGCCCACCAGAACCGGCACGTCTTCCTGACTCAGGCCAAAATGCTCGACGATCCCACCGCCATTGGCGCCCAGCGGCCCAAACCCGTGAGCGTCATCGACCATCAGCCAGGCGCCTTTGGCCTTGGCTTCGAGCGCCAGCGCCGGCAGATTGGCGATGTCGCCGTCCATGCTGAATACGCCGTCGGTGACCACCAGCGTATTACCGGTGGCCTTCTCCAGCCGCTTGGCCAGACTGACCGCGTCGTTGTGCAGATAGCGGTTGAAGCGCGCGCCGGACAGCAAACCGGCATCCAGCAACGAGGCGTGATTGAGTCGATCCTCCAGCACCGTATCACCCGCCCCGACCAAGGCCGTGACTGCACCGAGATTGGCCATGTAACCGGTGGTGAACAACAACGCACGCGGACGGCCGGTCAGGTCAGCCAAGGCCTCCTCCAGCGCGTGATGCGGCGTGCTGTGGCCGATCACCAAGTGCGACGCCCCGCCACCGACGCCCCAACGAGCCGCACCGGCGCGCCAGGCTTCGATCACTTGCGGGTGATTGGCCAGGCCCAAGTAGTCGTTGTTACAGAACGCGAGCAACGGTTGACCATCGACCACCACTTCCGGGCCTTGAGGGCTTTCGAGTAGCGGGCGCTGGCGGTAGAGGTTTTCGGCACGACGGGCAGCAAGGCGTGCGGCGAGATCGAAAGACATGCAGGCCTCGCGAGTAGGAATGGGGTACAGCCCCTGTAGGAGCAAAGCTTGCTCGCGATAAGAGCGCCGCAGTCATTCAGGCCGACCGAGGCGTTTTCATCGCGGGCAAGCCTTGCTCCTACAAGGCAAAGGACTTAAACAGCTGCGTTGTAAAACTGCTCGCTGCTCTTCTGCTCAACCAGCGCTTGCTCGATGGCGGCTTGATGCACCTCGTCGGCGTGTTCTTCGCGCGCTTCCGGCAGAATCCCCAGGCGCGAGAACAGTTGCATGTCCTTGTCGGCTTGCGGGTTGGCAGTGGTCAGCAGTTTTTCGCCGTAGAAAATCGAGTTGGCGCCAGCGAAGAACGCCAGGGCCTGCATCTGCTCGTTCATCGCTTCGCGGCCAGCGGACAAACGCACGTGGGATTGCGGCATCAGGATGCGGGCGACGGCGAGCATGCGGATGAAATCGAACGGGTCGACGTCTTCCGCATTTTCCAGCGGCGTCCCGGCGACTTTCACCAGCATGTTGATCGGCACCGATTCCGGATGCTCTGGCAGGTTGGCCAACTGGATCAGCAGATTGGCGCGGTCATCAAGGGACTCGCCCATGCCAAGGATGCCGCCCGAGCAGATCTTCATCCCCGAATCACGCACGTAGGCCAGGGTTTGCAGGCGCTCGCCGTAGGTGCGGGTGGTGATGATGCTGCCGTAGAACTCCGGCGAGGTGTCGAGGTTGTGGTTGTAGTAGTCGAGGCCGGCCTTGGCCAGCGCTTCGGTCTGGTCCTGATCCAGGCGACCCAGGGTCATGCAGGTTTCCAGGCCCAGGGCTTTCACACCTTCGACCATCTTCAGCACGTAAGGCATGTCTTTGGCCGACGGATGCTTCCACGCGGCGCCCATGCAGAAACGGGTCGACCCGATGGCCTTGGCGCGAGCGGCCTCTTCGAGGACCTTCTGTACTTCCATCAACTTTTCTTTTTCCAGGCCGGTGTTGTAGTGACCGGACTGCGGGCAATATTTGCAATCTTCAGGGCAGGCGCCGGTCTTGATCGACAGCAGCGTGGAAACCTGGACGCGGTTGGCGTCGAAATGCGCACGGTGCACCGTCTGCGCCTGGAACAACAGGTCATTGAATGGCTGAACGAAGAGTGCTTTGACTTCGGCCAAAGACCAGTCATGACGCAGGGTTGCAGTGGTGCTGGCGCTCATGGGCGTTTCCTTTGTTTTATGCTTGGCAAGCGACTGGGGACGGAATACCCACAGACGCGACACGGATGTTCGGCATATTTAAGGAAGACTCATGCGCTGTCAACCACGTTACGAAGGGGCGGTTTACATCTGGTTAAAAAACAATCAGCACTGTTTGCTCTGCGCTGAACCGGCCGATGAACACATCCCGATTTGCATGGCCTGCGAAACGGAACTGCCCTGGCTTGGCGATCACTGCCAAACCTGTGCCCTGCCCTTGACCGGCGCCGGGCTGACCTGCGGCCAGTGCCAGGAACACCCGCCCGCCTTCGAGCGAGTGGCCACACCCTGGACTTACAGCTTTCCGCTGGACACGTTGATCACACGCTTCAAGCACTCGGCAAAGTGGCCATTCGGCCGCCTGCTCGGCGAACTTCTCGCGCAGTTCCTGCAACATCGCTTCGATGAAGACCTGAATCGACCTGACGCGCTCGTCCCCGTGCCGCTGGCCGCTAAACGCTTGCGTCAACGGGGCTTCAATCAAGCCGCGATGCTCGCCCGCTGGCTCGGCGCCAACCTCGACATCCCTTGCGACGAAACGCTGCTGTTGCGGATTCAAGACACCAGCGCGCAGCAGGATTTGAATGCCGATGCCCGCAAAAAGAACCTTCGCCATGCCTTCGCCCTGACACCCGGCGCGCACATCAAGGGCCGTCATCTGGCCTTGGTGGACGACGTGCTGACCACCGGTGCGACGGCGCAAGCCCTCGCCCGGTTGTTAATGGAGGCTGGCGCCGCACGGGTTGATGTCTACTGCCTGGCCCGAACACCCAAACCTGGCGACGTGGCCTGACTTGACTCCCGCGCCCCAAGCGGCCAACGTCTTTCCAATCGTCACAGCCCAAAGCGCCTTGCCATGTCCTTGCCAACCTTGTTGTCCCAGCACATTGTCCGTCGTCCGCAGCGCATTGCGTTGCTGCAACACATCGCCGAACAAGGCTCGATCACCCGTGCCGCGAAAAGTGCGGGCCTGAGCTACAAGGCCGCATGGGATGCGATCGACGAACTGAACAACCTGGCGCAGAAGCCGCTGGTGGAGCGCAGTGTCGGTGGCAAAGGCGGCGGGGGCGCCAAACTCTCCAGCGAAGGCCTGCGTGTGTTGCGCCTTTACCAAAAGCTGCAAGCCCTGCAGGCCCAAGTGCTGGAGGCGGCCGAAGACGCCAGCGATCTGGACTTGCTCGGCCGCCTGATGCTCAGGACCAGCGCGCGTAATCAACTGCATGGCAAGGTTGTGGAGATCGAAGCTCAGGGGCGCAATGACCTGATCCGTCTTGAATTGGCCGAAGGCTTGAACATTGATGCGCAGATTACCCACGACAGCACCCTGCGCCTGGAGTTGGAAATCGGCACCGAGGTGGTCGCATTGATCAAGGCCGGTTGGCTGGACCTGCTGGGCATCGACCAGCAGGAAACACCCGGCAACAACTGCTTGAACGGCATTATCGAAGAAATTCTCGACGCCGAAGACGGCCCCAGCGAAGTGCGCATCGGCCTGCCTAATGGCCATACGCTGTGCGCGCTGGCCGAACCGCTGCACTTGAGAACCCTGGGGCTTGCCATCGACAAACCGGTACGGGTGCAATGTTCGCCGTCCAATATCCTGTTGGGCACTCCGCTCTGAAACAAAAACGTCACGGAGGCTCATTAAGGTGACTGCAAAAACCCGCAGGGAGCCTGATGTGAGCCTATTAGAAGAAAACCAATCCACCGACCTCGAAAAAATGGTCGGCCTCAGTCGTCGTGGTTTCATCAGCGCCGGTGCCCTCTGCGGTGCGGCGATGTTCCTCGGTGGCAACCTGCTGAGCCGTAGCGTGCTGGCCGCGAGCGTCAGCGCAGGCACCAGCAAACTGTTGGGCTTTGACAGCATCCCCGCCGCCACCAGCGACGCCATCACCCTTCCCGCGGGTTACAAATCCTCGGTGCTGATCAGTTGGGGCCAGCCCCTGCACAAAAACGGCCCGGCCTTCGACCCCAGTGGCAATGGCACGGCCGAACAGCAGGAACTCCAGTTCGGCGACAACAATGACGGCATGAGCCTGTTCGAGTTTCCCGGTGAGAAAGACCGGGCGCTGATGGCAATCAACAACGAATACACCAACTATCGCTACCTCTACGCGCACGGCGGCATGCCACAATCGGCCGAAGAAGTGCGCAAGGCGCTGGCCTGCGAAGGCGTGTCGGTGATCGAAGTGCAGCGCAAGAACGGCCAATGGCAATTCGTCCAGGGCTCGCGCTACAACCGACGCATTCACGGCAACGCACCGATCACCCTGAGTGGCCCGGCCGCCGGCCATGAACTGCTGAAAACCAGCGCCGACCCACAGGGCAAAAATGTCCTCGGCACCTTTCAGAACTGCGCCAACGGCAAGACGCCGTGGGGCACGTACCTGACCTGTGAAGAGAACTTCACCGACTGCTTCGGCAGCAGCAATGCCGAGCAAAAATTCGACGCCGCGCAGAAACGCTACGGCGCGGTGGCGACCAGCAAAGAGATCAACTGGCACCCGCACGACGCGCGTTTCGACCTGGCGAAAAATCCGAACGAACTCAATCGTCACGGCTGGGTGGTGGAGATTGACCCGTTCGATCCGCAATCGACGCCGGTCAAGCGCACGGCCTTGGGCCGCTTCAAGCATGAGAACGCCGCGCTGGCTGAAACCCATGACGGCCGCGCCGTGGTGTACATGGGCGACGACGAACGCGGCGAGTTCATCTACAAGTTCGTCAGCCGCGACAAGATCAACCACAAAAACCCCAAGGCCAACCGCGACCTGCTGGATCACGGCACGCTGTACGTCGCGCGCTTCGACGCCGGCGACGGCAATGCCGATCACCCGAAGGGCCAGGGCGAATGGGTCGAGCTGACCCACGGCAAAAACGGTATCGACGCCAGCAGCGGCTTCGCCGACCAGGCCGAGGTGCTGATCCACGCACGCCTCGCCGCCAGCGTGGTGAAAGCCACGCGCATGGACCGCCCGGAATGGATCGTCGTCAGCCCCAAGGATGGCCAGGTTTATTGCACCCTGACCAACAATGCCAAACGCGGCGAGGACGGTCAGCCGGTGGGCGGACCGAACCCGCGTGAGAAGAACGTGTACGGTCAGATCCTGCGCTGGCGCACCGACCGCGACGATCATGCCGCCAATAGCTTTGCCTGGGACCTGTTTGTGGTCGCCGGCAATCCGGGTGTTCATGCCGGCACGCCGAAGGGCGGATCGTCGAACATCACGCCGCAGAACATGTTCAATAGCCCGGATGGCCTGGGGTTCGACAAAGCTGGACGCTTGTGGATTCTCACCGACGGCGATTCGAGCAATGCCGGTGACTTTGCCGGCATGGGCAACAACCAGATGCTGTGTGCCGACCCTGTGACCGGGGAGATTCGCCGCTTCATGGTCGGGCCGATTGGCTGCGAAGTCACCGGGATCAGCTTCTCACCGGATCAAAAGACCTTGTTTGTCGGCATTCAGCATCCGGGGGAAAATGGCGGTTCGACATTCCCGGAGCATTTGCCCAATGGCAAACCGCGGTCTTCGGTGATGGCGATTTCCCGTGAGGATGGCGGGATCGTCGGCGCCTGATTATCGATCACGCAGATGATCGTTCCCACGCTCTGCGTGGGAATGCCTCACCGGACGCTCCGCGTCCGCTTCTGAGGACGCGGAGCGTCCCTGGCTGCATTCCCACGCAGAGCGTGGGAACGATCCCCCTAAAGAAGCCCCGTCTGCGCTACCATGCTTGGCCGGACGCGGCAGCCTGCTGCGCGCAGGAGTCAGCATGGCCCACCCGTTTGCAACCCTCACCCCAGACCTCGTGCTCGATGCCGTCGAAAGTATTGGCTTTCTCAGTGACGCGCGCATTCTGGCGCTCAACAGTTACGAGAACCGTGTCTATCAGGTCGGCATCGAAGATGGCGAGCCGCTGATCGCCAAGTTCTACCGTCCGCAGCGCTGGACCAACGAAGCGATTCTCGAAGAGCACCAGTTCACCTTCGAACTCGCCGAATGCGACGTACCGGTAGTCGCCCCGATGATTCACAACGGCGCCAGCCTGCACGAGCACAACGGCTTTCGTTTCACCCTGTTCCCCCGCCGTGGTGGCCGCGCGCCGGAGCCGGGAAATCTCGATCAACTCTATCGCCTGGGTCAATTGCTCGGTCGCCTGCACGCCGTCGGCAAAACCAAACCGTTCGACCACCGTGAAGCGCTGGGTGTGAAGAACTTCGGCCACGACTCGCTGACCACCTTGCTCGAAGGCAATTTCATCCCCAAGAGTTTGCTGCCGGCCTACGAATCGGTGGCCCGCGACCTGCTCAAGCGTGTGGAAGATGCCTACAGCAACACGCCGCACCAGAACATTCGCATGCACGGTGATTGCCACCCCGGCAACATGATGTGCCGCGACGAAATGTTCCACATCGTCGACCTCGATGACTGCCGCATGGGCCCGGCGGTGCAAGACATCTGGATGATGCTGGCCGGTGACCGCCAGGAATGCCTCGGGCAGCTGTCGGAACTGATGGACGGCTACAACGAGTTTCACGACTTTGATCCTCGGGAACTGGCGTTGATCGAGCCACTGCGCGCCTTGCGCCTGATGCACTACAGCGCCTGGCTCGCCCGTCGCTGGGACGACCCGGCGTTCCCGCACAGCTTTCCGTGGTTTGGCAGCGAGCGGTATTGGGGCGACCAGGTGCTGGCATTGCGCGAGCAACTCGCAGCCCTGAACGAAGAACCCCTTAAACTTTTCTGACCCACCTAGAAACCCTGTGCGAGCTTGCTCGCGATAGCAATCCATCAGTCACTGATGTGCTGATTGAATCGCCGCCATCGCGAGCAAGCTCGCTCCCACAGGGTTGAGTGTTCACAATTACCCAACCTAATCAGGCAGGACATTCGTAGACAAATCTCCTTACAATCCCTCTTTGTTAGCTGCCTAAGCAAGGATTCTGCATGCAAGCTGCCAACCCGCGTCGCGGGTACATTCTGGGCCTGAGTGCCTACATCATTTGGGGACTTTTCCCGCTCTACTTCAAAGCCATTGCCAACGTGCCCGCCGTGGAAATCATCATCCATCGCGTGCTGTGGTCCGCGCTGTTCGGTGCCTTGTTGCTGATGGTCTGGAAACATCCCGGCTGGTGGCGCGAACTGCGAGACAACCCCAAACGCCTGGCGATCCTCGCCCTCAGTGGCACGCTGATTGCGGCCAACTGGCTGACCTACGTGTGGTCGGTGAACAACGGGCGGATGCTCGAGGCCAGCCTCGGTTACTACATCAACCCGCTGGTGAACGTGTTGCTGGGGATGTTGATCCTCGGCGAACGGCTACGGCGCATGCAGTGGCTGGCCGTGGGTTTGGCGGCGGTTGGCGTGGCGCAGCAGGTGTGGCAAGTCGGCAGCCTGCCCTGGGTGTCGCTGGTGTTGGCGCTGACGTTCGGGTTCTACGGATTGATCCGTAAGCAGGCGCCGGTCAAGGCATTGCCCGGTCTGGTGGTGGAAACCTGGATGCTGGTGCCGATTGCTGTTGCGTGGCTGCTGTTCAACCCGACGGCGGCCAGCGCCCAACCCGAGTTCTGGACCACCTCTGAAGCCTGGTGGCTGGTCGCCGCCGGCCCGGTCACGCTGGTGCCGCTGGTGTGTTTCAACGCCGCCGCACGGCATTTGCCTTACACGACGTTAGGATTTCTCCAATACCTGGCGCCGACACTGGTGCTGTTGCAAGCCGTTCTGCTGTTTGGCGAACACTTGTCATCCAGCACGCTGGTCGCGTTCATCTTTATCTGGGCAGGTCTTGCGGTTTATAGCGTCGATGCGTGGATAAGTTTGCGCCGCCGCAGCTGATCAAAAAACACACAAACCTCTGCAGGCCACGGCCCTATTGGCCTGCATCGATCCTTCCCAAGGTTATCCACAGCGTGATCCCCGCCGTTTGTGTGCAACTCGTTGAAACTGATGGTTTTTTGATCAGATACTGAAGAAGCCCGGCCGGCGTGGGCTAGCGGGCTGTCTCTACAGGTTATCCACAGGTGGGTGCACGTTTAACTTGGATAACCTTCCCGGATAACCCGGTCAGGGCTCACTGCGCAGCACCAGTTCAACCATCAAATCGTCCGCCAGGGTTTCCAGGCGCGACTGCAACACGTCCAGCGACAATGTCAGCGGCACCGCGAGAATCGCTTCAGCGTGAAACAACGGCTCGCTGCTCATCGGTGCCGGCCTCACTTCGGTCACTAGCCGTTCCAGGTTCACCCCCTGCTCGCTCAACAGACGCGTGATGTCGCGAACGATGCCCGGACGATCATTGCCCACCAATTCCATCGCAATGGGTTTCCAGGTGCAGGACTGCTCGATGCCACTTTCGGCAATCAGTACACGAATGCCTTGGGCAGACAACGCTTGCAAGGCATCCACCAGTTCATCGTAGGCCTCGGCCGGCACGCCCACCCGAAGAATCCCGGCGAACTGTCCTGCCATGCGCGACATGCGGCTTTCCAGCCAGTTGCCCCCGTGTTCGGCAATGCACTGGGCGATGCGCTCGACCTGCCCAGGCTTGTCCGGAGCGAATACTGTGAGTACGAGGTGGTCCATGGCGCAGCCCTCTTGTCATGACTTTTGTTATGAAAATCCAAGTATAGGCAAGGGTTGGCCAGATCCAGAATCAATGGTGTATCGACTGACCTTATCGCGGGCAAGCCCGCTCCCACAGCGTCATGCGCAGTCCCTGTGGGAGCGGGCTTGCCCGCGATTGAAGGCACCGCTGAATGAACTGAAAACCACAAATCGTGTACAACTTTTTATATTTAACTGGAACAATCTTATGGTTTTTTGAGAACATCCAGTACCACACCGTGACTGCAATGCGTCATGGGGTCGCAGAACGACGTAATTAGTCTAATTTTCACAAGCGCAATTCATCATGTAGTATGCCGCAGCGCGCACTACATAACGTTGGATCGATGTCTGCCACAGGCACACTCGCAACCCTGAAAGCCCCGTCAGCAAGGCCTCAAAGCCGTTGATTGGACCGAACCCAGCCGTCCGCAAGGGCATGTACTGGCGCAAGGGTTTGTGGTTTAAATGGCCAGAGGCTTCATTGTTAAATTGAAGAGCTGAAAAGCGAAATAGCTGAGCAGAGTGAGGCAAGCAATGACTGAACACGTTCAAGTCGGTGGCCTGCAGGTCGCCAAAGTCCTGTTCGACTTCGTGAACAACGAAGCCATTCCCGGTACCGGCCTCACCGCCGATAAGTTCTGGGCCGGTGCCGACAAGGTCATTCATGACCTGGCGCCGAAGAACAAAGCCCTACTCGCCAAACGCGATGATTTCCAGGCTCGTATCGATGGCTGGCACCAATCCCGTGCCGGCCAGGCGCACGATGCCGTGGCTTATAAAGCCTTCCTGCAAGACATCGGTTATCTGCTGCCAGAAGCGGCCGATTTCCAGGCAACGACGCAAAACGTCGATGACGAAATCGCCCGCATGGCCGGCCCGCAGCTCGTGGTCCCGGTCATGAATGCCCGTTTCGCGCTCAACGCCTCGAACGCCCGCTGGGGTTCGCTGTACGACGCGCTCTACGGCACCGACGCCATCAGCGAAGCTGACGGCGCGGAAAAAGGCAAAGGCTACAACAAGGTTCGTGGCGACAAGGTCATTGCCTTCGCCCGCGCCTTCCTCGACGACGCCGCGCCATTGGCTGCCGGTTCCCATGTCGATTCCACCGGCTACAAGATCGTTGACGGCAAACTGTTGATCGCACTCAAAGGTGGCAGCAACACCGGCCTGCGTAACGATGCCCAGCTGATCGGCTTCCACGGCGATGCTGCCGCGCCGACCGCGATTCTGCTGAAAAACAACGGTCTGCACTTCGAAATCCAGGTCGATGCCAGCACCCCGGTCGGCCAGACCGACGCAGCCGGCGTCAAAGACATCCTGATGGAAGCCGCGCTGACCACGATCATGGACTGCGAAGACTCCGTCGCCGCCGTCGATGCCGATGACAAAGTGGTGATCTACCGCAACTGGCTCGGCCTGATGAAGGGCGACCTGTCGGAAGAAGTCGCCAAGGGCGGTCAGACTTTTACCCGCACCATGAACGCCGACCGCACCTACACCGGTGTCGATGGCAAGGAACTGAGCCTGCACGGTCGTTCGCTGTTGTTCGTGCGTAACGTGGGTCACTTGATGACCATCGACGCCATCGTCGATAAAGACGGCAACGAAGTGCCGGAAGGCATTCTCGACGGTCTGGTGACCAGCCTCGCGGCGATTCACAGCCTCAACGGCAACAGCTCGCGCAAGAACAGCCGGACTGGCTCGGTCTATATCGTGAAGCCAAAAATGCACGGCCCGGAAGAAGCCGCGTTCACCAACGAGCTGTTCGGTCGTATCGAAGAAGTCCTCGGTCTGGCGCGCAACACGTTGAAAGTCGGGATCATGGACGAGGAACGCCGTACCACGGTCAACCTCAAGGCCTGCATCAAGGCGGCGAGCGAGCGTGTAGTGTTCATCAACACCGGTTTCCTCGACCGCACGGGCGATGAAATCCACACCTCCATGGAAGCCGGGCCGATGGTTCGCAAGGCTGACATGAAGGCCGAGAAGTGGATCGGCGCCTACGAAAACTGGAACGTCGATATCGGTTTGAGTACTGGCCTGCAAGGGCGCGCGCAAATCGGCAAAGGCATGTGGGCGATGCCCGACCTGATGGCGGCGATGCTCGAACAGAAAATCGCTCACCCGCTGGCCGGCGCCAACACCGCCTGGGTTCCATCGCCGACCGCTGCGGCACTGCACGCGTTGCACTACCACAAGGTCGACGTGTTCGCCCGTCAGGCCGAACTGGCCAAACGTGCGCGCGCTTCGGTGGACGACATCCTGACCATCCCGCTGGCCGTCAATCCACAGTGGACTGCAGAACAGATCAAGAACGAACTGGACAACAATTCCCAGGGTATTCTCGGTTATGTAGTGCGCTGGATCGACCAGGGTGTCGGTTGCTCGAAAGTGCCGGATATCAACGACGTCGGCCTGATGGAAGACCGTGCGACGCTGCGTATTTCCAGCCAGCACATCGCCAACTGGCTGCGCCACGGTATCGTGACCCAAGAGCAAGTGATGGAAAGCCTCAAGCGCATGGCGCCAGTGGTTGACCGTCAGAACGCCAATGACGCGCTGTACCGTCCACTGGCACCGAACTTCGACAGCAACATCGCCTTCCAGGCGGCGGTCGAACTCGTGGTCGAAGGCACCCAGCAGCCGAACGGCTACACCGAGCCGGTTCTGCACCGTCGGCGTCGCGAGTTCAAGGCAGCCAATGGCCTGTAAGTAAGCGGCACCGGACAAAAAAAGGCCCTGATCGAGAGATCAGGGCCTTTTTGTTTGAGATCGAAGGTTACACATCCATCCCCAACTCATGCTTGACCAACTCCAGCAGCTTGGCGGAGTCAATGGGTTTGAGCAGGAAGTCGACCACGCTCAAATGCATTGCCGCAATGGCATCCTTCACATCGGCATCGCCAGAAACAATGATGAACGGCATCGCCGCCCGTACAGACTCGCGCACCTGGCGAATCAGTTCCAAACCATCAACCTGGCCCATGCGCAGGTCAGTAATCACCAGGCCGATCAATGGTTTCTGCTCCAGCATCTTGAGTGCCGTTTCACCACTGGCCGCGGTCAGGCAGCGAATGCCATCCAGCGCCAGAATTTCCGAGAGCAACTCGCGCGCGTCCTTGTCGTCATCGACGATCAGCACCCGCTGCGGCGGCAAATCAGGTTCCAGCATGACGGCACTCAGCGCCTCGCGCTCAGCGTCACTCAAAATATCGTGGTCGGACATGGTTTTCTCTAGATGTTCATTTCAATTCCCTAGCACAGTGGTGAGACATCGCTAAGCAGGCCTTCAATGTGCACTTCGTCGGGTATTTTTCCAATAGGGGAAAGGATAGGTCCTTCCTCGAATTGTGTAGGGGACTTCCGAAAAATCTTCGCCGGCAGGGTTTACCTAGACTTACGTCCAATGGGCACTCTGCGCGCAGGGGCCGACCATGGCAGGGTCATCCGACAACAACAATTCAAAAAAGACTGCGGTAATGGTTATGAGTAAAGCGGACGCCTTCACACAGGCAGGGAAAACCGCGGTGTTGCAGAACATCCAGGGCACGTTGCAATTCCTTCAGCGTTTCCCGCCCTTCAATCAGATGGAACACGCTCACCTGGCGTACCTGGTTGAGCAATGCCAACTGCGCTTTTATGCCCCCGGCGACAGCATCATCAAGCCTGCCGATGGCCCGGTTGAACATTTCTACATTGTCAAACAAGGCCGCGTCGTCGGTGAGCGCCCGCATACCGCCAAGGGTGGCACCGAAACCACCTTCGAAATCACCACCGGCGAGTGCTTTCCCCTCGCCGCGCTGCTGGGTGAGCGTGCGACCCGCACCGAACACCTTGCCGCCGAAGACACCTTCTGCCTGCAGCTGAACAAGCTGGCGTTCATCAAACTGTTCGCGCTTTCCAGCACTTTTCGCGACTTCGCCCTGCGTGGCGTCAGCAGTTTGCTGGATCAGGTCAACCAGCAGGTCCAGCAAAAAGCCGTGGAAACGCTCGGCACTCAGTACTCGCTGAATACGCGCCTGGGCGAATTGGCCATGCGCCACCCGGTGACCTGCGGCCCGGCGACGCCGCTGCGTGAAGCGGTGACGCTGATGCACGAGCAACAAGTCGGCAGCATCGTGGTGGTCGACGAGCATAAAGCCCCCCTGGGGATTTTCACCCTGCGCGACCTGCGCCATGTCGTGGCCCAAGGCACCAACGACTTCAATGAAGCCATCGAGCAGCATATGACCCAGGCGCCGTTTTTCCTGACGCCGGACCACAGCGCTTTCGATGCGGCCATCGCCATGACCGAGCGGCACATTGCCCACGTCTGCCTGGTGAAAGATCATCGCCTGTGCGGCGTGGTTTCGGAACGCGATCTGTTTTCCCTGCAACGGGTGGACCTGGTGCACCTGGCACGGACCATCCGCAGTGCCCAGCGCGTGGAAAACCTGGTGCTGCTGCGCGGTGAGATCGGTCAATTGGTCGAACGCATGCTGGCTCATGGCGCCTCTTCGACGCAAATCACCCACATCATCACGTTGCTCAACGATCACACCGTGTGCCGGGTGATCGAACTGACCCTGGCCGAAAAAGGCGACCCCGGTGTGCCGTTCAGCTGGTTGTGCTTCGGCAGCGAAGGCCGTCGCGAGCAGACGCTGCACACCGATCAGGACAACGGCATTTTATTCGAGGCTCGGGACGCTGCGCACGCGGCAGAGATTCGCGGCAAGCTGTTGCCCATTGCCCATCAGATCAACCAGAGCCTGGCGCTCTGCGGTTTCACGCTGTGCAAGGGCAACATCATGGCGGGCAACCCGGAGCTGTGTTTGTCGCGAGCCGAATGGGCGCGGCGCTTTGCAGCTTTTATTCGCGAGGCGACGCCGGAAAACCTGCTGGGTTCGAGCATCTATTTCGACTTGCGCGTGGTCTGGGGCGACGAGCAAGGGTGCGAGCAATTACGCCGCGCAATTCTCGATCAAGTCGGCGATAACCGACTGTTTCAGAGGATGATGGCCGAGAATGCCTTGCGCAATCGTCCGCCGGTGGGGCGTTTCCGTGAGTTCGTCCTGGCGCGCAAGAACGGTGAAAAAGCCACGCTGGACCTGAAGGTGCAGGGCCTGACGCCTTTCGTCGACGGCGCACGGTTGTTGGCATTGGCTCACGGGATCGAGACCAACAATACCCTGGAGCGCTTTCGCCAGCTGGTGGCCAAAGAAGTCATCCAGCCACTGGACGGTGCGGCCTATGAAGAGGCGTATCACTTCATTCAGCAAACCCGCATGCAGCAACATCAGCTGCAAACGCGGGAGAACTTGCCCTACTCCAACCGGGTTGACCCGGACAGCCTCAATCATCTGGACCGCCGAATCCTGCGTGAGTCCCTGCGCCAGGCGCAACGCCTGCAAAGCAGCCTGATCCTGCGGTATCAGCTATGAGCCTGTTTTCATGGTTGCGCCCGGCCACTCCGCTCCTGACGGGCGAATGGCAACAACGTCTCAAACAGTTGCCGGCAGCGCCCGAGTTGGGCGAATGCAGCTTGCGCGAGCAACGCTGGGTGGTCCTCGACCTGGAAACCACCGGGCTGAACCTGAACAAGGACCGGGTGTTGTCCATCGGTGCCGTGGTGATCGAGGACGGCGCCATCGACTTCAGCCAGCAATTCGAACGTACGCTGCAATGCGCCAACCTGAAGCTTGCGCCCAGCGTGCTGATTCATGGGCTGGGGCCTAGCGCCATTGCGGCCGGCAGTGACCCGGCGCAGGCCTTGCTCGAATTCATGGAGTTCGTCGGTGACAGCCCGGTGCTGGCGTTTCATGCACCCTTCGATCAGCACATGCTAGGCCGCGCGCTCAAAGACCACTTGGGCTACAAGCTGACCCATCCGTTTCTGGATGTGGCCGACATCGCCCCGCTGCTTTGCCCCCAGGCTCACATTCGAGACGCCGGGCTGGATGAGTGGATCGACTGGTTCAAGCTGGAAGTCTTCGAGCGGCATAACGCCAGTGCCGATGCGCTGGCTACCGCTGAGTTGGCGCTGATCCTGTTCAGTCGGGCACGGCAGCAGCAAATCCATAGCCCGTTGAACCTGCAACAGCGGTTGAGTCAGTGGAAACGGCGGCAGCAGGCGCCTTCCTTCTAACGGCCATCACACTCCTCTGTAGCAGCTGCCGAAGGCTGCGTCCGACTGCGCAGCGGTCGTCACATCAATGCCCAGTACATCCGATCAAGCTTGCCGGCAGAATGGCGGCTGCTGCGCAACCGGACGCAGCCTTCGGCAGCTGCTACAGAAGGCTGTACCGAATAGATATGGTCATCACCCACCCGACCAGCGCCAATTGCTTACCTTCCCCGCCTCTGCCACAATCGCGAACTATTCTCGTTAGTTAACACTTCCCAATCGGTGATGCTGCGTGTCTTCAATTCAAAGCCCCCAAAGTGAGCTCGTTGGTGCGTTGTATCGCGACCATCGCGGTTGGCTATTGGCGTGGCTGCGACGCAACGTGGCGTGCCCGCAACGTGCCGAAGACCTGAGCCAGGACACCTTTGTGCGGTTGCTGGGCCGCGATGAGCTCAAAGAGCCCCGCGAGCCGCGAGCGTTTCTGGTGGCGATTGCCAAAGGCCTGTTGTTCGACTATTTCCGTCGCGCTGCACTGGAGCAGGCCTACCTGGCCGAACTGATGCTGATCCCCGAAGGCGAACAACCGTCGGTCGAAGAGCAGCAGATGATTCTAGAAGACCTTAAAGCCATCGACCGCCTGTTGGGTCAGCTGTCGAGCAAGGCCCGGGCAGCGTTTCTCTATAACCGCCTCGACGGCCTCGGTCATGCCGAAATCGCCGAGCGATTGGGCGTCTCGGTGCCGCGTGTCCGGCAATACCTGGCCCAGGGGATTCGTCAGTGCTACATCGCGTTGTACGGTGAGCCAGTATGAGCCTGGTCAGTTCCAAACCCGTTTCGGCCCAGGTGCTGGATGCAGCGATTGCCTGGCAATTATCGCTGGACTCCGGTAACCCGGTGGAGCGCGAAGCGTTCAGCCAGTGGCACGCCGCTCACGAAGAACATGCCCGGGCCTGGCGCCAGCTAGGCATGCTCGACCAACGCTTCAGCGTCGCCAACGGCCCGGCCCGTACGGCGCTGCTGCAATCGCGTGAAAGCATTCGTCGTCGCGTTCGAAAACTGGGTAGCGGCTTGGCCAGCGTTGTCGCAGTGATCGGGTTGGCGCTGTTTGCCGGTGATCGCTATCTGCCCCTCGACTACTGGCTGGCCGACCAGCGCACCGCCACCGGCGAGCAACGCACCCTGCGCCTGGTCGACGGCACGCTGCTCAACCTCAACACCCACAGCGCCGTGGACATCCGTTTTGATGAGAAGCAGCGGCGGATCATCCTTCAGGAAGGCGAAATCCTCGTCGAGACCGGTCATGGCGATGCCCGGCCGTTTATCGTCGAAACCCGCGAAGGCAGCATGCGGGCACTCGGGACGCTGTTCCTGGTCAAGCGCGAGGAACAAGGCACGCGCCTGAGCGTGTTGAAGTCCGCGGTGGCGGCGCATCCGCAATCGAATCCCGAGGAACAGATTCTGCGCGAAGGTCAGCAAGTGCTGATGCGCAGCGATGGCCTGGGGCCAATTGTCGCCGTCAACCCCGGCGCCGATGCCTGGACTCGCGGCATGCTGGTGGTCGACAACGCCCGCCTGGAAGATCTGGTGCGCGAACTCGGTCGTTATCGACGCGGGCATTTAGGCGTTGCACCCGAAATTGCCGACCTGCGGATCACCGGCAGCTTCCCGCTGCACGATACCGAAAAAGCCCTGAGCGCCCTGCTCCCGACCTTGCCGGTGCAAATCGAACAGCACACGTCCTGGTGGGTGACGGTGGCGAAGGTTGACGCCAAACCCTGACGCCCAGGTCACCCTGCGTGATCGTTCCCACGCTCCCGCGTGGGAACGCAGCCCGTGATGCTCTGCGTCACATCCGGAGCGTCCATTGAGGCATTCCCAAGCAGAGCATGGGAACGATCAATTGCTGAATCGAAATTATTTTCATCCAGCCCTATCACTTTTCGATTCTCGTGCGGCACCTAAGCAATTGAGAAATATTTCCATTCAGGAGCCGCTGTATGTCCCGTTTGCTAGACACCCTGTTGCGCCCCAGCTTGCTGGCCGTCGCCATAGCCCTTTGCAGCCCTTTGGCCAGCTCCCAGCTGATCGCCGCTGAACAGGCCTCCAGCGTTCGCGCCTACAACCTGCCGGCCGCGCCATTGGCCAGCACCCTGAATCAGATCGCCAGTCAGGCCGGTCTGGCGCTGTCGTTGAACCCATCGCTGGCGGCAGGCAAGACCTCGGCACCGGTGAAGGGCCAGTTCGACGCTCCCGCTGCCTTGCGTGAAGCCTTGCGCGGCACCGGCCTGCAACTGGAACAAAGCAGCGCCGGCACCTACAGCCTGGTCGCCACGCCCGAGGGCACATTGGCTTTGCCGGAAACTGCCGTCATCGGCACGCAAAACACCGAAAGCGCCTGGGGCCCGGTAGACGGCTACCTGGCGACTCGCACCGCCGCCGGCACCAAAACCGACACCTCGCTGCTCGAAGCACCGCGCTCGATTTCGGTCGTCACCCGCGAGCAGATGGACGATCGCAATGTGCAGAATCTCGATGACGCCGTGCGCTACCTGCCCGGCATCACCGCCAGCAGCTACGGCAGCGACACCCGTGCCGACTGGCTGCGCGTTCGTGGTTTTGAACCGACCCAATTCCTCGATGGCCTGCCACTGCCTAAAGGCACGTACGCCACCCCGAAACAGGAAACCTGGAACCTCGATCGCCTGGCCTTGCTGCGCGGCCCGGCTTCCTCGGTGTATGGCCAGACCCCACCGGGTGGCCTGCTGGACATGGTCAGCCGCCGCCCCACCGCTGAAGACAGCCACGAAATCCAGTTGCAGTACGGCAACTACAACCAGCGCCAGATCAACTTTGCCAGCACCGGCAAGATCGATGACGAAGGCGAGTTTCTCTACAGCCTCAGTGGTGTGGTGCGCGACAGCGATACGCAGATCGACGACGTCGAGAACAAGCGCTACAACATTGCGCCGAGCCTGACCTGGAACATCAACGACGACACCCGGTTCACCTTGCTGACCCAGTTCACCCGCGACGATACCGGCATCACCAGCCAGTTCCTGCCGGTGCAAGGCACTAAAATCGACATGCCGTTCGGCGACATTTCCCATCACAAGAACCTCGGCGATCCTGACTGGGAATTTTACGACCGCACCTACTACGCGCTGGGTTATGCGTTCGAGCATCGCTTGAACGACGTCTGGCAATTCAGGCAGAACCTGCGTTACACCAAGACGGATCTGTCGTTCCAGGCCGTCACCGTTGGCTCGTATCCGTTCACCCAGGTTGATGACGCTGGCAATGTGGGTCGCACCACCACCAGTGTCGACGAAGACATCAGCCAGTTCGCCGTGGATAACAACTTCCAGGCCGACTTCGCCACCGGCGACGTGCGTCACACCGTACTGCTGGGCCTCGATCACCAGCGCAGCAACACCAACTACCTCTCGATCTTCGGCAGCGCGCCGCCGATCAACGTCAACAACCCGATCCATGGCCTGCCGATCCAGCGTCCGGACCGCTCCACCGCGTTCTACGATTACGATCAGAAGACCTACCAGACCGGCGTGTACGTGCAGGATCAAATGGCCCTCGACCAATGGCGCCTGACCCTCGGCGGACGTGAGGACTGGGTCCACACGGGCACCAAGTTCTTCAACAAGGGCGACGCCACCAACACCGAGCGCGACAAGAACTTCAGCGGCAACGCAGCGATCAGCTATGTGTTCGACTCGGGCTTCGTGCCCTACCTGTCGTACGCCGAATCCTTCCAGCCAACGACTGGTGCTGCGGCCTCGTCCACCGAATCGTTCAAACCCACCGAAGGCAAACAGTGGGAACTGGGCATCAAGTACCAACCACCGGGCAGCAACACGCTGTTGACCGCGGCGATCTATGACCTGACCCAGAAAAACGTCTCGGTCACCACCACGGTTGCCGGTACGCCGATCACCAGCCAGACCGGTGAAGTCAAAGTCAAAGGCCTGGAGCTGGAAGCGGTTTCCGACGTGACCGAAAACCTCAAGTTGATCGCCGCGTACACCCTGGCCAAATCCGAAGTTCAAGATGGCGACTTCAAGGGCAATCGCCTGCAACTGATGCCTAACCAACAGGCGTCGCTGTGGACTGATTACACCTGGCACAACGGCGTGCTGGACGGTTTCGGCGTGGGTGGCGGTGTTCGCTACACCGGCAACACCTACGGCGACCAGGCCAACACCGAACTGGGCAAGGCTGACGCCTACACCGTGTTCGATGCGGCGGTTCATTACGACCTCGGCCGCCTGGACAACACCCTCAAAGGCGCGTCCCTGCAACTGAACGCCACCAACCTGTTCAACAAGGACTACATCTCCACGTGCGACAGCTTCTACTGCTACTACGGCGACCAGCGCAGCGTCGTCGCCAGTGCAACTTACAAGTGGTAATCGTCTGACCTGACATGCCCCACGGCCAGGCCGTCCTCTTCAGGACGGCTTTGGTATTTCTGGAGGTCTGGAAATGAAAAGTAAAACAATTCGTCGCTGGTCGGCTGTCCACACCTGGACCAGCCTGATCTGCACAGTCTTCCTGCTGATGCTCGCGCTGACCGGCTTGCCGTTGATCTTCCACCACGAGATCGACCACTTGCTGGGCGATGCCCCTGAGCTGAAAGAAATGCCGGCGGACACCCCGCACCTGAATCTGCAGCAGTTGGTTCATGCCGCCGAAAAACATCGCCCCGGCGAGGTGTTGCAGTATTTCGGTTTCGAGGACGATGAACCCAACGCCGTGCTGACCATCATGGCAGCCACCGCGGGCACCGAGCCGAACTCGTCGCACACCTTCCTGCTCGACGCCCGCACGGGTGAAGCCCTGGAGACGCCATCGGCCAACGGCGGCTTCATGATGGTGATGCTGCGCCTGCACGTGGACATGTTTGCCGGCCTGCCGGGCAAGTTGCTGCTGGCGTTCATGGGCCTGATGTTTGTGGTCGCCATCATCTCCGGAACGGTGCTCTATTTGCCGTTCATGCGTCGCTTGACGTTCGCCACCGTGCGCCAGGACAAATCCACTCGTCTGCGCTGGCTTGATCTGCACAATTTGATCGGCGTGGTCACGCTGACCTGGGCGTTGGTCGTCGGTGTGACGGGCGTTATCAGCGCCTGTGCCGACCTGCTGATTGCCGCCTGGCGCAACGACAGCCTCAACGCGATGGTCGCGCCGTACCGCGACGCTCCACCGCTGACGCACCTCGCGCCGGCGACTCGCCTGCTCGACATTGCCGAGGAAGTTGCCCCGGGCATGGCGCCAGACTTCATCGCCTTCCCCGGCACGCGGTTTTCCAGCGAACACCATTACGCGGTGTTCATGAAAGGCAGCACGCACCTGACGTCGCACCTGCTGACACCGGTGCTGATCGACGCGACCACCCTGCAAGTCACCGCCGTGGCGGAACGGCCGTGGTACATGGACGCCATGGGCATGTCACAACCCCTGCATTTCGGCGATTACGGCGGCATGCCGATGAAGATCCTCTGGGCGACCCTCGATGTGCTGACCATCATCGTGCTCGGCAGCGGGGTTTACCTGTGGGTGGTGCGGCGCAAAGCGGTAAAACCCGCTCTCGAACGCGAGCAGGTGAACGCATGAAGCCCAGGCAATCAAACTTCTGGAAAGTCTTCGGCACGCCGACGGTCATCGCCCTGCTCAGCGCGGCCGGGCTGTTCGCCGCGTTGCTGGGCGATGGCGTGTGGGACGCCTTGAGCTGGCTTGGCCTGGGCGTTCCCGCTTTTCTCGCGCTGCGCGGCCTGTTGCAACGCCGCTGAGCTTTTATGGGAGCGAATCCGCTCCCATCTTGAGCTAGCGCAACAACGCGCTATGCTGGCCGACACTGACCCAGACCGAGACGTTGCCATGTCCGCCCCCAGCATGACCCTGTACCACAACGCTTTATCGCCCTTCGTTCGTAAAGTCATGGTGCTGCTGCACGAAACCGGTCAGACCGGTCGCGTGGCACTGCAAGATTGCGTGCTCACGCCCGTCAACCCGGACCTGACGCTCAACGAAGACAACCCGCTGGGCAAAATCCCGGCCCTGCGCCTGGCCGACGGCAACATCATCCATGACAGCCGGGTGATCCTCGATTACCTCGATCACCAACACGTCGGCAACCCGCTGATCCCGCGCGAAGGTTCGGCTCGCTGGCGGCGCCTGACCCTGGCCTCTCTGGCCGACGGGATCATGGACGCCTCGGTGATGGTGCGTTATGAACTGGTCCTGCGCGCCCCGGAGAAACACTGGGACGAGTGGCTGGATGCCCAGCGCGACAAGATTCGTCGCGCATTGGCGCTGCTGGAAAAAGACGCGATTGCCGAGCTGACCTGCCATTTCGACGTCGCGGCGATCAGCGTTGCCTGTGCGCTGGGCTACATCGACTTGCGCCATCCGGACCTGGAATGGCGCGAGGCGAACCCGCAATTGGCGGCGTGGTATTTCGAAGTGAGCCAGCGGCCTTCGATGATCGCGACGATGCCCAAGGTTTAGATCTTCGCTGACTGTTCCGGCCTCATCGCGAGCAGGTCGAATCGTCGCACCGTCGCTCCTACAGTTTGATCTTTGCTCCCTGAAGATCCCCTGTAGGAGTGAGCCGGCTCCGGGCGGCGTTCCGACGATGGCACCACACCTGATCTAATGGAAACAGCTCAAAAATCAGCGTCGCCAACACCGCCCCTTCCCGCTGATCCTCCCGTAACCCGATCGACCGGCTCATTGCACCGCCCCCAAGTCAAACTCCAGTGGCTTGGCCGTCTTCTGACCGATCCCGTACCAGTCCAGCTTGCGGGTCAGCACCATGAACACGCCCAGCAACCCGAACAGCAACAACGAGCCCATCAGCAGCGCATAGTCCTCGGCACTCAACAATACATAGAGCACGCCGTACAACGCCGCCAACCCCGCCGAAAAACTCAAGCCATGGCGCACGCTGCGCAGCACATGGCAAACATAGAACCCGATCAACAACACACAACAGGCGGACGACAACAGATACGCCAGCGCAAAACCGATGTGCTCCGACAGCGACAGCAGCAACAGGTAGAAGAAGGCCAATGCCACGCCGACCAATGCATATTGCACCGGGTGCACCGCCAGGCTTTTCAACACTTCGAACAGGAAGAAACCGGCGAACGTCAGCACGATGAACAGCAAGGCATATTTGATCGCACGATCACTCTTGAGGTACTGATCCACCGGGTCGATGAAACTCACGCCGAAGCTGCGCCCGTTGTACGCCTCGCAACCACCGCCTGACACGCAACTGTTCAGCGCTTCCTGCAAGTTGGTGGAGAAGAACGAGGTCTGCCAGTTGGCGGTGAAACCTTGATCGTTCACCTCACGCTGGGCCGGCAGAAAATTGCCGATAAAACTTGGATGGGGCCAGTTGGCAGTCAAAGACACCTGGCTGGTTTTCCCGACCGGAAGGACCTGTAACTGACCAGTGCCCTGCAAACGCAGGTCGAATCCGAAGGCCAGCTCAGTGGCTTGTTTTGCGTCCAGCGCCGGCAGCGTCACGTGCACACCTTCCCCCAGCCAGCCCACCTGGCTGCCCGGTACGAAGTCCAGAGGCTGGCCGTTCAGGTCCAGTTTCAAGGCGTTTTCGATGCCGCGAATGTCGCTGATACCCACCGCCAAAAACGGCTGGTCGAACTGGTAATCAGCAAAGTCTTCCTTGATGCCCAATTGCGCCGGAATCGAAAAATGCCCGCTGATGTGGTTGTCCGCATGGAACAGGCGCGCCTCGTAAATACCCCGCAAGCGCAGTTCAGTCTGAATCTGGCCATCAAGCTCGAAACGCTCCGGGAGGAAATACAGGCGGCCGCGCTCCAGGCCGACCTCCTGATAGCGTTGGTTGGTTTTCTGGTTGAGCTTCCAGGTGCGCACCACTTTGCGATAGGGCACCACCATCAACGGCCCGCTCAGTTGTTGGCTGGTGCTGGAACTGCGGGCGATGTCTTCGAGCACACCGTCGCGCAGTTGCTGGCGGTCCTGGATCACGCCGTTGATCATCAAGAGCGGGATCAGTAACAACAGAATCAGAAGGGCAATCGCCCCCAGTTTTAGGGTCAGGCTTCGGTTCATGGGACTCTCCCTGTTTGGATGGGGAGAGTCTGGGATGGCTGTGTGGGGGATTTATGAGGGGAATGTGGAGATTATGTGGAGACTGGGTCGGCCCTAAGCCATGCGCAACGTCACTTCAACCCCACCGTCGACATTGCCGATGCTCAATGTCCCGCCATGCAACTTGACCACTTCTTCGACAAAATTGAGACCGAGCCCGGTGCTCTTGCGCCCGCTGTCCGGGCGCGGCAATGAGTAGAACCGCTCGCTCAACCTCGGCAACGCATAGTCGGGAATCGCCTCGGCCTGGTTGAACAGTTTGAACTCGATCTGCTCTCCAACCGGCTCGGCACTGAATCGCAGCAGCCCCTTGGCCGGGGTGAAATCCAGTGCGTTCTCCAGCAAATTGGCCAATGCCTGGCGCAACAAAAACGGCTCGCCTGTCAAAGCAAGACCAGCCGGAATCCGTTGCTCCACCCGCAACTGCTTGCCTTCGATCCGCGCCGCCTGGGCCTTCAACAATTCATCCACCAACCCGGCCAGCGACACCTCTACACGCTCTTCCAGCCCCTGACGCTGCTCGACCTGAGCCAGGTTCAACAGCCGTTCAATCAACTGCTGCATCCGCACACTTTCACTGTCGATATTGCTGACGAACCGCTGCTGCTGGGCCAATGGCATTTCACCTTGCAGCAATTCCGCCGCACCGCGAATCGCCGCCAACGGGCTCTTCAACTCATGAGTCAGGGTGTGCACATAACGCTCGACATAGGCTTTGCCTTCGAGCTGCGTGCGCATCTGTTCCACCGCTGTCGCCAGTTGCTCCAGTTCACCGCCGCGATAGTGTGGAACCTCGACCCGTCGGCCTTCACTCACCGCTTGTGCATAAGCCGTCAACCGTCGCAACGCTGCGCTCAACCACCACGACAACAACGCACCAAACACCAGGCCGAGACCGATCAGCCCGGCGCCATAGGCCAGCAATCGTCGCTCGGTACGATCGACATAAGGCTGCAACGAACTGTTGGGCTTGGCCACGGTGACTACGCCGATGATCTGGCCGTTGTCGCGGATCGGCGCGCCGACGTGCATCACCGAGGAGGTTGCATCGTTCGGATCACTGCGCGTGGAGCGTGCGCCGTACTCGCCGCGCAGGGTCAGGTAGACATCGTTCCAGCGTGAGTAATCCTGCCCCACCGCCATGCCGCTGGAGTCCAGCACCACAATGCCCTTGGCATCGGTGACGTAGATGCGATGGTTGACCTGATTTTTCGGCAAGCCCCAGATGCTCGCCTTCGGCTGCCGCTCGCCGTACGCCTTGAGCAGCTGCGGCCAGCGATTCTGGTTGAGGGTGCCGGCCTTGAAGTCATCGCGCAGGATTTCGGCCATCAGGTTGGCGGTGTCGACCAGGGTTTCTTCGGTGGACTGGCGCACACCGGGGCGGATTTCCTCCATCACGGTGTTGAGCACGAAATAACCGGTCAGGCCGATGAACAGCACGTAGACCAGGAAAATCCGGATTCCCAGCGGCATCAGCTGTGCCCCGGGCTGTAGCTGTAGCCGAGGCCGCGATGGGTCTGGATCGGCTCGGCGTCCGCCCGCACCAGACGCAATTTGGCGCGCACGCTCTTGATGTGGCTGTCGATACTGCGCTCGTAACCGGCATCGGCGGCGATGCCCAGTGCATCCAGCAATTGCTCGCGGCTGAACACCCGCTCGGGTTGTTCCAGCAGGCATTGCAGCAAGCGGAATTCGTGGCGGGTCAGGCTCAGCGCTTGGCCACGGTAATTGATTTGCACCCGTTCGCTGTCGATGCGGAACAGCGCCGATGGGACCTCGGCCACCGCTCTTGGGGCCATGCGTTTTAGAATCGCCCGGACCCGAGCGGCCACTTCCCGTGGGCTGAACGGTTTAACCACGTAATCGTCGGCACCGATTTCCAGACCTACCACACGATCGATTTCGGCATCGCGGGCACTGAGAAAAATCACCGGCACATCGCTGAAACGGCGCAATTGCTTGCAGGTCTCAAAGCCGCTGATGTCCGGCAAACCGATGTCGAGAATGATCAAATCGGCCGGCGTGGCGCGCTGATGGTCCAGCGCTGCCGCGCCAAGGTTCAGCCAGGTCGTGGTGAAGCCCTCACCCTGCAACGCGAAAATCAGGGTGTCGGCAATCGCCGCTTCGTCTTCGACAATCAAGATATGAGGCATGGCGTCCTGGCCCGGCAAAGAAGTGGGCGAACGGTGCCCCAAGGCTCACGTCACGTCAATCGGACCAACTGAAATCAGCAGTCGGGTTTGTCGGCGGTAAAACGGCGTGCCGGGTTCACCGCCGCGCCGAACTCACGCAAGGCTTTGGCGCCGATCAACAAAGGGTAGTTGAAGCTGCTGCGGTCAGTCAGGTTGACCTCCACGGTGCGCTTGACGTTGCCCAGGCACAGTTCCAGATCGACCACCGGGCGCTTGGAGGGCTCGACCACGTCAGTGTCGTCCTCTTCCTCGGAGCGCGTCTTGATTTTGCTGATCCGCGCGACCTTGTGTTCGTAGACCTTGTTGCTCGCATCCTTGGTGGCGAGGCGGAAACGCACCCATTCTTCCCCATCACGGGTAAAGGTTTCGATGTCCCGGGCCGACAGCGACGCGGTCAGGGCACCGGTGTCCATCTTGGCCTTGAGCACCTCGCCACCGATTTCCGGCAGCGCGATGTATTCGTAACGCCCGTACAGGGTCGGCTCGGCGGCCAGGACTGGCAGGGCCACAAGGGAAAGCAGTGCAAGAAGGGATTTCACGTAATGGGCTTCCTTGAGGAGTGGGCAGCGGCATTTTAGACCGTCAGCGAGCAATTCGTTCGTTCCTGAGATCGCATCGCGAGCAAGCTCGGCTCCTACAGTGGATTGGGGGTACGCAACGAAACCTTGTGGGAGCCGAGCTTGCTCGCGATGGGGCCGGATCAATCAGCACAACAGCTTGGCAGATCCAATTTCGCTCAAGCATATCGGGCCAATCGTGAAACATTCGTCACCGCTGATTTGGCCTGTCGCCCGAAGCTGCTTATCATGGCGCGCCCAAAGGATTCCAAGAGTTACTTATGCGCCGCCTGCTCACCGGCTGTTTCGTTACCCTGCTGCTGTTGCTCAACACCTTGGTCCTGATCGGACCGATGATGGTGTTTGCCCTGCTCAAACTGGTCCTGTCCGGGCGCTTTCGCGATTACGCCTCCTGGGTGGTGATGTGGATTGCCGAAACCTGGGCCGAAATCGACAAGCTGATCTTTCGCCTGTGCATCCCCACGCAATGGGACATTCGGGGCGGCAATGACCTGCGCATCGACACCTCTTACCTGGTGATCAGCAATCATCAATCCTGGGTCGATATCCCGGCATTGATCCAGACACTGAATCGCCGCACGCCGTTCTTCAAATTCTTCCTCAAGAAAGAGCTGATCTGGGTGCCGTTCCTGGGGTTGGCGTGGTGGGCGCTGGATTATCCGTTCATGAAGCGCTACACCAAGGCCTTCCTGGCCAAGCATCCGGAACTGGCCGGCAAGGATCTGGAGATCACCAAAGCGGCATGCGAGTTGTACAAGCGTCAGCCGGTGACAGTGGTCAATTACCTGGAAGGCACTCGCTATACCGCAGCAAAAAGTGTTCAGCAGCCATCACCCTTCACTCACCTGCTGCGGCCCAAGGCCGGCGGGGTGGCGTTTGTGCTGGCAGCAATGGGTGAACAGCTGGACGCCATCCTCGATGTAACGGTGGTGTACCCGCAACCGACGATTCCGGGGTTCTGGGATTTGATCAGTGGCGGCGTGCCGAGGGTCATCATCGACATCAAGACCCGCGAACTCGACCCGGCGTTGTGGCAGGGTGATTACGAAAACGATCCGCTGTTTCGCGAAAAAATCCAGAACTGGGTCAACCAGCTCTGGATCGAAAAGGACCAGCGCATCGACGCCTTGCGCGCCGAACGCCGTTGAATCAGGTACCGGTGCCTGCGCCCCAGATCCCGCCCAGGTTTGTCAGCAGCGACCCGCCGACGCCCTGCTGACCAAAAAATTGCAGAAGCACGGGGGCAAACAGGCCGATCATGCCAGTGTCCATGCCCAACGCGCTGAAGGCACTGTTCAGGTCGTTGGTGTTATTCACGTTGCCCAAGACGTTGCCCAGACCTGCCGCTTGACCGGACGAGCCAAGCAAGCCGCTGAGGACACCCAGTTCACCGCCACCGGACAGTAAGTCGATTCCGGGCACGCTTTTGGACAACTCCGAGTAGTCGGTCGAACTCAATTGATTCTTCGCCAGACCGAGCATCGCCCCGGCACCGCCAATGGCTTGTTCTGGCGTCACGTTTAACTGGCTGAGGGCACTCAGCAGACCGGCCGTCTGCGCGGTCGTCGCAGTCGGCGCGGACGCGGCGGCGTCATCGGCCTGCGTGCCGGAGAGGGCATTGGCCGCATCGAACAGGCTGAACTGAGCAAAGACCGGACTGGCCGCCAGACACATCAGCGAAGCCAGTGCAAAACCGCGTGAAATCTTCATCCAGACATCCTCATGTGCCATGAAAACCACCCGGCAATGGGTGGCGAAAAACTGTGGTTTGGACTGGCATCCCAGGGGATTGTTCCAAGCCTTGGCGATCCCCTGACGAACAGTCGAAAAAGAATGCACCGGCGCTGCATCCAGTCTGGCCCCGCCCGCGTATATCAAGCACGGACAGACAATCCTGGCCGATTCCCTTCACGAGGATCATCACCATGAAACACACATCGATCAAAACGCCGTTGATTGCCAGCCTGCTGACCCTGGCCCTTGGTGGCGGACTCGTCCTGAACACCGTGCAAGCGGCAGACACGAGCCACTCTGTTATCGTCGGCGGCCAAAGCATGATGCAGAGCAAGGACATCATCGATAACGCGGTGAACTCCGCCGACCACACCACCCTGGTCGCCGCCGTGAAAGCCGCAGGCTTAGTGGAGACCCTCAAAGGCAAAGGTCCGTTTACCGTGTTCGCCCCGGTCAACTCGGCCTTCACCGCGCTGCCCGCCGGGACGGTCGACACGTTGCTCAAATCTGAAAACAAAGCAGCGCTGAGCAAACTTCTGACTTACCACGTGGTCGCCGGCACGCTCGACATGAAGACTCTGGCCGAGAAGATCAAGGCCGGCGGCGGCAAGACCGAGCTCACCACCGTTGCCGGCGGCAAGCTCTGGGCGACGATGAACGGCCCGCACAACATCACCATCAAGGATGAAAAAGGTGACGTCGCCGACATCACCACCTACGACGTATACCAGTCCAACGGCGTGATTCAGGTCATCGACAAAGTGCTGATGCCGAAAAGCTGAGCCATACCGCCGACCCCGTCCATCGGGGTCGGCGGGTCTTTTCGAGGTGTCCGGCCGTGAATGGAACAACCGCACGCAGTGAACTAACCTCTGCCTGCAACCGGCCCCGCACGCAGCCCACCACCGCACCCTCGACTGTCTGGAGAACTGCTATTTCCACCGCCGACGCCGATCAGCTCAGGCAGTTGTTGGCCCAGTGTTCACTGGGTGACCGCCGCGCTTTCGAGACGCTTTACCGCAGCGTCGGCCCACGCCTGCATGGCGTAGCGCTGCGTTTCATGGGGCGGCCGGATCTAGCTGAAGAAGTGCTGCAGGAAAGCTTTGTGCGCATCTGGAACAACGCCTCGCGCTACGAGGCGCATCTGTCGGCACCGCTGACCTGGATGATCAACATCACCCGTCATCAGGCGATCGATCAGTTGCGCAAACACCGCGACCGGCCGTTGAGTGACCTTGAAGAACAGGCGCTGGTGGATGAAAGCCCATCGGCCCACGAACAACTCAGCAGTGCCCGTGAGGCCAACGCCTTGAACCGCTGCCTGGAAAGCCTCGACGGCATGCAGCGTCAATCGATCACCGTGGCTTACTTTCAGGGGTTGTCCTGCTCTGAGCTCGCCGAACACCTGGCCGCGCCGTTGGGCTCGGTGAAATCCTGGATCCGCCGCGGTATGGAGCGACTGCGCAGGTGCCTTGAATCATGAACTATCAAACCCCGACCCTGCGCCGCGCCCTCGCCGCCGATTACGCCATTGGCTTGATGCCCTCTGCCGCTCGTCGGCGTTTCGAACAGCTGTTGCTGGAAGACGCGGCGCTTCGTGCGGAATTAGCGCAGTGGCAGGAAAGCCTGGCCAGTTTGACCGAAGCGCTGCCCGAGCAGCCGGTGCCAGATCGGGTGTGGCAGGGAATTACGGCGCGGATTGAGCCGCAAGTGCTGCACATGCCGGAAAAACGTCAGTTCTGGAGCTGGTTACGAGTGACGGCGGCGGTTTGCTCGCTGGTGATCGCCGTGACGTTGGGTGTGATTTATAACCGCGACAGTGCGCGTTACAGCGCCACGCTGCTGACTGCCGACGCGCAGCCTGCGCTGAAGGTTGAAGCGCATGAGGATTATTTGAACGTTGAGCCGCTGACGCTGGCAGCGGTTGATCCGGGGCGAAGTCTGGAGCTGTGGGCGATTCCAGCGGATGGCAAGCCGATTTCCCTTGGGGTAATTCCGGCGGGCGGTAAAGGCAAGGTTGAACTGAGCGACGTGCAGAAGGCGCTGATTGGCAAACCGATTGCGTTGGCGGTCAGTCTTGAGCCGAAGGGTGGTTCGCCGACGGGGCAACCAACGGGACCCGTTCTATATCAAGGAGCGTTGGCGGCCCTTTAATGATCGTTCCCACGCTCCGCGTGGGAATGCAGCCCGGGACGCAGAGCGTCACAGGAGGCGTTACCACGCAGAGCGTGGGAACGATCATCTCAGCCATAAAAAACGGCGACCCGAAGGTCGCCGTTTTGTTTTGCGTGGAGGCTTACGCCGCGCTGAACAGTTTGTGCGGATCGATCACAAATTTCTTCGGCACGCCCGCATCGAACTCGCCATAACCACGTGGCGCGTCGTCCAGGCTGATGACTTCAACACCGACGATATCGGCAATGTGGATACGGTCCCACATGATCGCCTGCATCAGTTGGCGGTTGTACTTCATCACCGGCGTCTGGCCAGTGTGGAAGCTGTGGGATTTGGCCCAGCCCAGACCGAAGCGGATGCTCAGGCTGCCCATTTTTGCGGCGGCATCGACAGCGCCCGGATCTTCCGTCACGTACAGGCCCGGAATACCGATCTTGCCAGCAACACGCACGACGCCCATCAACGAGTTGAGCACGGTCGCCGGAGCCTCGTGTTTCACACCGTCATGGCCATGACCGCGGGCTTCGAAGCCGACGGCGTCGACGGCGCAATCCACTTCCGGTTCGCCCAGCAATGCAGCGATTTGTTCGTGCAGCGGGGTGTCCAGGGACAGGTCGGCGATTTCAAAACCTTGAGCCTTGGCATGCGCCAGGCGAACGGTGTTGACGTCACCGATGATTACCACCGCAGCACCCAGCAGGCGAGCAGAAGCCGCCGCGGCCAGGCCGACCGGGCCGGCACCGGCGATGTACACGGTGCTGCCTGGGCCGACACCGGCCGTCACGGCGCCGTGGTAACCGGTCGGCAGGATGTCTGAGAGGCAAGTCAGGTCGCGGATTTTTTCCATCGCGCGATCGCGATCCGGGAGTTTCAGCAGGTTGAAGTCGGCATACGGCACCATCGCGTATTCGGCCTGGCCGCCGGTCCAGTCGCCCATGTCGACATAACCATAAGCACCGCCCGGACGGGCCGGGTTAACGCTGAGGCAGACACCGGTGTGCATTTCCTTGCAGGAACGGCAGCGCCCGCAAGCCACGTTGAACGGTACGGAAACCAGGTCGCCGATTTGCAGGTTCTCGACGTCGCTGCCCTTCTCGATGACTTCGCCAGTGATTTCGTGGCCCAGCACCAAACCGGTCTGAGCGGTGGTACGGCCGCGCACCATGTGCTGGTCGGAACCACAGATGTTGGTGGACACCACACGCAGGATGACAGCGTGATTAATCTTCCTGCCGCGCGGGTCCTGCATTTTTGGATAGTCGATTTTCTGTATTTCGACTTTGCCATTGCCGAGATACACCACACCACGATTGCCAGACATGCTTTCACCTCGCTGTTGTTTTTATGTAGCGGTCGCGTCGCCATGGGTCGGCGGCGCGTTGATTGCTCGGGTTATTGCCTGTGTGTCTTGTGTTGTTTGTTATGGCCTCTTCGCGAGCAAGCCCGCTCCCACACTTGATCGTGGGTGTAAACAGAATTTGTAAACGACACAAATCCAATGTGGGAGCGGGCTTGCTCGCGAAGGCGATCTAGAGAACGACCGTACGATTGGCGTTGAGAAACACGCGTCTTTCAATGTGATACCCGACGGCCCGCGCCAACGTCAGCCCTTCGATATCCCGCCCCTTGGCGATCAGATCTTCCGGGTAATGACTGTGATCAACAGCCTCCACGCCCTGGGCAATGATCGGCCCTTCGTCCAGGTCGTTGTTGATGTAATGCGCCGTCGCGCCGACCAGTTTCACGCCCTTGTTGTAGGCCTGGTGATAAGGCTTGGCGCCTTTGAAACCGGGCAGCAGGGAGTGATGAATGTTGATCGCCTTGCCATCGAGCTTGCGGCACAGCTCCGGGGACAACACCTGCATGTAGCGGGCGAGAATCACCAGTTCGGCGCCGGACTCTTCGATCACCTGCCAGACCTGACGCTCCTGTGACGGCTTGTCGTTCGGGTCCAGCGGGAAGTGGTGGTACGGAATCTGGTGCCAGTCGGCCAGCGGCTTGAGGTCCGGGTGATTGGAGACCACGGCGACCACGTCCATCGACAACTGGCCAATGCGTTGGCGATAGAGCAAATCGTTGAGGCAGTGATCGGCCTTGGAGACCATGATCACCACTTTCGGTCGATGGTGCGGCGGTATCAGCTCGAAGAGCATGCCGAAGGCGTCACCGCGCTCGACAAGACCTGCGCGAAACGACTGTTCATCGAAGCCGTCGGGCTGGCGAAACTCCACACGAATGAAAAAACGGCCCGAGAGCCGGTCATCAAAGGAATGGTGTTCGGTGACGTAGCAGCCCTGCTCGAACAGAAAGCGGGTCACCGCGTCCACGGTGCCGAGCATGCTTGGGCAGTCGGCGGTCAGAATCCATGTGTCTGGGGCGCGGCTCATAGTGCGGTGACTCCTTTTTGTGGGCAACCTGGCCCGTGTAGCAGCTGCCGAAGGCTGCGTTCGGCGACGAAGTCGTCGTAAACCCTGAATCCCGGATCCGTCTGAAAAAATACTGCCGCAAGTTTCACGACGACTTCGTCGCCGAACGCAGCCTGCGGCAGCTGCTACAGGGAGTTCAGAGTTCTTCAGGCCTGAACACTAAGCCCGTATTCGGCCGCCGCATCCTGCAACCACAACCACCAGTAATCCGAGAAACTGCGACGGATCAGCAGTTCCCAGGTGTCTTCGGCGGTATGACGGATTACCAGTTGCGACTTGGCGAACACGGTGCCGACAGCCTTGCCCACCGGGAAGCTGTTGGGGTGCACGTCGTAGCTGGTGGATTTCATCAGCACCTGACGTACGTTCGGGCCGCTCAGTTCAAGAATCTGCTGGCCGCCGCTGACGTTGGTGATTGCGATGTGCAGGTCACCCAGCGCTTCACGCAATTTTTTCTCGGCGGCGAATTCTTCACCGGTCGGGACGATCAGCAGCCACTCATCCGGCCCCATCCATTGCAGGCTGGTTTCGCCTTTGATGATGACGCTCAGTGCGCCCGGCAGTTCGATGCCCAGCGCCTTGTGTACGCCAGCGGCAAACGCGGCGTCATGACCATCACCACGAATAGTCAGATGGCCGAGGAGTTTTTTCTCACGCACGGTCACGCCGGCGTTCTTGCGGCCCTTGCCCACCAGGCTTTGCAGGCCTGCGTGATGCAGCGACGACTCGGCCTTGGCCCCAGTGGTCGGGCGTTGTTGGTAAACATTGGCTGCGGTCATAAAGCACCTTTCCTGAATGATCGTTCCCACGCTCTGCGTGGGAATGCCTCTACGGACGCTCCGCGTTCGGCTGTTAAAGGGACGCGGAGCGTCCCGGGATGCATTCCCACGCAGAGCGTGGGAACGATCAGCATCAAATATTCTGGCGATCACCCTTTGGATCGAAGAACACCGAAGAAACGATTTCCGCCTCGATCACGCTGCCATCGGCCAGCGGTGCGAACACTCGCTCACCGATGCGCTTCAAGCCGCCCTTCACCACGCCCATGGCAAACGAATAGCCGAGGGAGTTGTGCAAGTAGCTGGAGGTGACGTGACCGACCATGGTCATCGGGATCGCCTGCTTGGTGTTGAACACCAGTTGCGCACCTTCCGGCAGCCATTTGGCTGGATCGATCGGCTTCAGGCCCACCAGTTGTTTGCGTTGATCACGCACGCAGTCTTCGCGGTTCATGCCACGCTGGCCAATCCACGAGAACGGTTTGGTGCGACCGACACACCAGCCCATGTTCAAGTCGTCCGGGGTCATCGAGCCGTCAGTGTCCTGACCGACGATGATGAAGCCCTTCTCGGCCCGCAGGATGTGCATGGTCTCGGTGCCGTAGGGCGTCAGGTTGTATTGCTTGCCGGTCTCGACGATTTTCTCGAGCACGCCCATGGCGTAGTCGGCTTGTACGTTGACTTCGTAGGACAGCTCACCGGTAAACGAAATCCGGAACACCCGCGCAGGCACGCCGCCGACCAGACCTTCTTTCCAGGTCATGAACGGGAACGCTTCGTTGCTCAGGTCGATGTCGGTGACGTCGCTGAGCAGCTTGCGGCTGTTCGGCCCGGACAGGGTCATGGTTGCCCAGTGATCCGTCACGGAAGTGAAGTACACCTTCAGCTCCGGCCATTCGGTCTGGTGGTAGATTTCCAGCCATTGCAGCACGCGTGCAGCGCCGCCGGTGGTGGTGGTCATCACGAAATGGTTGTCGGCGAGACAAGCGGTTACGCCGTCGTCGAAGACCATGCCGTCCTCTTTGCACATCAGGCCGTAACGCGCCTTGCCCACATCGAGCTTGGTCCAGGCGTTGGTGTAGATGCGGTTGAGGAACTCACGGCAATCCGGGCCCTGAATGTCGATTTTGCCCAGGGTCGAGGCGTCCAGCAGGCCGACGCTGTCGCGCACGGCTTTGCATTCGCGTTTCACGGCGGCGTGAATGTCTTCACCGTTTTTCGGGAAGTACCAAGGGCGTTTCCACTGACCGACATCTTCAAATTCAGCGCCGTTTTTCACGTGCCAGTGATGCAGCGCGGTGTGACGGACCGGCTCGAAGATGTGCCCACAGTGACGACCGGCCACGGCGCCAAAAGTCACCGGCGTGTAGTTCGGGCGGAACATGGTGGTGCCCATCTGCGGGATGGTCACGTTCAGCGAACGGGCGGCGATGGCCAGGCCGTTGACGTTGCCGAGCTTGCCCTGGTCCGTACCGAAGCCCAGTGCGGTGTAGCGCTTGACGTGTTCAACCGACTCGAAACCTTCGCGGGTCGCCAGTTCGATGGCGGCAGCGGTGACGTCGTTTTGCAGGTCGACGAATTGCTTCGGTGCCCGTGCGGTAGCTTTTTCGTGGGGTACCTGGAACAGCGCGAGGGTTGGCTCCTCCAGACGGCTCAGGGCTTTTGGCAGTACGCCTTCGACCATTTGGAACCCGGCTTCGGCAGCGGCGCGAGCGCCCCCTTCAAAACCGTCGGCCAGGGAATCGCCAAGGCCGTAGACGCCGTTGATGCCACCGACGCACACGCGTTTTTGCGGTGCTTCGCCCGGTACGAAACCGAGAATGTCTTCACGCCAGATCGGTTTGCCACCCAGGTGCGAAGCCAGGTGAACCACCGGGCTGTAACCGCCGGAGCTGGCAACGATGTCGCAATCGAGCCACTCGCCAGGGCTGGTCACGGCGTGAGCTTTCACATCAATCGCCGCCACGCGAGCAGCGGTCACGTGCTTGCTGCCACGGGCTTCGATCACGGCGCTGCCGGTGAGGATGCGAATGCCTTTGGCGCGGGCTTCTTCCACCAGTGCGCCACGCGGGTTGCTGCGGGCGTCGGCGATGGCCACCACTTGCAGGCTGGCGTCGAGCCAATCCAGAGCAACGCGGTAGGCGTGATCGTTGTTGGTCGACAGCACCAGTTTTTTGCCCGGTGCCACGCCGTAGCGACGTACGTAGGTCGACACAGCGCCGGCGAGCATGTTGCCCGGCACGTCGTTGTTGCCGTAAACCAGTGGACGTTCGTGAGCGCCGGTCGCGAGAACGACACGCTTGGCGCGAACACGGTGGATGCGCTGGCGGACCTGGCCAATCGGTGCGCGATCGCCGAGGTGATCGGTCAGGCGCTCGTGAATGGTCAGGAAGTTATGGTCGTGGTAACCGTTGACCGTGGCGCGCGGCAACAGCAGCACGTCCGGGGTGTCCTTGAGCTCGGCGATGACGCTGGCGATCCATTCGGCAGCAGGCTTGCCGTCGAGGCTTTCACGGGAATCGAGCAGGCTGCCGCCGAACTCTTCCTGTTCATCGGCGAGGATCACACGGGCACCGCTGCGTGCAGCAGCGAGTGCAGCGGCCAGGCCAGCAGGGCCACCGCCGACGATCAGCACGTCGCAGTGCTGGTTCATGTAGTCGTAGGTGTCCGGATCATTCTCGGTCGGCGAACGGCCAAGACCGGCGGCCTTGCGAATGTACTTCTCGTAGGTCATCCAGAACGATTGCGGGTACATGAAGGTTTTGTAGTAGAAGCCCGGCGGCATCAGCTTGCCGCCGACCTTGCCGAGAATCCCCATCATGTCGTTGTTCACGCTTGGCCAGCCGTTGGTGCTGGTGGCGACCAAACCTTGGTACAGCGCTTGTTGCGTGGCGCGTACGTTCGGAATCTGCGTGGCTTCGGTCGCACCGATCTGCAGCACGGCGTTCGGCTCTTCAGCGCCCGCAGCGAAGATGCCGCGCGGACGGGAATACTTGAAGCTGCGACCGATGATGTCGACTCCGTTGGCCAGCAGTGCAGCGGCCAGCGAGTCGCCTTCAAAGCCTTTGTAGCTCTGGCCGTTGAAGGTGAAGCTCAGGACTTTGTTGCGGTCGATCCGTCCACCGTTGGACAGGCGATTGATCTGGCTCATACCTTCGCTCCCAGAGCCTGCGCGGCCGCTTTCGGACTTTCAGTCTTGTCGGTGAACTGCGGCTTCGTGCCGATCTTGTAGGTTTCCAGAATCTCGTAGGTCACGGTGTCGCGGGTGACGTTGAAGTACTGACGGCAACCGGCAACGTGATCCCACAGTTCGTGGTGCAGACCGCGAGGGTTATCGCGGAAGAACATGTAGTCGCCCCACTCCTCGTCGGTGCAGGTGGTCGGGTCCAGTGGACGCGGGATGTGCGCCTGGCCGGATGCATGAAATTCCTCTTCGGAGCGCAACTCGCCGCAGTGAGGACAGAAGATATGCAACATGGGGATTTCTCCTATCAAGCGCCGTGAAAACGTAGCGAGCGAAGGCAAGACAAGGCAAAAACAGGCGAGAAAGCGGAGCTTAGTTTACTAAGTGAGCATTTCGAGCCTGTTTTTAACGCCGTATTGCCGAGCGCAGTAGTTTTCATGGGGCCTTTGTTAGTGGGCAACCGCAGCAGCGCCGTGTTCATCGATCAACGCACCGTTGTGGAAACGGTCGATGGAGAAAGGTGCGGCCAATGGGTGCATTTCACCCTTGGCCAGGCTTGCGGCAAACACGTTGCCCGAGCCAGGTGTCGCTTTGAAGCCGCCGGTGCCCCAACCGCAGTTGAAGAACATGTTCGGTACCGGGGTTTTCGAAATGATCGGGCAGGCATCCGGCGTGGTGTCGACGATGCCGCCCCACTGACGGTTCATGCGTACGCGGGACAAGACCGGGAACATCTCGACGATGGCCTGGATCGTGTGTTCGATCACCGGGTACGAACCGCGCTGGCCGTAGCCGTTGTAGCCGTCGATACCGGCGCCGATCACCAGGTCGCCCTTGTCGGACTGGCTGATGTAACCGTGCACGGCGTTGGACATGATCACGCTGTCGATAATCGGCTTGATCGGCTCGGACACCAGCGCTTGCAGCGGGTGGGATTCGATCGGCAGACGGAAACCGGCGAGTTTGGCCATGTGCCCGGAGTTACCGGCGGTGACCACACCGACGCGCTTGGCGCCGATGAAACCCTTGTTGGTTTCAACGCCGATGCACACACCGTTTTCCTTGCGGAAACCGATCACTTCGGTCTGCTGGATCAGGTCCACGCCCAAGGCGTCGGCGGCACGGGCAAAGCCCCACGCCACGGCATCGTGACGGGCCACGCCACCGCGACGCTGGACGGTCGCGCCCATCACCGGGTAGCGGGTGTTTTTCGAGCAGTCGAGGTACGGAATCTCGTCGGCCACTTGTTTGGCATCGAGCAGTTCACCGTCCACGCCGTTGAGGCGGTTGGCGCTGACGCGACGCTCGGAATCACGGATGTCTTGCAGGGTGTGGCACAGGTTGTAAACGCCACGCTGGGAGAACATCACGTTGTAGTTCAGGTCCTGGGACAGGCCTTCCCACAGTTTCATTGCGTGTTCGTACAGGTGCGCCGACTCGTCCCACAGGTAGTTGGAGCGAACGATGGTGGTGTTGCGCGCGGTGTTACCGCCACCCAGCCAGCCCTTTTCGACCACGGCCACGTTGGTGATGCCGTGTTCCTTGGCCAGGTAGTAGGCGGTCGCCAGACCATGCCCGCCGCCGCCGACGATGACCACGTCATAGACCTTTTTAGGGGTCGGCGTGCGCCACATTTTCTGCCAGTTTTCGTGATGGCTGAGGGAGTGTTTGAAGAGGCCGAAGCCCGAGTAGCGTTGCATAGTCATTTACTCCAAAACCGCGCTCAGCGATAAACCGGGAAGTCCGCGCACAGTGCCGACACTTGCTGGGCAACATTGGCCTCGACATCGGCATCGCCGAGGTTGTCGAGGATGTCGCAGATCCAGCCGGCCAGCGTGACGCACTGGGTCACCTTGAAACCGCGCGTGGTCACCGCCGGGGTGCCGATACGCAGGCCGGAGGTCACGAACGGCGACTGTGGATCGTTCGGGACAGCGTTCTTGTTGACGGTGATGTGGGCGCGACCGAGTGCTGCGTCCGCCTCTTTGCCGGTGAGGCCCTGACGGATCAGGCTGACCAGGAACAGGTGGTTATCGGTGCCGCCGGACACTACATCGTAGCCGCGTTTGATAAACACGCCGGCCATGGCCTGGGCGTTGTCGATCACTTGTTGCTGGTAAACCTTGAAGCCTGGTTCCAGCGCTTCTTTGAAGCACACCGCTTTACCGGCGATGACGTGCATCAGCGGGCCGCCCTGGGCACCCGGGAATACTGCGGCGTTGAGCTTTTTCTCGATTTCTTCGTTGGCCTTGGCCAGGATCAGGCCGCCACGTGGACCGCGCAGGGTCTTGTGGGTAGTGGTGGTGACCACGTCGGCGTACGGCAGCGGGTTCGGGTACAGACCGGCGGCGACCAGACCAGCGACGTGGGCCATGTCGACGAACAGCAGTGCACCGACCTTGTCGGCGATCTGACGGAAGCGTGGGAAGTCGAGGGTCTTGGAGTAGGCCGAGAAGCCGGCAACGATCATCTTCGGCTTGCACTCGACGGCCAGACGCTCGACTTCGTCGTAGTCAATCAGACCGGTTTTGGTGTCGATGCCGTACTGCACGGCGTTGTACAGCTTGCCCGAGGACGACACTTTGGCGCCGTGGGTCAGGTGACCGCCATGGGCCAGGCTCATGCCCAGAATGGTGTCGCCAGCCTGAATCAAGGCCAGGTACACGGCGCTGTTGGCCGAGGAACCGGAGTGCGGCTGCACGTTGGCGTAATCAGCGCCGAACAACTGCTTGGCGCGCTCGATGGCCAGGGCTTCAACCTTGTCCACGTGCTCGCAGCCACCGTAGTAGCGCTTGCCCGGATAACCTTCGGCGTATTTGTTGGTCAGGCCGCTGCCTTGCGCTTCCATGACGCGCTTGCTGGTGTAGTTCTCCGACGCGATCAGCTCGATGTGATCTTCCTGACGTTGCTCCTCGGCATTCATCGCCGCCAGCAGTGCATCGTCGTAACCCTGGATCTGGTCTTGCTTGCTGAACATCGCGTCTCTCCCAGCGGCATCTGTGCGCCATTCGTCTCGGTAAGGCACTGGCATGACGGCAGTGCCCTTTGATGCCGATGGTATGACCGGCGCAGACAGGTCAAATGCCTACGGACGCCACGCAAAGGTGCGTTTACGACATAAGCCGAAATGCCTGACCGGACACAATCTTCAAACTTGAAAGAATCCCCTGTGGGAGCGGGCTTGCCCGCGATAGCAGTGTGTCAGTCGGCATCATTGCTGGACCTGACTTCGCCATCGCGGGCAAGCCCGCTCCCACAGGAGTCAGGCAGCGATCTGACGGACAAGTAGCAGCAGGAAAAAATGCACGGGATATAGCGCATACGCCCAGCGGCGCATGGGCGGTGGTTTTACGCCTTTTGCGTGTCGCAACAGGACCAGCCCCAACCATGGCGCAATCAGACAAGCAACAATACCGGGGATGGCCGCGCTGTTGCCCAGCCGGGCGGCGTAATACAGCGTGTGCCATTCGTTGGCCGCCAGGCAGACCAGCCCCGGCAACAGCGCAAAATACCAGGGCCGCCGGATCACCAGCAGCATCGCCAACGGCAATAGCACACCGAAGAAGCCGAACATCAACCGTTGCCAGAACAGCAGCGCCACCAGCAATGCAGCGGCGGCCAACAGTCGCGATTGCAGCGTCTGGTGCTGCCAGCCACGCGCCACCAACAGGCCCAGGGCCAGCGTGGGCAACACGTTCAAGGTGTCGGGATCAGGAATGAACATTCGGTAAGGAATTTCGCTGATCGCACTGAACAGCAGCAACCAGCCGAAATATCGCCATTGACCTTGC